>CAZPVJ010000094.1:0-7107 GCA_964590005.1 uncultured Alteromonadaceae bacterium | reverse complement strand
TTCGACCCGGAAGCCACCCTGCAAACCGTGCAGGAAGAGCGATGCACCGCACTGCACGGGGTGCCCACCATGTTCATTGCCGAGCTGGACCATCCTGATTTTCCGACTTACGACCTCTCAAGCCTGCGTACCGGCATCATGGCCGGCGCGCCCTGCCCGGTCGAAGTCATGAAACGGGTGATTTCCGATATGCACATGGACGATGTGCTGATCGCCTACGGCCAGACCGAAACCAGTCCGGTGAACCACCAGACCAACCGGGAAGACAGCCTGGCCAAGCGTACCGAAACCGTGGGACGCGCCGTGCCCTGGGTGGAGATCAAGCTGATCGACGCCGAGGGCCGGGTAGTACCCATCGGCGAGAAAGGTGAAATCTGTGTCCGCGGTTACTCGGTCATGCAGGGCTACTGGAATGACGAAGAGAGAACCCGGGAAACCATCGACGCCGCCAACTGGCTCCACTCCGGCGACCTGGGAGTAATGGACGAGGACGGCTATGTCGACATTGTCGGTCGCATCAAGGACATGGTGATTCGCGGCGGTGAGAACGTGTACCCGCGCGAGGTCGAAGAATTTCTCTATACAAACCCTCTTATCGCGGAGGTACAGGTATTCGGCGTGCCCGATCCCAAGATGGGAGAGGAATTGTGCGCCTGGGTGCAGCTACACCCCGGTGCAACCATGACCGAGGAGGAACTGAGAGATTTCTGCAGGGACAAGATCACCCACTTCAAGATTCCGCGCTACGTGCGGTTCGTAACCGAGTACCCCATGACCGTGACCGGCAAGATTCAGAAATTCATTATGCGCGAGCAGATGCAGGAAGAGCTGGCTAGCACCTGAGCACATCTGATGTACCCATTGCGCCCCGCCGGGCACATACTGTCCCTTGACACAGGGAGGGCGTATGATGAGCGCACTGGCATTCGATTCACTGAAGTTCGCCCGCCGACTCAAGGAGGTGGGTGTTCCGGACAAGCAAGCGGAAGCACAGGCGGAGATTATGGCTGACACCTTCGGTTTCTACGTCGACAACCTGGTGACCAAGGATTACCTGGATGCGCGTCTCGACGCGCGGTTCCTGGAGCAGGACGCGCGAATCGACGCCCGGCTGGCGGAACAGGATATCCGCATCGAGGCCCGCTTTTCCCAACAGGACCTGTACATCGAGCAACGCTTTTCACGCATCGACGTAAAGCTGAATATGATGGCTGCCATCCTGGCGATTATTGCCGCCAGCGTTGTACCCCTGGCCCTGACCACCCTGTTTGGGCATTGATCCATTACCAATTAGCCCATACAGCACAGTGTATTGGTCAATGGGGACGGGGTGTTGTGAGACTCCAAGTCGGACCTATCGCTGAGGCAAGGAGCCCTCAACGAAGGCTTTGCCGCGCGCCACGACTTCGAATGGCGCGTTGCCGGTGAGGCCGAACCCGTCACCCTGGGTAACTTCATCGTGCGCTACTGGCCGCAATAGCGCGCCAATCCGTCCGCTAGGGGGGCGTCCCGCAGTTCAGTCTTCGGGCGCTGCCGGCACGTCTTGTACGCGCGTCCATTCCACCGTGCGGCTTATGAAGCCCACCTTGACCTTGATCTGCATCTCGTCCGGTGCCTCCAGCGTTATCTGAGCATCCTTGTACTCACCGAAACGCTCCACATACACCTGGCCTCGCCAGAGATCAGTCTGGGTATCATCCGCCTGCAAATCCTTGAGCAGTTCGCGACCAACACGCTCGGGGTACTTGTCGTTGCGGACCACAACCCCCGTGCCCTGGTCCAGCGTAATCGTAATCCAGGCCGGCTCGTCAGCATGCTGCCAGGACCCGTCGATACTCTCAGCGTGAGCTAAGAAGCTTGCACCCCATGCGATCAAAAACACAATCTTTCGCAACATAAGCCGCCCTCCTTGTAGGGTCATATTCTAGCAGTGAGACCCTCGGAGAGTCCCCTTTCACCTCAGAGTCGTCGCAATTTGCGCGCCCTCATCTTTGCCGGATTCATCTCTTAAGCGGTTGAAGTAGCAACCTATCTATTCGTTGTTGATCAATACCGTGCAGCATCTTGATGCCGATTTCCATGTCCAAATGTCCTTTTTCGGGCTGCGCCCGGTAGCTGCCGAACAAGCGATCCCACCAAGGAAAGTTGAAGCCGAAATTCGAATTGGTCTCCTCGGGAACGCAGGAATGATGTACCCGGTGCATGTCGGGCGTGACCAAGAACAAGCGAAGCGCAGCATCAATTTTCGGCGGAATGTTGATATTACCGTGATTGAACATTGCGGTTACATTGAGAATGACTTCTGCAAGTAGTACCGCCACTGCTGGCGGACCTAAGAGCATAATTACCGCTATCTTGATAGCCATGGAGAGTATGATGGAAACGGGATGAAAGCGGATCCCTGTAGATACATCGAAGTCCGGATCGGCGTGATGCACCCGGTGCAGTCGCCACAGCCAGGGCACAAGGTGGAATAGGCGGTGCTGCCAGTAGATGGTCAGATCGAAGATTAGTATAAACAGGGGAATGCCGACGAATATCGGCAACCCCAGCAAATTGAACAGTCCCCACCGATGCTCTGTCGCCAGTAGTGCCACACCCACAGCCATCAGAGGAAACACCAGTGGCAACAGCAGACTGTTCAAGGCGCTCAGCAACCAGTTATTTAACCAGCGAAAGCCCTTAGACGCGGACAATATTCGGCGTGGGCTCACTACCTCCCACAAGGCAATCAACGAGACGGCCGATAAGAATGCCAGTAGCCGAACCAGCGAGTGATTGTCGAGGACCAGTGAGAGCATCCGTGATTACTTTTTTCGAGGGTTGATTATGAGTGCAGTATATCGTGGTATTCCCACCTTCGACCGCGCGTAGGCGAAAGTGGACCTCCACGAAACCGAAAAGGCCTGTCTTCCGTTACACGATCAACATCAGCCTGATTTAGCCTCGGTCAACCGATGATAATTCTTTCTCTGCGGTCCGCACCCGGCTGAGCACGGAACTGATGTGAGCCTTCAGGGCATATAACATGCTGGCATAGGTTACCGGTACGCGTAGGGTGGTTACCCGACCCTCCAGTTGCTCTAGTCTTTCGAGGTGGATAGACAACTGCCTGGCATCAGAGGTAGTGATACTTTGGTCAATACTCCGCAGCTCCGTGTATAGACGGTGAAACTGGTTTCGAATTATCCAGTGAAACGCAGAGGGCATCAGACGAAGCATCGGGTAGACAACCCCTACCAGGGGTATAACTGCCGCCATTAGCTGCATCAACACTATGGCTAGCCAGTAAGGTAGCAGCTGCAGCAAAAATGGCCGGCCTTCAGAATAATAAGCGCGGGCACTGTCACTCAGAAGTACAAGCTGATCTGTAGGCTTGGGAAATTCACCCGCCAAGGTATGAAACAGATCCGGATCGCCATGAATTTGCGACGCCGCCTCGAGAAATAGGCTCTGGGTAATCGGGTGCAGGTCCTCTCGCGTGGCAACGATTGTCGTAAATGCCAGGACTCTGGTGTCTTGCGCAGGAAGGTTCTGAGACAGACTCCCTACTCCAGCGGGTACGACAAGTTTTGTAAGCCGGGGGTAGAGTGCAACGTGAGCGTCGGCCCTCGCGAAATCCACCAGCACTAATTCTGGGTCGGAAATCAGCCGTTTGATAATGGGAGATATCGAATTCTCGATCAGGAAAACCGTATCCAACTCCGCGGCCAACAATTTATCGGCAGCTTCAGCAGGCCCGATTTCCAGAAGAGGCAATTCATCCGGATCACGGCCAAGCAGCTCGAGGAGGTCGCGGGCCGCGTTGTTGGCCTGACTGTTTTCTGGCCCGATTGAAGTTCGCTCAGCGTCGAGGAGTCGAAAGTCACCTTCCCTCAATAAAGGATCCCGTGTGAATACCCACAACGGCTCAACAAACATTGCCCCCAAAGAGCGCAGTGTCTCCGCTGCCTCCTCGTCGGCTTCACCCATCGTAATGAACCCGAGGTCTGTTCCGCCGTTCGAGAGAAACGCCAGATTTTCGAGTGAACCATCAGTCGACTGCAAACGGACCTCGACACCGCTTTCCGCAAGTATCTCTTTGTACATTTCACCAAGCCGCTCATAGGCACCACCTTCAGGCCCGGTAGCGAAGGTAACGACCCGCGGCGGTGTAGGGCTTAATATTTGGAAGCTGAAATACAAGCTCGCCAGGGTGACGACTATCGCGAACGCTACAAAGAAGATTCGTATCTGGAACAACTTTAACTTCAACATCACACTCCTGAAGGCCGTGGCTCAGATGGGCGACAGATTAACAAATTCAATCCGGACTTCGAATCGGATTCTCGCCTTTCCAACTCGTTCGTTTGTGGTATCACAAAGATTCACAGATTGTCGGTATAACCTCATTGTTTATGTACAATCTGAATGCTTCAGCGAAGCTTGTCTCAACTTCTCGCCAAACCTGTCTATAACCTTTGGTACAGATCATCGAATTAAAGTATGGATCGAATGCCTCCCACGTCGAACCACCAACAGCATCCTTCTGTTTCGCAAGGAACATATACTCCCAGATACCCAAACGCGGCGTGACGTATGTCACGTATCGTGAAAACTCCTCTTCCGATACCTCCGAGGGTGACTTTGTAGCCGTGGTTAAGATTTTATGGAACTCTTCATCCATAGCAGCCGCAACATCGAATGCACTCAGTGTTTCATTGACCGCCAAATGTGATTCGTTTTGGAGCGCGATAGTATTTTGATTGATCTCATAGCCTAAGTAGATTATCGAAAAAATCACGACGATAGAGGCTGCAATTTCCGAATAATGGGCCCAATCTGCCAGTTTTAGCTTCGCCATATGATGTTTCCCCAATATTCCCTGTTGAAGAAGCATAGACCGTGTTTCCCAATAGGCGAAAGCGGTCGTTCTATAGGCTGATGTCCGCTTTCACCTCACAGCGTTCATTCTGTCTTTGGGTGTCTTACGCTCCACATGTAATACAGAGATGCCAGAATATAGACGTAATACCAGAGAGGGGTATCCAATATCCACAATGTTTGTTCTACAACATTGGGTTGGGGCAAATCCCCTATATGTTCATGAAACAACCTTCCTGCTTCATTGCCAAGGCGTAAATAATATAGGCTATGAAGAGCTAATCTCGTGGTAACCGATAAGTACAGAACAGTTAATATAATGGTCTGTGCTGTTGATAGGCTCTTCCCAATGAAGTGAGCCACGAGTAAATAGCCGAAGATCAATGAAAATATAATTGTAGACGTTTCATGTAGGGCAGAAGTTATAGACATCATGCTATCAAGCAGCATGTAGCTTTTCTCAAAAGACTCAAACTCGGTCATAAAATAGCTCTCAATCCAGAGATGTTAGGAAAGAATAGACGGATGTCCGCTTTTAGGCGAAAGCGAACGTTCAGGCTTAGCATCCACGAGAGCCATAGTTGGACGCGCCTTGCTGTATATGCCTTTGCCTGTGCGATAATTGTGTGGCTATAGAGCTCTACTGACGGCGAATTGGTAACACGCGAATGCGCATGACAACCACAAGCGCTCTTGCTGAAATAGAGCACTAAAAACGGCTGCGTTTGTGTAATTCTGATAGGCTACAGGGCCCACATAAGAAAAATTTGAATCTATGTCATTACTTCAGGAACTAAAGCAACGCAAAGTGTTTCGCGCGGCCGCTGTCTATTGTGTCTTGGCATGGGGCATTCTGCAGGTTCTTGATGTCGTAAGTGAACCCTTAAGTCTTCCGTTGTGGTTTTCGACAATAACGATCGTGTTGTTGGCAATAGGTTTTCCGATCGCACTGGTTTTTAGTTGGATTTTCGATCTGGGCCCGGATGGACCGAAGCGAACCACTATCGATGAAAATGCGAAGGCAACAGGCCGCGGTAGCTTTGAGGTAGCGTTACTTTTTGCACTGATTATCGGAATCGGCTGGCTAATTTTTAGAGACGTGAGTGGCAGCAACGGTGAGGCCTGGCAGGCCAGTGGAACCCCGGTCGTAATTCTTATGGATACCTACGCCCCACGGGGAGTCTATGACGAGGAGACTCGCAGGAAAAGTGGCACGAATGCAGACGTGTTGAGTGATGTTCTCGCTGACCTTCCCGTTATCACCCAAAAAGAAGCGATAGGTTCAACTTGGGCTCGAGAGGCTCAAATACTGAAACAGCATCCCAGAGAAGTACTGATTCACCGCTCTGCATTTTTTCATTCGATGAATCAGGATCTGGGTGTTGGATACCCGGAAGACGGAGAGAATTATTCGGAGGAGTTTCGTCGACTTTACAATATGGCCGATAACAAATTGGTGGCGCTTCTCGGGTTTTTGGCGAAAGGAGATAGCGACATTAGATTTCTGGTTTACTCCCGTGGCACAGGAGGTGAGTGGACCCTCCCCAGCTATCGCGCCGATTGGATTCATCAGGCGGAGCGCCGTTTTCCGCAATTGGCAGGTAGGATTACCGCCATAGCTGTTCCTGGTGGAACCGAGGAAGGCAGTTTCAAGCGCCAAGATGCTGCAGAGTTGGTTAGACGCTACTTGCAGGAAAGCCTGGAACTCGAAATCGATCAAGGCAATTGACGTCTAATCCCTGCCATGGCGCCGCTTAGCGGGGGATGTGGTGCACCGGCTTCAGTTATCAGCCTTGCCGCGATTTGGCGAAGATGCCTGGGATCTGTACAAGGTCACTTTCCAGAGTAGCCTTCATAATGTTCAGCCCCCTCAAATTCAGGGCACCAGGGCTGCCGATACTTTACTTGGGTAACAGTATCTGGAGCGGGAAAATTTGGGTCTGCGAAGCAGCCGCCAGCAACCATGTGCATGCCGGGGAAGGCACCGGGGTTAACCCAATGAACGGTTGTGCCGCAAGCTGAGCAGAAATACTTTTCCCCACCCGGCCAATTAGGAAGCTTGTAGACGGTGGTATCACCATTTATCGACAGGATATTTTCTTCCTTGTAGACCGCGCACAGCGTTGCCACTGAGCCCGACATTCTCTGGCAGTAGTCACAGTGACACGCTATGAACCTGTCCGGGTCTCCTTTAACGGTCACATCAACATTCTTACATGCACATTTTGCAATTCTGTTCATTCT
>CAZPVJ010000093.1:0-47487 GCA_964590005.1 uncultured Alteromonadaceae bacterium | reverse complement strand
CTTCCGAGGGCGTGATAGGACAAATGGACCTGGCTCTTCGTCCACTGCTGAGGCCCGGGGACGTTCTCGAGGCCATACCGGGACTCATCGTCACGCAGCACAGCGGTTCCGGTAAATCCAATCAAATGTTCCTGCGAGGCTTTAATCTCGACCACGGCACTGATTTTGCGACCTGGATAGACGGTATGCCCGTGAACATGCGTACCCACGGCCACGGCCAGGGCTACACGGATATCAATTTCCTGATCCCCGAAACGATAGAGAGTATGTCTTACGTTAAAGGGCCTTATCACGCAGAGCTCGGGGATTTCTCCTCTGCGGGTGGCGTCCGCATCCAGACGTTTGATGAATTACCCGCCAATCGACTTACGCTGGGTGTGGGTGAAGATGGCTATGGACGTCTGCTGGCTATGGGCAGCGCAGACCTGGACCAGGTTTACTTTACCGGAGCTGTCGAGACACAGGTCTACGATGGCCCCTGGGAAGACATCGAGGAGGATGTTGAAAAACTGAATGGCATGCTGAAATTGGGTGGCGGCGACGATGTACGTAGCTGGTCTACGACCTTCATGTACTACGACAACGACTGGAATTCAGCAGACCAGATTCCGGAACGAGCGATATCACAGGGGCTCATCGACGAACTAGGTTCGATCGATACCACGTTGGGGGGCGACACCCGGCGGACCAGCCTGTCGGGACAGTATGTCCATCAGCACCAGAGTCATCGGTCGCAATGGCAGGCGTACATTATCGATTACGAAATGAACCTGTGGTCCAATTTCACTTACCTGCTGGATGATCCAGTGAACGGCGACCAGTTCAAGCAGGAAGACGAGCGTACCGTCTACGGTGGAAGTTACAACCGCTTTTGGGTAGGTGGCGTAGACGAACATTTCCACCATAGCCTTGGAGCTGAGCTGCGGTATGACGATATCGACAGCGTCGGCCTCTATCACACGCTGGATCGCCAGCGTCTCGAAACGGTTAGAGAAGACAGCGTAGAACAGGCCAGCGTGGGTGTATTCTACGAATTGGCCTGGCGGTTTTCCGCCGACTGGCGCGCGGTGCTCGGTATCCGCGGTGATTACTACTGGTTCGATGTTGATGCGCAGACCCCGGTAAACTCGGGCGACGACACTGATGCGCTTATCAGTCCAAAGGCCAGCCTGATTTACGCCTTCTCGGAGACCAGTGAAGCCTACCTGAGTGGTGGCTACGGATTTCATTCAAACGACGCGCGCGGTGTGACTATTGCCATCGATCCTGGCAGCAAGGAACCGGTATCCCCGGTCGACCCACTGGTGGAGTCAAAGGGAGCTGAGCTCGGCTTCAAGACGGTATGGCTGGATAGCTGGAATGCATCGCTGGCGCTATGGTATCTGGAACTGGATTCCGAGCTGCTGTTTGTCGGTGACGCTGGCACCACCGAGGCCAGCCGACCCAGTGAGCGCTGGGGGCTCGAGTTCAATAACTTCTGGGCGATCAATGAGATCTGGTCACTCGAGGCGGATTTTGCCTGGACCGACGCGGAGTTCAGTGACAGTGCTCCGGAGGGGAGGGAAATTCCCGGTGCGCTGGAGTGGGTGGCAAGCGGGGCAATTTCGGCACAATACCCGGGCGGCTGGTTTGGGTCTTTCCGCGTTCGCTACTTCGATGGTGCTCCGCTCATCGAGGATGGTAGCGTCGAGGCTGATGGTTCGACCATGGCTAACCTGGCCCTGGGCTGGTCCAGTGACGTGTGGCGGTTACAGATGGACCTGTTGAACGTTTTTGATTCTGACGATCATGACATTGATTACTTTTATGGCTCACGCCTGCCTGGCGAAGGCGCAGACGGTGTAGAAGACATTCATTTCCATGTTTTCGAACCGCGACAGTTCAGGGTATACCTGAGTCGGGAGTTCTGAAGGGCTTATACTAATGTCGCGGGCGCCAGCTGAGTTGGCATTATTCGGTGTTAACACAACAGCGACCTCCATTACTGGATACCCGGTTGAGGATCGGTACAGAACGAACCACTACGTCTTACTTTCCTGCACAGCGCGATATTTATCTTTGATCCAGCTGCTGCCCTCCACAGCCCCGAAAATGGCGAAAATAAACAGCCAGATTACCAGCGGCCCGTTATCATTCGTCTTCCGGTCAAGGCATGAAAAAAGCAGGTAAACGAGGTACATGGGTATCCATACCGCCGTGGCGACCAGTAGCCACTCCATCAAGGCGGCCGAATTTCTTTTTAACGCACTCATATAGTCCCCCAAATCTTTCCTGTCGGGCGCTCTTGAGAGCACACGTTTTTTGGCGCGATCTTTAGTCAATCACCACTCTCACCCGTGTCATCTCTTATGACGTCGGTGATTCTCTCGACACTTTCCATTCTGTAGTCGTATTCATCCTCAGACATATACATAGCCTGTCCCAATGCCTCAACCATTCTGCCATCGTGTGCCTGATCGAACGTGTGCCTGAATACGCCACCCTGAGGTTCGTAGCCACGCCAGATCGCCTTCTCGACTTCTTCCTCGAGTTCCTGCAGTGTTTGCCCCAACAAAATCTGGTATCGCTTGATTCGTTTCAATTTTTACCTCCTGTGGTTTGGCTCGACAGATCTCAGGCTTGCCCTGTACGGTTGTTGCTGTTGCACCACTCGAACTGCCAAAGGCTATCAGAACACCGGCTGTCTTTGCCGGTATCGGCGGTTAGCGCGTAGCGACGTTATTGAGGGTCTTATCAGTCTGAAACTCGTTAGTGCTTTGTAGCGAGCATACTACATGCAATAAGTGATCAGTTGGGTGCCGTATCTGGCAAGGTATCGAAACTGGGTCCATCTACCTGCAGCTTGAACCAGGGCAGGCGCTCCTGGCAAAAGACCTCCAGGGTGGCGGGTAGCTCCTCAGGGTGCGCCAGAGTACCCAGGTACAGGTGAATTTCTCCCGGTAAATCGTCCCGTTCATAGGCCATAGGCGTACCGCAGGTGGCGCAGAAGGAACGATACACCCCGGGGGAGGACTCGTAGCGGGTAAGCTCGCCACTGGTCAGGCTCACCTTGTCCTTATCGAAGCAGACAAAGCTTGCTACTGCGCTGCCGGTATGTCGCCGACAATCACCGCAGTGGCAATGTGCTGACCACTGCGGCTCGCCCTTTGCTGTGTAGTTGATCGCCTTACACAGGCAGTGTCCTTGAAACGCTTCCCTGGGCATTGATGTCTCCAAATTTTTTAAGTCTCGGCTAAATACCAGGTAGATTGTTCACACTGGAAGAACGCCTACCTACTGGCCTATTGCTACTGGAGCCCGGCCTGGCCAAAGGGGGTGCCGACCCCCACGTGTATAACCGGTGCGTTTAATGTTCACTTGGGCTTTTGGTAGAGCGCCTCCATGATCTGGTCGACGGTAAATGTCCCGGGACGTTGTCGCGGCGGGAACTCAGCCAAAGACTGCACAAAGCGAGTCACAGCCACCTGACCTTGAACGACACCTCCGGCTATTTTCTTGTCCCACCAAACATTGTAGGAGTTTGAGTCGGTATCGGCCCGCTCGAAAGGGTCCCGGCGAAGATGGAACACTTTCGGTATTCGGAGAGTCACGAAGGGATCTCGCCAAACATCGAAACGCTGCGCGCGCTGCTCAGCGAAAACAAGTTTCCAGTCATCAATACGGGTTGAAACCAGTACACCGTCATCGCTGAAGTAGAAAAATTCCCGTCTGGGCGTGGTGTCGGCTTCGCCTGTTAGATAAGGTAAAAAGTTATAGCCATCAAGGTGCACTTTGAAGTTCTTATCGCCATACCGTTGACCTGACTTAAGCTTGGCCTTGACGTCGTCCTCGCCTACCGCCGCCATCAGGGTCGGCACCCAGTCCAGGTGAGACATGACCTTGTTGCTGATAAGGCCGGGCTTTATCTTGCCGGGCCAGCGCACCATGGCGGGCACACGAAAGCCGCCTTCCCAATTGGTGTTTTTCTCACCCCTGAAGGGTGTTATCGCCGCATCGGGCCACTGGTTATAGTGTGGCCCATTGTCTGTGGAGTAGAAGACGATCGTGTTGTCAGCAATGCCGAGTTCATCGAGCTTTGCCAGTAGTTGCCCCACGTGACCGTCGTGCTCCAGCATGGCGTCGTTATAGAACCCTTGCCCCGAGGCGCCTAACTGCGATTCCTTCACGTGAGTGTAGTAGTGCATTCTGGTTGAATTGAACCAGACAAAAAAGGGCGAACCGTCAGCATTGGCCTTGTCGATAAACTTGAGTGCCGCACCGAGGAACTCCTCATCGACGGTCTCCATTCTTTTGCGGGTCAGTGGGCCACTGTCCTCTATACGCCCGTCCGCAAAGCTGCGAATGACGCCGCGAGGGCCAAATTGCTTATGGAACTCCGGGTCAGTAGGGTAGTCAGGATCCTCAGGTGCCTCTTCGGCATTGAGGTGATATAAATTGCCGAAAAATTCATCGAACCCGTGGTTAGTAGGCAGGAACTCGTCCTTGTCACCCAGGTGATTCTTGCCGAATTGGCCACTGGTGTAGCCCAGTGGTCGCAGTAGTTCGGCGAGTGTTGGATCTTCGGGTTGTATGCCGATATCTGAGCCGGGGATTCCCACCTTGGTGAGTCCTGTGCGCACCGGGTGCTGGCCGGTGATAAACGCCGAGCGCCCAGCTGTGCAGCTCTGCTCGCCATAGTAGTCAGTGAATATCGCCCCTTCATTGGCGATCCGATCAATATTAGGCGTCTGGTAGCCCATTTGCCCCATGCTGTAGCGACTGATGTTCCAAATACCGATATCGTCGCCCCAAATGACCAGGATATTCGGTTTTTCGGCCGCACCAGTGGCGGATGAAAGGAAAGTGGCAAAAAAACTCGACAGCATAACTCCGGCAAGCCTCTTGATATGCGCTCTCATGGCGTCATCTCCTTCGAAATCGTCATTGATAGACAGTGTAGGCGATATAACGCCAGTCTGTGGCCAATTCATGATCAACCGGGACGAATTTGTGGCACCGCTGGCGCAGTGTCCCCATCAAGTGCTAGCGTGCCCCTTTAAAGAAGTGACAAGAGCATCGTGATTGCCGTGCATGACCTGGATTTTTACCTGGCTGCCTTCGCCGAAGACGACCTGATCTATGTATTCCTGCCGATTTTTTTGGCGGCGCTGGCAATTGAGTTCCTGATAGATCGGAAAGCGCAGCTAGGCTTATTCGAAAAACAGGATACGACTGCATCCCTGTGGATGACCGTGTTTGTGGTCTTCGTGGATGTGCTACCCAAGTTTGCAGCCCTGGTCGCTTTCTTTTACCTACACAGTATCAGCCCACTGGCAGATCTGGTGCAGCGTCAGTGGTGGGCCTGGGTCTTGCTGTTTTTCCTTGACGATTTTATTTACTACGTGATGCACCGATCCAACCATGAAGTCAGGCTGCTCTGGGCGGGCCATGTATCGCATCACTCGGCGGTTAAGATGAACTTTGCGACCGCCTTGCGCCAGGGGGTGATGGAACGCGTACACAAGTATTTTTTCTGGCTACCTTTACCTCTTCTCGGGTTCGATCCTTTGATGATCTTCACAATGATGTCGATAAACCTGTTCTATCAGTTCTGGTTGCATACTGAGCTTGTGAGCCGGCTGCCGGGATGGTTCGAGTGGATATTCAACACCCCGTCGCATCACCGGGTTCATCATGCCTCGAATATTCGCTACCTCGACTGCAATCACGCTGGCGTATTGATCATTTGGGACAGGTTGTTTGGCTCATTTTCGCAGGAAAAGCAGGACGAGCCGCCAGTGTACGGTCTTACCAAAAACATCACTTCCTACAACCCGTTTCATGTGGCGACACATGAGTATTCGTCGATCCTCTCAGATGTCAGGAGGGCTGATAGCGTACGCGATAAGCTCGCCTACCTGTTCAAGGCGCCTGGCTGGAGTCATGATGGCGAGGATAAGCGAGCACGCGTGCTGCGCAGCAAGATGCTGCAGAGCGAGGGCTCTGGCTGAGCGTTTAATTTGTGGCTCGCGTGCACTGAGGGCGGCAATGCTGCGCACATTGTCCCGGTTCAGGCGCTTAACGCTGCGATTCTTCTAGACGGTGCGATACATAACGAGGTTTCGTCTCTACACACAACCGGGCCGGGGCTCGCACAGTTGCGAACCACGCTGCATACTATCAAACTGTCTGTCCTTTCCACGCTACACGGAGTACTTGGTATGTCGACATATCCACGCACATTTTCTCACATAGGTATCTCGGTACCCGATGTGGAAAAGGCAGCAAAATTCTACAGTGATGTGATGGGTTGGTATCACATCATGGAACCAACGGTGATCACCGAAGAGTCAGAAACGCCAATCGGCCAGATGTGCATCGACGTGTTTGGAGAGGGCTGGGGTTCGTTCAAGATCGCGCATATGTCCACTGGTGACAAAATCGGCGTAGAAATGTTTGAGTTCAAAAACAACGAAGCGCCGAAAGAATTCGAGTACTGGAAGACCAGCACTTTCCACTTCTGTTTGCAGGATCCTGACATCGAAGGTTTGGTGGAGAAGATTGTTGCCCACGGTGGCAAACAGAGGATGCCGATACGCGAGTATTATCCCGGGGAAAAGCCCTACCGGATGTGTTACGTAGAAGATCCGTTCGGCCTTATCTTTGAGGTATATTCACATAGCTATGAATTAACCTATTCTCAGGGCGCCTACTAGTTGTGTTAACGCAATGTCGCTCCCCGTCGAGCACTCCCTAGCAATAACACCCTGGTAAGGGCCATAAAGATCAAGGAAATCCAATAATGTCAGAAGAGTTTTTGGTCAGGGAAGATCAGGGCGGTGTTACGCACCTGGTTATAAATCGTCCTGATAAGCTGAACGCGCTGAATGTAGAGGTTTTTCAGGCACTGCGAGATCATCTCGAGCGTATTCGGGATGACGATTCTGTGCGCTGCGTGATTCTTCGCGGCGCCGGGCGGTGTTTTTCAGCCGGGCATGACCTGGACGACATATCAGAGGGCGAGGATGTACCTTCGCCATTCTGGCACTCAGAGACGCTAAGGCTGATGGAAACCCTGCCCAAGCCGGTGATCGCTGCCGTACATGGGCATTGCTATACCGGTGCGCTGGAGGTTGCGCTGGCGGCTGACTTTATCATTGCGTCCAGTAACGCCCGATTCGGTGATACCCACGCCAAGTGGGCGCTGACGCCCATCTGGGGAATGAGTCAGCGTCTGCCCCGGCGCGTGGGAATCGCTACTGCAAAACGGCTCATGTTTACCTGCGAGATGATCAGGGCGGAGGAGGCACTACGCGTGGGCCTGTGTGAGCTTGTTTACCCCGAGGAGAGCTTTCTCGAAGAGGTAGCTAAGTTGGCCGCCGACATCGTAGGTAACTCGGGATTCACCCATGCGGCCAATAAACGATTGCTGGAAGCCACTGAGTCGCTGCCCATGGATTCTGGTTTGCTGTTTGAGGCAATGAAGACAGAGGGCGTAGGTCCGGATATGCAGGAGCGTGTTGCCGCCTTCCTGAAAAAGTAGGCGCGATAAGCCTTCTAGACCGCGTCCTTGCTTAGCTGAATGAGCTGATTCTCTAACCAGGACGAGAGCCAGAAATTCTGCGAATGCGTCAGCAGAACCCTGTGTACTTCGGCTGCCAGCCTGCGGCTTTCGGCGCTGTCTGCATTGGCGTCGTGGATGATATCCAGTAAGTGCAGCGCCTGTTCGCATTGCCCCAACGCGAGCTTTTCCCTGGCGCGCACCAGGATGACATCGGCACCGCCGGCAAGTTCGACGATATCGCTGGCTACGCTTGCTCCGGGCACAGCGTAGAGCTCTGTAGTCGAGCGGTGGTGAAACCAGCCGCTATAGTTTTCCCAGATGGCCCGCACTCCCCAGGATACCTTGCCATAGCCCTCGCCGACCTCCAATTCGGGTGGCAGCGCGATCTCCGCCATCAGTGTGTGCACATCTTTTCCTGTGTTCATCCCCTTCACGGTTTCATCATGGACATACATGATTGCGCCGTGAAGCGCATCCAGCTCGTCTTGTATAAGTTGCGCACCAGTGACCGGACTGTGGTGGCCGTAACAGATCATTTCGGGCTGCAGTTTCCTGACTGTATCAACTGCTGTGGCGACAACCAGGGGATCCCGGTAGCGGTCACCGCGTATAGTCACCAGGTTGGGAAAGTGGCCAAAAGGGCAGCCAAAAAGGTTACCCGTGAAACAGATCTTATGTTGTGGCAGCCAGACGATGAGTGAGTCGTTGGTTTCGGCACCTGGAACGGCGATAAGTTCGAGTTCCATGTCGCCCAGTTTGAGTGCCAGCGTATCCTCGACCAGTACATCAGGTGTCGGCGTATCCTGTGCAGGGTAATCGGTATACCCCTGGCTTTTATAGTACTCAAAAACCTCTGCGAACTTGCCGGCAAAGGCGAATGCCGATCGGTTCCCTCTAAAAGTCGCCAGTCGGACGTCGTAGGCCTGGTGTTCGGGGTTATTGGCTGCTGCAATCACTTGCAGGCCGGCCTGCTTATCCCGCAAGTAAGCTGTGCCGCCAACGTGATCGACATGCCCTTGGGTCAGTATCAGTTTTTTGATTGGCAACTCGTTGAATGCCCGAAAGTTTGCCTCGATGACGGGCGCTTCCATACCCATGCCCGCGTTGACCTGTATGTTTCCCTGGCTGCTTTCTATGAGATAGGCGTTAGAGAAGGCCTCTGACATGACGATGAAATCATTGATCCGTTCGCCGCCGAATCTCGCGGGATTTGGCTCAACAGGTCGTGACTTGTATAGCGGCTCTCTCATTTCTCGATACCCTCGCCATGTATCTTTTAGCCGCTGCTTTCAGCAACGACTGCAAACTGCCTGAAATAGAAATCAAAGCGGCTGCGCAGCGCATCAGGATCGACGCCGAAATCCTCCTTCAGGTTATAGATCACCCGGCCGTGCTTCCCGCGCGGATGTTCCTGAATAAACTGGCGCAGGCTCTGCTCCGATTCTGCTGTTATCTCTAGTTCGGCCTTCCTGAAGATCTCTTTTACGGTACCGATATCGTCGCGCATAAACTTGTGAAATAGCACGTCGATACTTTGACTATCGGGCAGTTTGTTTCGATCCCTGGAGCAGGCTTGCAGCAGGTGGTGGACGCGATCAGTCCAATAGTCCAATACGGCATCGACATCGATTTTTGATCGCGACATCCGCTGGCCATAAGCGATCATGGTGGCCGCGGATTGGATAACTGATACCGGGTCGCGATGGGTGACAGCGATGGTCGCATCGGGAAATGTCATTTGCAGGACGGGTAACTGCTCCAGGTGCTGCGGGCATTTCAGGACCCAGCGGGTGTTGCTCCCATCGTCGCCATCCTGCCAGGTCAGTATTTTCAGCACGGTCTTCATGTACTGATAGTGGGGGGTCTGATCGCTAGCGTAATAATAATCCCGCCACCGAGGACTCTGGCACA
The DNA here is from genome assembly GCA_964590005.1 of uncultured Alteromonadaceae bacterium. Classification (GTDB taxonomy): domain Bacteria; phylum Pseudomonadota; class Gammaproteobacteria; order Pseudomonadales; family Halieaceae; genus CALJFL01. The sequence goes on along the minus strand of CAZPVJ010000093.1, from coordinate 38,033 downwards.
GCCATTCAAAGTTGTAGGACGCAAAGTCGGGGCCCATCAACTCCAGCTCCTCATGAATATGCTCGGGGTTCATGGGGTGCATGGCGGCCAGCTTTGGCACGGTCTGCTGCATCATGCTCCACGCTTCAGCGCAACGCTGGAAACGTGGGTCGGTACCGTCCTCCAGTAAGCGTTCGCCAGGTGTGGGAACCGGTTCGTAGGATTCCCACAAGGGCAGGGCGCGCAGCCTTTTATCGGAAGCCATCAGGTTTAGCAGATGTGTTGTCCCGGAGCGCGGCAGGCCGGCAACAATGATCGGCGCCTTTATTTGCACATCATGGATTTCAGGGTGTTGTTTGAGCAGATCCTGAATCAACAGACGATTGCGGGCATAGAGCAACAACTTGTTGCGCAGGTTCAATCTACCCAGATTGGTAAGTTCGGGATCGCTGTCCCATTCATCGCAGAGCAGGGCCAGTCGATCGACGAAATCCATGGGGCCAAAATCCGCCAGCGATAGCTGCTGCCGGGCCTCAGCCATAATGCGGGTAGGGTCCAGTGATACTTCCAGTGTTTTCCCATAGTCGAGGATAGACTGTTGTAGTTCGCTGAATACCGGATTGGCAAGATCATTTATGCGAATCGAGTTGGCCATTAGCTGGGTGAACTCCGGATTTTACTCGAACTTATTTTCAAAAAATTCGAGTATCAGCGGGTCATCCTCACGCTCCAGGTAGGCCGCTTCGAGCCCATCGGCAAACTTCTTGTACCAGATGGTCTGGTAGCCGTATTTTTCCGCCTCGCTGACCTTCTCAGAGAGATTGTCCACTATGAAACGTAAGTGATGCAGCCCCTCATGCCCGGCGTCGAGAAACTCCTTATGGGGCGTTTTTCCCGAGACCCACTCAATGAGTTCGATTTCAACATCACCGCTTTTGCCGAAGGCGATCTTGATTGAGCTTACTTCTGGCTTACCCCGGTACTCCCACTCCATTTCGGTCGCGTCCATTCTCTGGAACTCCCCGAACAGGGGTTCATAGTAAGTCAGGGCCTGCTCGAGGTCTTTAACCACAAATCCCACCTGGTTTACCGGCGGCAGGTTAAGTGTTGAATCCGTTTTGGCTTCCATGGTGTCTTCCTGTTATGAGTCCTTCGCTTTCTTGTCGTCTGGTCATACAAATTAAAACAGATGTATTATTAATACAACTGTATTAGGATTGTCATTGTTTAACTATGGATACCACCAGCAAGGATTGCCCGGTCGGCAGGAATATTTTCACATGGTAGAACCGAGGAAGCGGGCACAGTCGTCCGCCAAAACACGCGACCTGTTAATAGAGACAGCGCTCACGCTGTATGGTGAGCGAAGCATTGATGCTGTGTCTCTAAGGGAAATCACAGCGGCGGCGGGACAAAAAAACCCGAATGCGCTGCAATACCATTTTCGAGACCGTGATGGCTTATTGCAGGCAATTATCGACAAGCATGCACCCCTGGTCGCCGAATTCCGGAGTGCCTACGTGAGCGATGATGAGGCGAGTCACAGCGCGCCCGCTGAGAAGGCTGCCCGGACGCTCGTACTACCCATCGTGCAATACTTAAAGGCCAGCCCCAGCGGTGTCAGCTTTGTAAAGGTGGTATCGCAAATATCGGCGGTCTACCAGAATGGGTCTAGAGATACTGTACAGTCGGGCATCCAGTTCCCGGAATCTGATGCCTTGCAGCGGGCCTTTACCCTAGCGCTGGCGAGACTGTCAGCGAGGGAGGCAAGGCATCGTGTTTACCTGGCGGTTACGACCAGCTTTCATACGCTTGCCGATATCTATCGTGACGGCATTCGGGCGGGGCGCGGTGGCAGCGAGCAGGCCGCCATGGTTGAGCAACTCATCTGCCTGCTCGAAAGCTTTTTTTCCGCCACGCCGCGCGCTAAACGCTAGTTGATGAGTGCTACAGCGATGCCAGGTCTATGACGAAGCGATACTTCACGTCGTTTTTTTCGATTCGATCCCAGGCCTCGTTGACCTGATCGATATTGATCAGCTCGACATCGGCGGTGATCCCATTATCTGCACAGAAATTGAGCATTTCCTCTGTGCTTGGCATGCCGCCAATCAGAGATCCAGACATGAGCTTGTCGCCCACCAGGAGATTCGAAATGGTAATGGGGATTGGCACCTGCGGAGCACCCACAAAGCACATGTTGCCCTCGCGGGTCAGTAATGGCAAAAAGCTGTCAGGGTTATGTGGCCCGGAAATGGTATTGATGATCAGGTCAAAGCTAAACGCATGGGCCTGGAGATCTTCCTCCTTGCTGGTCAGCACGACCTCGTCTGCGCCCAGTTTCTCGGCATCTTCAACCTTGCTTGGAGAAGAGGTCAGCATGACGGTGTGGGCTCCCATCGCTTTGGACATCTTGATGGCCAGGTGGCCAAGACCGCCCAGTCCCAATACGCCTACCTTTTTGCCGGGGCCCGCGCCAAACCGCTTCAGCGGTGTATATACGGTAATCCCTCCGCACAGTAAGGGCGCGGTGGCCGCGGGATCCAGTCCCTCGGGTATCTTTACCGTGTAACGCTGGTTAACGGTGTAGTGGCTGCTGTAGCCGCCATAGGTTTTCTCTCCATTGGGGTCCATGGCGTTAAAGCTCAGGGTGAAACCGCTTTCACAGTAATGTTCGTCGCCAGACTCGCAGGGATTACAGGTACGGCATGAATCGGCGATGCAGCCGACCCCGACAAGATCGCCAACGGCGACGTTAGTGACATCTGAGCCCACTTCGGTTACCCGGCCAACCATCTCGTGCCCGGGGACGACGGGGTACATAGCCAGGCCGCCTTCATTGTTACCGATGATCAGGTCGGTATGGCAGATACCGCAGTACATGAGTTCAATCAATACATCCTCGGCACCGGGCGCACGGCGCTCTATGGTAAACGGCACCAGGGGTTCGCCCTCGGCCTTAATGGCGTATGCTTTAACTTCCATGCGATTGCTCCTTTGCCCAATGGCAGTAAACGATGAATTTTTATGGGTCCATACTTTAGCTGATTTTTCGGCCTGCCGTACAACCTAATTACCGGGTCTGCGCTATGCTTGATGCCGCAATGGCCAAAGCTTTCACTAAATTGCCAGGCCTGCTTATTGTGCTGTTTTTAGGTCTTGGCCCCCAGGCCTGGGCTCAGCTGCACGGCACTGTTGTTGGCGTAGATGATGGCGATACGATTCGGCTACTCGATGGCGACAGTGTAGAACATGAACTGCACCTCTACTGCACGGATGCGCCAGAACTGGATCAGCCCTATGGCAGTGCCAGTCAGGATTATTTAGCAGGACTTATTCAAGGCAGGCAGGTACAGGTTCATTCCCTCGCTTTTCATGAGGGTCTAGGTGACGCTGGTATGGTTGTGTTGCGAGGAGCGGATATCAACTTTCGCATGATTCGCGCGGGCTATGCCTGGTACCCACCCGCACATCGCTGCGGCACAGCCTGGAATAGCGCGCAACGGCGAGCCCGTGAGTCTGGTAGGGGACTCTGGATTGAGCCGGCACCGGTGCCTCCCTGGGAGTATCAACCTGGCGCTGAATAACGCAGTTTGGTGTTAACCCGATATCGCGTAAAGTAGTGACTGGGTCGGAATTTGAATAGAGGAGATTACACATGAGCCAACCAAAAAGAGCAGCCGACACGCCTTTCGCGGTTGATGTTGAAGAAGGTAAATCCTATTTTTGGTGTTCCTGCGGGGAAAGCAAGTCGCAGCCTTTTTGTGACGGTTCCCACCAGGGCTCTGACTTCACCCCTTTGAAGTATGACGCGGGCGAGTCCAAGACAGTCTATTTTTGCGGCTGTAAGGGCACCGCGGCACAACCGCTGTGCGACGGCAGTCATAACTAGACAGATCCTTTACCCTGGATCCCCTTAGGAATTCGGGGTCTCCGAATACAACGTTGTAGTTGAGCTGGGGCAGCAACGGGACTATCTATGGCGAGAATAAGAATGGGGATGGTCGGTGGCAGCGATGGTGCTTTCATCGGGGCTGTTCACCGTCGCGCGGCGCAGCTTGACGGCGAAATTGAGCTGGTATGCGGTGCGTTCAGCAGTGATGCCAGTCGTTCGCGGCTTGCCGGTGAGGCTCTACATCTGCATCCCTCCCGTGTTTATGACAATTACTCCCGCATGATGAGCGCTGAATCCGCATTGCCTGCGGATCAAAGGATGCAGTTCGTCAGTATTGTTACGCCCAATCATCTCCATTTGCCGGTAGCGCTAGCGGCATACTCCGCTGGGTTTCACGTGCTGTCGGATAAGCCTGCCACGCTGAACCTGGAGCAGGCGCTCCAGCTGCGTGCTGCGCAACAGCAGGCCGGCTTTTTGTATGGCATCACCCAGACCTACACTGGCTACCCCATGGTCAAAGAGGCCAGGGCGAGGGTTGCAGCGGGAGTGCTGGGTGCTGTGCGCAAAGTCGTCGTTGAGTATCCACAGGGTTGGCTGGCAACGGCGGCAGATGAGGCGAACAAGCAGGCCGAATGGCGACTGGATCCGGCCCGTGCTGGCGTTAGCGGCTGCATGGCAGACATTGGCGTGCACGCTTTCAATCTAGCCGAGTACGTGTCCGGCTTGCAGGTCTCCCAGCTATGCGCGGACCTTGCCGCCGTTGTCCCGGGGCGGGCGCTGGATGATGATGGCTCGGCCCTGTTGCGCTTTGACAATGGCGCCCGTGGCGTATTGATGGCAAGCCAGGTAAGCGTGGGTGAAGAGAACGCGCTGAGGCTCAGGGTCTATGGGGAGCTGGGTGGACTGGAATGGTCACAGCAGGAGCCCAATACGCTGCTGCTGAAATGGCCGGATCGACCGGTAGAGACAGTGCGTACCGGCGGCGCCTACCTGGGTGATCTTGCAAGCCTGAATACGCGTACGCCCATGGGGCATCCCGAAGGGTATATAGAGGCGTTCGCCAATATATATATGGCTTTCGCGGGCCAGGTGCGTGCCCACGATGCCGGGGAGGACTTCGATGCTCGTGCGGCTGATTGTCCCGGGATAGAAGAAGCGGTTCGCGGTATGGCATTCATTGAGGCGGTGGTCGCGGCCAGTGCCAGTGACCGTAAGTGGCATACCTTCCCGGATTGTGCGGCCCAGCTTTAGGAGTAAGCGTAATGAGCATGATGAAAGGCCCGGCCATTTTCCTGGCGCAATTTGCCGGTGACGAGGCACCCTTCGATTCCTTATCAAATATTACCCAGTGGGCCGCAAGGCTTGGTTACAAGGGCGTCCAGGTCCCGACCTGGGTACCCGGGTTCATTGACCTGGCCACTGCGGCAGAAAGCAAAGATTACTGTGACGAGCTGCGCGCAATCTGTGCTGCCAGCGGTGTCGAGATTACGGAACTGTCTACTCACTTGCAGGGCCAATTGGTCGCTTCGCACCCAGCTTACGACACCTTGTTTGATGGATTCGCGCCCGAGGAGGTGCGGGGTAAGCCAGCGGAGAGACAGGCCTGGGCCGTTGATCAGTTGATGCAGGCAGCGCGTGCCAGTGCCAATCTCGGGTTGAAAGCGCACGCCACCTTTTCTGGTGCCTTGCTTTGGCACACCATGTATCCCTGGCCACAGCGCCCCGCAGGCCTGGTCGAGACGGGTTTTAGCGCGCTTGCTGATCGCTGGCTGCCTATCCTCAATGCCTTCGATGACGCAGGTGTTGACCTGTGTTACGAGATCCACCCCGGAGAAGACCTGCACGATGGCGTGACCTTCGAGCGATTTCTTGAGGCCACGGGCAACCATGATCGGTGTCGGATTTTGTACGATCCCAGCCACTTCTTGCTGCAACAGCTGGATTACCTGCAGTTCATAGATTTTTACCATGATCGCATCAAGATGTTTCACGTGAAGGATGCGGAGTTCAACCCCAATGGCCGCAGCGGCGTTTACGGTGGCTACCAGGGCTGGGTTGATCGTCCCGGGCGATTTCGATCACTGGGCGATGGGCAGGTCGACTTCAGCGGTATATTCAGCCAGTTCGCGCGTTATGGCTTTGAAGGCTGGGCGGTACTTGAGTGGGAGTGTTGTCTGAAGCACCCCGAGGATGGCGCGCGCGAAGGCGCCCCCTTTATTGAGCGCCATATTATTCGCACCACGGACAAAGCCTTTGATGATTTCGCGGGTGGAGGAGCCGATGAAGCCAGCAACAGGCGTATACTCGGGCTCGACTGATCTGCTGTCCCAGGCGCAGTAGAATAAATTCGGAGACTTCATGGCAAGTACAGAAGTAAATCGCAAGCGGCTGTACCACGTTGGTAACCTGTCCATTTTTATGATCGGACTGGGATTTGCGGTCCGGGCGAATATAGCGCCCAACCTGCAGGCGGATATTTATGACCAAATTGATCTCGCCAATTCCGCGGCCATGGTTGGCGAGGCGTTAGGCATTACCTTTACTGGCTTCGCCCTGACCCTTTTGTTTGGCAGTGCGCTGGTTGACCTGATAGGCATGAAGCGGATGCTGCTGTTATCAGCGCTGGGCTATGTTTGTGGCTCCGCTGGCTTGCTTGTGGCCAGCATAATGGCGGTGGGGCCCGCGGTGGAGACCCTGGTTTTGGTGAGCCTGTTGCTTACCGGACTCGGCTGGGGTGCCGTGGAGGCCGCATCCAATCCGATGGTAGCGGCCCTGTATCCCGAGGAAAAGACGCACAGGCTTAACATACTGCATGCCTGGTGGCCGGCTGGTATCGTCGTAGGCGGGCTGTTGGGCGTTGCAATCAGCGCCCTGGGATTGGACTGGAAGCTGAACATGCTGGTGCTGATGCTGCCGGCAATTGTGCTTGCCTGGATGGTGGCAAGCTCTACGTTTCCTGTCACCGAACGGGTAGCTGCAGGTATAAGCTATAGCGAGATGCTGGGGGAGTTGCTCAAGCGGCCCCTGTTCTGGTTGTTCTGGCTCTGCATGTTTTTGACTGCTACGGCGGAGCTTGCGCCGGGACAATGGGTCAATATTTCCTTGTCCAATATCGTGGGGATGCAGGGGATTCTGCTGCTGGTTTACGTCAGTGCGCTAATGTTTGTTATGCGTCACTTCGCCGGCCCGATTGTTGCGCGGATTTCGTCCATGGGCCTCATGTTCTGTAGTTGTTTCGCCGCGGGCCTGGGTCTTTACCTGCTCAGCCTGGCGACTTCACCATTGCTCGCGTTTGCGGCGGCCACTGTCTGGGGGGTCGGGGTTTGCTATCTATGGCCGACAATGCTCGCAATCGTAGCCGAGCGCTTTCCGCGTGGTGGCGCGGTGGCCATGGGTTTGATGGGATTCGCCGGCGGGATGGCGATCCAGTTTGTGTTGCCACAGATGGGCGCAATATTTGATTCCGCCAAGGCCGACAAGGCGGGCGGAGCGGATAAGCTCGCGTCATTGTCGCCGGAAGCTATGGAAGCTGTCGTCCGGTATGCCTCGGTAGAGTCTTTCCAGTCTGTGGCGATCGTACCGATTCTGCTTATGCCGGTGTTTGGCGCAGTTTGGCTGTACGACCGCAAACGTGGCTCGCAGGGAGTGCAGTCGCTCGCCACACCCAAAACGTCACTGTAGGTCCGGTTGCAAGCGATGAATATCAAGATCGGTATGAACATGCTCTTGTGGGGCACGCAGATCGACTCGACCCATATCCCTGTTTTTGCGCAGTTGCGAGAAGCGGGCTACGACGGCGTTGAGATACCGGTCACCGGGCAGAGCACAAGTGAACTGGAAAAGATGGCCTCAGCCTGTGAGGATCTGGGTTTACTGCGCACTGCATCGGCGTTTGTTGGTGAAGAGGTCAACCCAATTTCTCCCGATGCAGCCATTCGTGCCGCAGCGCTGCAAAATCTCAAGAACAGTGTCGATGGCGCCAACCTGATTGGATCCAGTCTGCTGATCGGCGGTATTTACCAGGCACATAAATATTTTACCGGCACGGCAGCTACCGAAGAGGAGTGGCAGTGGTCGGCTGACTATCTGTACGAGGGCGGCCAATACGCTGCCAGCCGCGGGGTGAGTCTGGGTCTCGAGTTCCTCAATCGATTCGAGGTATTTCTGATCAATACCTCTGATCAGTGCAAGCGCATGGTGGAGCAAGTTGGGTTGGACAATGTCGGTGTGCACTACGACACTCACCATGCAAACATCGAAGACCCGGCGCCGCTAGCGGCACTGGAAAACATTCGGGATACTATCAATCATGTCCACCTCAGCGAGAGCCACCGCGGTACCTTGGGTACAGGGCAGGTAGATTGGCAAAGCACCTTTGCCGGCCTGAGATCGATCGACTACCAGGGCTGGCTCGTTATCGAGGCGTTTGGAACCTCCGATCCCGTGCTGGCAGAGGCGGCCAATGTATGGCGTAACGCCTTTAGCTCGCCAGAGGAGGTATACCGGGAAGGTATTCGATTTATTCAAGAGCACCTGTGACAAAGGATGTAGCCAATTGACATGTGCCGACAAGGGGAAGCAGCACAATGAAATTTTTGAGGAACGGTCTGTTTGTCCTTATCGCACTGGTCGTTATCGGTGGTCCGCTGATTTACTTCCAGCTACAGTCCATGGGTATTATCTCCCGAGCGATTTATGAAACCGAGGCCCCTGTGATACCAGACTTCAAGCGCCCGGCGATCCTGGTTCTGAGTAAAGCGAACGGGTTTGTTCACGTCGATGCTTTGCCCGCGGGCCAGGATATGCTCAAGCGCATCGCCCAGGACAATAACTGGGATATTTTTTTGACGGACAATGCTGCCTCTCATAATGCGGCCGACCTGAAAAAGTTTAATGTCGTGGTTTGGAACAACGTATCAGGCGATGTCCTGACCGAGCAGCAGCGTGCCGATATGAAGGCCTGGATTCAACAGGGGGGTGGCTGGGTCGGAATTCATGCCTCCGGGGGTGATTTCAGTTACCAGTGGCAATGGTATGTCGACACCCTGATTGGCGCCCAGTTCGTAGGTCACACCATGGATCCGCAATTCCAGGACGCAGACGTGCTGGTAGCAGATTCCAATCTGGGCCTGACCGCCCACCTGCCATCGCGCTGGCGGGTGCTTAATGAGGAGTGGTATGCATTTGACCGAAATCCCCGCGACGAGGGGCACGAAATCCTGCTGACGCTGGATGAAAACTCGTACAGCACCAGCGGCAAGACGTTTTTTGGTCAAGATAGTATGCCGGGTGAACACCCCATTGCCTGGCGCCGGCAACTGGGTGAGGGTCGAACCTTCTACAGTGCCATTGGGCACCAGGGCGCCACCTACGACGTTCCAGAATTTCAGCAGTTCATGGCAAATGCCATAGCGTGGGCAGCCGGCAAGTAAATCAATCCAGCCCGCAGACCGTGCACTAGTCAGTACGGTTCGCAGTCATCAAGCGTCGACGTGACCTTGGCGCTTCCAGGTTCATTTTATTGGCGCTTGCTGAACGCTAGCGCCAGCCCCTCCAGGTTGCGTCCGAAAAAGCTGGGAGTGTAGGCCAGAACTTGCTTCGGGTCCTTCAATGTGAACCCTTCCAGGCGGGACAGTAAGACCTGGAAACTGGTGATGAGCTCCTGCCTGGCCAGTGGCGCTCCCACGCAGTGATGCCTGCCAACGCCAAAAGCCAGATGATTGCCCGCCTTGGGGCGGTGCAGGTCCAGCTTGTCGGCGTGGGGAAAGGCTTCCTCGTCTCGATTGGCGGCACCAAAGCGGAGGCTGAGCACATCACCGGCTTTAAAGTCGGTATCCCCAACCCGGATGTCTTGGGTTACCTGCCGAAACATACCCTGAGCCGGTGATTCCAGGCGCAGCACCTCCTCAACAAAATTAGGAATAAGCGCCGGGTTGTCCTGTAACTCGCTAGCCACCTCGGGCTGTTCAGCCAGCAAAAGCATTCCCGAAGCGATGCCCGCCGTTGTGGTTTCGTTACCGGAGGCGAGTAGGTCTATGGTGACAATAGAGAGCAACTCGTCCATGGGAATTTCCTCACCTGATTCGTTGCCTCCCGTGGCCAGCATTGTGAGGATATCGTCGCGGGGGTTGGCGCGACGCTGATCGATCTGGTCTTTGAAAAAGTGCTGCATGGTCACGACCTGCCGCGCGCACTCAAGAACCCGCTCCTGATCGACCATCATGCTGAAAAGGTCGACAATTGCGTCGGACCAGTCTTTGAACGTGTCGAGCTGATCTGCCGCCACGCCGATCTGTTCGGCGATGATGGTCATGGGCAAGGGGTGCGCAAATGCCTTCACGAACTCACAGTCGCCCTGGTTCTCAAACTCATCAATCAAGCTGTGGGCGGTGCTCTCTATGTAGGGCGTCATTGCTCTCACACGCGCCGTGGTAAACAGCTGTGACAGCAATGTCCTGACCCAGGTATGGCGTGGAGGATCCGAGGTAGAGCAGGAAGCTTTAGGTACCCAGCCTTCATTTTCATAAATGGCCATTACTTCGGCTGGCACACCTTCCGATTTCAACGCCAGGGGCGTCACACCACTAATGAAAACATCGGGCTCGCGAATGATCTCTCGACACAGATCAAAGCTGGTCACCAGGTAAAAGCCGGTGCTGGGCATCCGGTAGATGGGCGAATGCGCTCTCAGCTTCTTATACAGCCCATAGGGGCAGGCCTGGACGGCCGGATCCATCAGGTCTTCGACAGGCTCCATGAGTTCTATCCAGTGATCTCAAGTACCAGAGAGCTTGCTGTGCTATGAATAAAAAATCAACACGCCGTGCGCAGCATGGTTTGGTCGATATTGATGGGATCGTAGCTGAACTGCCAGCTTTCGCGCCAGGCGAAGGCGCCTTCGCTATGCTTTAGGTGGCGTATCGGGTTGCCTGGAAGGGTGGGCCGCCTGAAATGCATCCAGGCTATTGCAGTGATCGGCGACCCTGCGGATGGCCGGGTAGCTGTCCATGGGAATCTCGAAGCGATCGGCATTGTATACCTGGGGTACCAACACGCAGTCTGCGAGAGTTGGCTGGTTGCCAAAGCAGAATGCCTGGCTGTGCTTGGCCAGCGTGCGCTCCACCGCGTGAAAGCCGCGATCTATCCAGGTGCAGTACCACTCGAAAACCTGCGCCTCGTCTGCGTCCAGCTGGCTTTTCAGATAATTGGTTATCGCCATATTCAGAATCGGGTGTACGTCACAGCTAATATTGCTCACGAGGCTGCGTACCTGGGCTCGCTTGAGGGCATCCTGCGGCAGCAGGGCGGGAGTGGGGTGCGATTCTTCGAGCCACTCCATAATGGCGACCGACTGGGCAATGACGTCGCCGTCATCGGTGACAATCGCGGGAACAAGGCCTTGCGGATTCATGCCCATGTATTCCTGGGATTTCTGCTCGCTATCCAGCAGATTTACCGGGAGGTAGTCGTAGCTTAGCCCTTTAAGGTTGAGCGCGATTCGCACCCGGTAGGCGGCGGAAGAACGATAGTAGGAAAGAAGTTGCATGAGGTAATGGTTACTCCGTGGGCGGCTCGTACTGCACGACTGTCTGGTCGATCCTGCCGAAAATACTGTTACCCGCGGTGTCGAGCATTTCGATCTCTACCTTGTCGCCAAAGGACATGAACGGCGTTGATGGCGCGCCGTTGGCTATGGTTTCCAGACAGCGGACTTCCGCCAGACAGCAGGACCCCTCGACACTGCCGACATTGGATACGGTTCCCGAGCCAATCACGGTGCCCGCCATCAGTGAGCGGGACTTGGCGCAGTGGGCGATCAGTGTGGGGAAGTCAAAGGTCATATCTACCCCGGCATTGGGAGCGCCTATCAGTGTGCCATTGAGCGTGGCCCGCAGCGGCAGGTGCACCTTACAACCATCCCAGGCATCCCCCAGCTCGTCTGGAGTGACCAGAACCGGTGTAAAGCTCGTCCAGGGCTTGGACTGATAAAAGCCGAATTGCTTTCCCAGTTCCGCCGGTATCAGATTGCGCAGTGACACGTCGTTGACCAGCCCCAATAGTTTAATGTGATCGCCCGCCAGCGAAGCCGGGGTACCCGCAGCGACGTCGTCGGTAATCACGACGATCTCGGCCTCAAAGTCGATACCCCATTCCTCACTCTCGACCTCAATGTCGTCACAGGGTCCGATAAAGGCGTCGGAGGCACCCATGTATATCAGCGGGTCAGTCCAGAATGATGCCGGTAGCTCAGCACCGCGGGCTTTGCGTACCAGCTCCACGTGAGTTACATAGGCGCTGCCGTCGGCCCAGTGGTAGGCGCGGGGCAGGGGTGCAGCACAGGCGCTACTGTCAAACTCAAAACTGTCCTCCAGGGCCCCGGCGTTCAGCGCGTCATAACGATCCCTGAGCGCGGGCTCGGTATTGCTCCAGTCGTCCAGTGCCTGCTGCAGTGTTGTCGCGATGTCGTCTACTGCCACGGCCCGTGACAGGCAACGCGATACCACGACCAGCCGGCCGTCGCGGCCTGATTTAAGACTTGCCAGCTTCATGCATCGTCTCCATTGAATTCCTTTTCATGTAGCCAGGCCGCGTGTTGCGGTGCTTTTTTGGTGCGGCTCCATTCTTCCAGCATAGCGGGTGCGACCTCGTGCAGAATCTGCATTTCTTCTGCAGTTTGGGTGTTGGTGGCCAGCTCGAGCCGGTGTCCGTTGGGATCCCTGAAGTATATCGACTGGAAAATGCCATGATTGGTAGGCCCCAGCACATCTATCCCCAGTGCGGTGATGCGTTCTTTCGCTGACAGCAATTCGTCCATGCTTTCTACTTCGAACGCGATATGCTGAACCCAGTCGGGTGTATTCTCATCAAATCCCATCTCCGGCGAGTTGGGCAACTCAAAGAAAGCCAGGACGTTACCCATGCCGGCATCCATAAACAGGTGTATGTAGGGGTCAGGTGCCTTGGTGGAAGGGACCTGGTCCTCGGCAATAGCCAGCACAAAGTCCATGTCGAGCACACGCTGGTACCACTCGACAGTCTCCTTGGCGTCGCGACAGCGATAGGCCACGTGATGTATCCGCTTGATGTTCATGCCGTTCTCCTTACGCCTGGGCTGCATCCAGCACGCCGCGTTCGAGCTGATCCCGCTCTATCGATTCAAAGAGAGCCTGGAAATTGCCCTCACCAAAACCCTCATCACGCTTGCGCTGGATAAATTCAAAGAAGATAGGTCCGATGAGTGTATCGGAGAATATCTGCAATAGCAGCCTGGTGTCGCCTTCCTGGGTTGCACCATCCAGCAGGATGCCCCGTTGCTTCAGCTGTTCCACCGGCTCGCCATGCCCCGGTAAGCGTTCTTCCAGCATGTCGTAGTAGGTGTCCGGGGGTGGGGACATAAATTTTAGTCCTCGCGCCTTGAGGCGATCCAGGCACGCGGGCAGGTCGTCACAGGCAAAGGCGATATGCTGGATACCCTCGCCATTGTAGGCCAGCAGGTACTCTTCGATCTGCCCCTGGCTGCCCGCCTCCTCATTGAGTGGTATGCGGATTTTACCGTCCGGCGCTGTCATGGCGCGCGACGTCAGTCCTGTGTACTCGCCCTTGATATCAAAGTGGCGAATTTCCCGAAAGTTGAACAACCTTTCGTAGTATGACGCCCAGTAATCCATGCGACCGCGATACACATTATGGGTAAGGTGATCGATCAATTTGAAGCCACAGCCCTCAGGGTGCCTGTCGACGCCGTCCAGGTAGACAAAGTCGATATCGTAAATGGATGCACCTTCTTCGTAGCGATCAATCAGGTACAGCAAAGCCCCGCCTATGCCACGAATAGCGGGCAACTTGAGCTCCATAGGTCCGGTGGGAATCTCCACGGGTTGGGCGCCCAGATCCAGCGCGCGGTTATAGGCCGTCCTGGCATCGCTTACGCGAAACGCCATTCCGCAGGCGGAGGGCCCGTGCTCGTCGGCGTAGTAAGCCGCGGGAGAGCCCTTTTCATAATTGATGATGAAGTTGATATCGCCTTGTCGCCACAGATCGACATCTTTGGAACGGTGGGTTGCCACATGTGAAAAGCCCATCATCTCGAAAGCCGGTTCCAGAATACCGCGCTCATTCGACGCGTACTCGACGAATTCGAAGCCATCCAGGCCCATGGGGTTATCAGTCAGGTCGGTCATAACACGTCTCCCTCCAGAGTTTACTGGCGCCCGGATACAGGCGATTCAGGAGCAATGTTACGGGTATACTGCCGCAATTAATCTCTTTTATTTCGCAATATGAGTTATTTTTAGCAAGAAAACGCTAAAAAAATGTTTATATAAGGTGAGAAACACCTTTCCACCGGGCTTGGGCCTAACGCCCCCCCGACGCCAAATGACCGCTCAAAATTTCGTGATATATTGGTGGTCTCGGGGGAGTAGGAGAAAAAGAGTTTGTCGGGGCAACGAGGATTTGTACGTGCACTGCTATTGACGCTGTTGCTGATAGCAGCAGGCGCCCTTGCCTTTGCCCACTCGATCGGGGCCTGGCATGTCATTTTTCCCAGCTCGCAACACGATACGACCCAACCCTATTTGCCCGGAGACTTGCGCAGTCCTGCAATCCTGGTTTTCAGCAAAACTAACCGATTTCGTCACGAAGACGGTATCGCCGGCGGCACGCGTGCCATCAAAGACATTGCGATCGGTAATGGCTGGGACAGCTTTTTTACCGAGAATGGCGCGGTATTCAATCCACAGCAGCTCGCGGCCTTTGACGTTGTGGTATTCCTCAACGCCACCGGGGATATGCTGAGCCGGCCGCAGCAGCAGGCTTTTGAGGCCTGGATGGAGAAAGGCGGTGGTTGGCTGGGATTGCATGCTGCAGGAGATGGCTCGCACGCGGCCTGGCCGTGGTATATGGAAAAGCTTATCGGCGCCAATTTCACCGCGCATATTATGGGACCCCAATTCCAGATCGCGTCAGTGGTTATGGAAAATCATGACCATCCCGTGGCACAGGGCTTACGCAACGTCTGGGACCATGCAGAGGAGTGGTATTCGTGGGAACAGAGCCCGCGCGCGGCCGGCTTTACTATTTTGGCCTCGCTGGATGAGGACTCCTACACCCCAGTACAGAAAGTACTCTGGCACGAGCGTGATCTACGCATGGGTGACCATCCCGTGGTATGGAGCAACTGCGTGGGTGCCGGCCGGGCGGTGTATGCGGCTATGGGTCACAAACGCGAGTCTTTCGAAAATCCGCAGTTTCGCAAAATCATCGAAAACGCCATTCGCTGGGGAATGGGCGAGGCTGCAGAATCCTGCTGAATCGGTCGCCGTTTTAGCTCAACTGGCGCTAAAGGGCGGGCGCTGACCCGCACACAGAACATCGGTAACCATCTCTGTATCCATATATTCCTTGAGTTTCAGCAACTTGCCATCGCGAAACTCGAACAGGAAATGGTACTCGTTGCTGTAGGTCTGGCCGGACACATGCTCGCCTTCACTGGTGGCTTCCACCGCCACGCGATCACCCTCTGCCGTCATCGCCTGAATATCGAAACGAAGCCCGTCTGGAAAAACATCGAATATTCCGCCCGCTGTTTCGGCGATATGTTGCTTGCTGAAGACACCCGAGATCAGTGTGCTCCCCATCGTCTGGACACAACCCTCGTCGTCATAGGTAGCAACGACGGTATCTACATCGCCCGCGTTAAGTGCATCGAAAAACTTTTTCACGGTAGCTTTGTGCTTGGCCGCATTACTCATTAAGGTGAATCTCCATCAGCGGTACGTTATAGCGAGCTTGCCTTTATCATAAGTCCGTTCAGTGAGAGCGAAAGCGCACATGGTATAGATATCCGCGCCAGGGTCTCCGTAACAATCAGCTCAGCAGCGTCGGTTTAACTATCTGAAAAAGAGGGCATTCCAATGAAGGTGTTTGAAACCAGTGACGGCAGGATCCGCTGATGCCGCGCACACTGATTGTCGGCGATCAGGCTGAAGCCTACCGCCAGCTACTTGAACCCCTGGTGCTTCCGGACTGGGATGCACGATATTGCGCTGATGCCGGCGCTGCGAGTGAGCAGCTCGATGGTGTGGAAATCCTGTTCGGCCCGCCCGATGCCTGTGTGCCACTCCTGCCGGGGGCGGGATCATTGCGTTGGCTGCAATCAAGTTGGGCAGGCGTTACCCCACTAATCGACTCCTCGAGACGGGACTACCAGCTGACCGGCGTAAAAGGCATCTTTGGCGAGCTGATGCGCGAGTATGTGCTGGGCTGGCTGTTGGCGCTTGAACGAAACATCATCAGCCGGTCTCAGGCTGTAGCCTGGCAACCCGAACAGGACGGTATGCTGGCGGGCAAAACCCTGGGCATCATGGGAACCGGTTCTATAGGCAGCGCGGTAGCCAAGACAGCGAAGTCCTTTGGCCTGCATACCCGGGGCCTTAACTCCGACGGCCGGTCTTGTGAGTGGTTTGACAGCTGCTACGATTCAGCGAACGCTGTGCGGTTTGCGAAGGGACTGGATTACCTGGTGGCGCTGTTACCCGCGACCCAGGCCACCCGTGGTTGTGTGAGTTTTGAGGTACTGAATGCCCTCAATGCGTCTGCGATCTTTATCAATGCCGGCCGGGCCAACTGTGTTCACGTAAAAGACCTTGAAAAAACCCTGCGGTCGGGGCGGTTGCGCGCTGCAGTGCTCGATGTGCTGGATACTGAGCCGTTACCCTTGGACGACCCGCTGTGGAAGGTCGATAACCTGTACATCACCTCGCACACTGCTGCGCCGACGCTCGCCGAAGCGGTAGTGGGTGTATTCGCCGACAACTATCGGCGCTATGTTGCCGGTGATGAGTTGCTGTACGGCGTTGATTTCGAGCAAGGCTATTGAGGCGTCCTTTTTTCGGACCCCGATGCTCTCTATAGTCTAGTATTCAAGTAGCCTGTTTAAACCGCCCGCAGCGGGCGGCCAGAACCTGGTGTTTTACCAGGGCACTTTGAACGCTGATATGAGGATGTTGAAATGCCCCATGCCTTTGCGCATATGGATCCATTCCTGGCACCGGATGATGCCGCTACCATGCAGAAGATAGCCGAATCTTTCGGTAGCTTTGGCACCTACGCCAATGAAGCGACCAGCGAGGGGCTGGGTGAAGATCTTCCACAGCGATTCGATGCAGGCCTCAATTACTTGCAGCATGGTATCGACGGGGCTGGCAACCCGGATGATCCCGAAACGGCGGCCAGTCGCACCAATTACTTTCGTGAAACTTATGCCTACGGCTCTGACATCAAGGCGCCCGGTATCGAGCCATTTCTGGACAGCGAGCCGCTACAGGCCGCCGCTATTGAGATTTCCGGTATGGATCGGATTGTGCCGGCGATTGTCTACGCGAACTTATTGGTCCCGGGACAGGAGTTATCGATCCATACTGATGTCCCGGAATTTCTCGGTGCCAATCGCAAATGCCTGCCCCAGTGGTTGCTGGTCTGTATGTTGCACTCGGGACTATTTGATCAATGGCGTATTCCGATACTGACCTGCGTTTCGTGGTTTGGCTCTGCCAGTGGAGGTGCTTTTACCTTTTATCCAGAGGGCCCCCAGGGTGAGCGCGATTCGATTCCCGCCAAGCACAACTCGGCTATCATCATCGACACCGACAAGGTGTTTCACGGCGTCGAGCGCGTGGCCAGGCAGTTGCCCGACCTGCCAGCCATCGGCCAGGCGACCCGGCTTACACATTGCGGCGGTGACGACTGGGAGCTGCGCGAAGGTGAGGCAGTATTGGCGAAGTACCGTTGGCCTGATATTCGCTATTCAATATCCTGGAAGGCCTACTGTTTTGAAAACGAGGCAGCACAGGCGCGATGGCGCTCGGGCAACGATAACCTGTCACTGGAGCAGATTCTCGATATTTTTGAGCAGGATTTACGGCGGCGTGGCAAATTTTCTGGAGAGCGGCCCACCGGTAACGAATTCGCGCTGATGATGGTCGATACCTTTGTCAGGTATCCGGTCGGGGAGCTACAGGAGGCTGGCTGACATGGGTGAAGTGGGTCGGGAAGAGCGGCTGCTGGAAGCGCGCTGTATGCTCTCCTTCGATGCGTCAGTCCCAACACCTATGGTGTTTATGCTGCGCCCGCAAAGCAGCGACTCCCAGCAGATTTTATCAGAGTCCTTTGAATTGTTTCCCGTGGGAGCGGTGAACGATTTTACCGACGCCTTCGGCAACTTATGCCAGCGGTTGATGGCGCCCGAGGGAGCGTTTTCTGTTAACAGTACCCTCACTGCCAGGGTCCAGCACCCGTTGGTAGGAGGCGCAGCGGCGAGCGACGCGGGCTTTGTCGAAATCCCGCAGGTACCGGACCCGTTTCTTGTCTACCTGTTACCCAGCCGCTTTTGCGAGGCGGATCGTTTCGGCGACATGGCGCTAGATATTGTGGGTGACCGGCCCCTTGGCTACGCGCAGGTTGCCGCGATCTGTGATTGGGTTAGTCTCCATATTAGTAATGTACCCCTTAGCAGCACCTTCCCCGTCTCTGCGGTGGAAGTTAACCAGCGCGGGGAGGGCGTATGCCGGGATCTTGCCCACCTTGCCATCGCGCTGTGCCGTGCGCTATGTATCCCGGCGCGGCTTGCTGTGGGTTACCTGCAGGACCTCGAACCGATGGATAACCACGCCTGGCTCGAGGCCTTTGTTGGTGGCCAGTGGTACACGTTCGATCCGGCAGCTCCGGCGGTGGATGGTGCCCGTATCGTGGTTGCACGCGGCCGTGACGCGGCCGATGTTGCAATCTATAACCAGTATGGCCCCCTGCTGTTGCCAACCCGGATGGAGGTAACGGTGAGGCAGTTATCGGGGTAGAGCGCAGCCAAACCCAGCCAGTCAGTGCTACTTGATAACCTGACCCGGATTCGCGTTTTGCTCAGCTTGCATCTCAGCGCGCGTGCGCTGGAACAAAATGGCGATGATTGAAACCAGTACGATCATTCCCATCAGCGTGTAGTGGCCAGCGTAGCTGGTGTTTTCTGAGACAATCCCGAACAGTTTGGCACCCATGGACATGCCCAGGTTGGCGATCGACATGTAAATGGCAAACTGCGATGCGGAAACGGCCTCAGAACAAATCGCCATGGCCAGCGCGATGGCACACACCATCGTTACCGGTCCCAGAATTATCCAGACGGATAGCATCAGTCTGACATAGGCACTGTCCTGCCAATAGTGCTGGGTGCCGGCCAGGATAAACGCGTGGGCGGCGGCGAGTGAGACTGTAAATAACAGCATCTGACGTGCGCCGAACTTGTCGATTAGCGGCCCCAGGGCCAACGCAATCAGCGCGCCGAGCAAGCCCATTGTTGCCACCAGTTGTGACCACTCGGGGGTGGTGTAGTTAAACAGCTTGACGGCGGCGATGGGCATTAGTGCCTGCCCATAGCCGGCGACCAGTCCATCCAGGAACATTACGAATATCAGCACCAGGCTGATTCTGGAGAGCAGTACACTGCCGAGTCCCCGAAAAACCGCGTAAAAGGATTTTCCCTCTACGTGCTGGGTGGCTGCTGCCCCCCTTGTCCAGGGCAATAGCTTCTCACCCGCGCGCTCTCTGACCAGCGTAAATCCGACCAGTACGATCGCGGTAGTTGCGGCTCCCGCCAGAGCCGCTGCGCCCAGCCCCCAGGTGACCAGGATAATGCCGGAGGCTGCTGAGCTGCAGGCCCAGCCAATAGCCTTGCCAAAACTCATGAAAGCATTCAGCCGGCCTTGCTCGTCCTCTGGCACCAGGTCGATTGCCATCCCATCCACGGCAACGTCCTGGGTGGCGGCAAAGCTGTTGATGAGCAATCCGCAGAGCATCAGTAGCCCAACCTGATTGGCCGGGTCGTTGACCAGCATCAGTGCCAGTAAGCTCACAGTGAGTCCAGCCTGAGCACCGAGCACCCAGATTTTGCGGCGGCCCATGGGCAGGAATTCGTAGCGGTCCATGAAAGGGCCGGTGACCAGCTTGAAAGCCCAGGGCAAGACGATGACCGCCATGTAAGAGGCGATTTCGCCAGCACCGACGCCCTGGGCTGCCAACCAGGTGGGCATGGCAATCGCCAGCAGGCCCTGGGGTATGCCCTGTGCAAAGTACATCATCGTACCCGTGGCAAACCGTACCCCAGGACTATCGGACAGAACGAATGGACCAGACATCTTCACTTCCTTTTGGATTGCCTGTAGACCTCGATGCTCGCCAGGCGGTTGCTGCGAACCGATGGATGCCTACTGGGGATTGTCGATTATTTCCTCGATGATAGGAATCAGCTCAGGGACGACACGCGCGGGGCCACGACTGGCTGCGACCAGATTTTCGTACTGCGCCAGCGCGACGAAAGCGCCATAGCCGCGCCCCAGGTCTATCCAGCTGATAGACCCAAATGCCCCTGGATCGTCGAAAACTGTGGGCTCATCGCCAGCCTCAGCGGGTGGTACCCACCATCCCAGTCCATAGCCGCGACCGTAATTCAGCCATTCGCGGCTGCCCAGTTCAGTGCCGATGTCCACGCGCATTCGCTGGGCCTGATCGGCAGAGATCACCCGGTTTTCGCCGCACAAGCCGTCATTGAGATGCATCTGGAGCAGCTTGCCGACATCATCAATGTTTGCAATGGCCCCACCCTCGATGTTGGGGTTGTCCTGGCCGACCAGGCTGTCCGGAAAGCCAGTCCAGGCGGAGGTATCCGCCAGCATGTTGCCGTAATCAAACACTTCCAGCTCACAGGGCTCTGCAATGTACTGCTGAAACAGGTTGCGCCATGAATCACCGCCGACCACTTCGGCCACTGCGCCGGCCAGGTGCCACTGGCTTCCGCCGTAATCAAATGCAGTGCCGGGGGCTACTGTGCCTTCCAATGGTGTCTGGTAGATCACTCTCGCGCAGTCTTGTAATTGCTCAGCATTGGGGAACTGCCCCGCCGCGGCATATTGGCATAAGTGGAGCCCATAACTGTTGGCAGACAACAGCCCGGGTATGCCCGAGATATTGGCGACCAGTTGCGTGGTCGAAATACCCGGGTATACACCCGGCCAGGGGAGATAGTTTTCGATTGGCTCATCCATGTCGAAAGTCAGCGCTGGATCATTTTCAAGTGCCATGAGCAGGCTAACCGAGGGTACTTTACTGACAGAAGCGAGCAGAAAGATATCATCCATTGAGTGATTGCCGGCCGTAACCCGGTGCAAGGTGCCATTATCGGTATCCACTACAATCAGGGACGCTCCCTCGAATGCCTCTTCCTCCTCAACAAAAGCGTCCAGCCACCTGTCCGCTGCGGAAAAGTCATACTCGGGCGGCGGTGCCGGGCGGGGAGCGTTGGAGGAATCGCTGCATGCGATCAGAGTACTACAGGCCAAAAGCATGGCTATAAGTCGTTTAAAGGTCATGTTGTCTAATTCAGGGCCCGGGGCAGCGCGCTGTGCGTCTTCGCAGTGAGCGAGTTAGTGTTATGTGAGTGAGTCTTGCTGCACTATACTTTGGCGAAATGAAGGAGTACACATGACCGAAGTTTACCTGGATGTACTGATAGTGGGAGCGGGCCTTTCCGGCGTTGGTGCAGCCTGTCACCTGGAGCGCGACTGTCCGGGAAAATCCTATGCGATTTTTGAGGCGCGCGACGCGATTGGTGGTACCTGGGACCTCTTTCGTTATCCCGGGATTCGCTCGGACAGTGACATGTTTACCCTTGGCTATAATTTTAAGCCCTGGCGTGGTGACAGAAGCCTGACCGATGGGCCTTCTATCAAAGCTTATGTAGAGGAGGCCGCCCAGGAGCATGGGGTCACTGCGAAGATTCACTTTGGACACCGTGTTACTGCCGCCGACTGGTCTTCCTCCGAAGCGTGCTGGCGTGTGACCGCCCAGTTGAAAACCGGTGAGAAAACCACGGTGTGTTGTCGTTACCTGTTCATGTGCTCTGGGTATTACGACTATTCTGACCCGTATCAGCCGGAGTTTGCCAACCAGGACGCATTCAAGGGCCGCTTGATTCATCCCCAGTTATGGCCGCAAGGCCTGGACTACACGGGTAAGAAAGTGGTGGTCATTGGTTCCGGCGCCACCGCGGTAACGCTGGTGCCAGCGATGGCAGATGAGGTTGAATCCATTGTGATGCTGCAGCGGTCGCCAACCTACATCGCATCGCGTTCGGCTCGCGATAAGTTGGCTAATTTCCTCCGCAAAATTCTACCTGAAGACTGGGTCTACGCCTTCACCCGCTGGAAAAATGTGATGTGGCAAAACAGCTTTTACAAGCTGACGCGGACCAAACCGCAAAAAGTGAAGGATATGCTGCTCAAGCGGGTGAAAAAGGAGTTGGGACCCGATTACGACGTGGATAAACACTTCAATCCCACATATAACCCCTGGGACCAGCGACTGTGCCTGGTGCCCGATAACGATTTGTTCTGCGCGATTCGCTCAGGCAAAGCGTCGGTAGTGACAGATGAAATAGAAGAGTTCACCGAGACCGGCATAGCGCTGAAGTCGGGAGATCATCTGGAAGCGGATATTATTATCAGCGCCACTGGCTTGAAGCTGATTTCTATGGGCAAGGCCCTGTTCACCGTCGATGGGCAGGCAGTCAATTTTGCTGATGCCTGGACTTACCGCGGCTTCATGTATTCGGGTGTCCCTAACTTGTTGAATACCTTTGGCTATATCAATGCCTCCTGGACTCTACGTGCCGATATTATTGCCGAGTTTTTCTGTCGGCTTCTCAAGCACATGGACGACAATGGCAGCAGCATTGTCACGCCTACGCTGCGACCAGAGGACGAGGGTATGGAGCCCCGCCTATGGATTGAGGATTTCCCCTCGGGCTATATGCGCAGGGGTTTGGGTCAGTACCCCAAGCAGGGGGACAAGGAGCCTTGGACAAACCCACAGATTTACCTGCAGGAAAAGAATACATTTCTGACCGGCCCCCTGGATGACGGGGTGCTGCAGTACCGGCAGGCTGGCGAGGCCAAAGAGGCTGCCAGCGAAGCAGCATAACAATTGCTTTACCAGTGGTGAGGTATTGAGTCTTGCGGGCGGAGCCATCCATACCTAACGCTCACCGGATCGGGCAATGTCTCAACAGGGCATTGTTACCTGTTGTGGCTGGGCTTTTGTTTGTTATCACCCCGATCGCCGAGGCTCACCTGCCATCACTCTTTGGCAAGGAATATATTCGCGCGGAGCCACTGCCGCCAGCAACATCGAAGGAACAAGACCTGCCCTTGGAAATTGAGGCCGGTGACCCCGCACCCTACGAGGAGCAGCTGGCCGATGTGGCGCTCAGGGATGGTCCTTATTCCAGCGGCCTCACAGATCCCCTGGCGGGCGTGGCACAAATTTATAAACAGCGTGGTGATTATGACGATGCCATAGAGGCTTATCGCCGAGCCCTGCACCTGATCCGGGTAAACGACGGTCTCAAGAGCGAGCGCCAGATTCCGATACTGCGCGACCTGATGGAAATTTACCGGATGCAAGGTGATGGAGAGGCATTGGACGATGCTTATCATTATTACTTCAACATTTATGGCAGAGGTCATCCGCCCTATAGCGATGAATCCATAGCAGCGAGCCTCGAGTATCTGGCGTGGCAGCGTGAGGCCTTTGGGGTGAAAATTGGTGGCAAGACGCAGTCGCGGGCGCGGGCGGTACAGGCCTACCTGCGAAATGGTGAAATGATTGCGGCGATGAATGCCCAGCCTGCGATCAATCAGCAGTGGTATGAGCAGGTTGTGCTCAGCCAGATGGCCAACCTCTATATGATTCTTGGTGAGGAGATGGAGGAAAACCCCGCAATTGGTATGCCATCGGGTGAGATGTATGGGGCGGAGGTACGCTCCGACGCCTATGTGCGCGATCGAATTGCAGTAATCCAGCAAAGTGGTGAAAAACTCGGCAGAAGGCTGTTGGAAGACCTGATCAAACGCGCCGATGCGGCATCACCCAGCCAACGAGCGGCGTATTACCTCGAATTGGGTGACTGGGGCCAGTGGAACGGCTCATTGCGGCGTGCCAATGAGGCCTACGCCATCGTAGAGTCAACGCTACTGGCCGAGGGCAAGGGCGAACTGCTTTCGCAATGGCTGTCCGAGCCCATGGAGTTACCGGACGAGCGCCGTCTATGGCGCAGTGCACATGGATTGTCGCGCGACGAACACCCCGTAATGACGGCACGATATGACGTTACAGAAAAAGGCGACGTACGTAACGTGCAAGTCACCCAGGATGGTGAGCCAGAGCCGCCGCGGGCAGGTCGCCTGAAACGGTTATTGCATGATACGCACTTTCGGCCAAAGTTCGCCGGTGGTCGGCCAGTGCCCGCGCAAGGGTTGGAGCGTTCCTACCAGCTTGTCGATTAGCGATACGCCGCCCCAGCATGTCTGGCTACTATGCGACGAAGTGCTCCTGGCACGCGATGAGTGTCGAAACCACGAGTCTGATAACCGTTATACTTGTCGGGTTTGATATCCTAAGTGGAGGCAGTCGTGAAAAACTTTTTCAGTGGTCTGGGAAAAGTCCTGACCGCGGTGAGGGTCTGGACAGTGAACCTGTTTACCCTGTTCCTGTTGATCTATGTGGTGGGTGGCGCCTTTTATTTGCTGTCCAGTCGATCCGAAACGGTAGACGCTACAGGTAAGGTATTAATCCTCAACCCGGAAGGGGTGGTGCTCGACCAGGAAGTCTTTCCTACCGACTTTAATTTCCCCTTTACCATGCCTTCCGAGAAGCAGATTCAGTCCCGCGACCTGATAAAGCTGATTCGAGCGGCCGCTGCGGACGAGGCATTGGCCGGTGTGCTCATCGATTTCAGTAAAACCGACTTTGCAGGTCCAAGTACCGCGCTGAATATTGCCAGCGAGCTGGCGACGATCAAGGCGTCGGGGAAACCGGTAGTAGCCTACAGCGAGGTACTGGATACGGGCGGTTACCTGATGGCGGCTCAGGCCGATGAAATTTATGTGCATCCCTCAGGGGCATTATCCATCAATGGGGTGGGGGGGTATCGGGACTATACCCGGGAGCTGACTGAAAAGTTGAAGATCACCATCCACAACTACAGTCAGGGTGACTATAAGTCTGCGGTGGAGGGCTTAACACGCAGTGATATGTCAGATGCCGATCGTTTGCAGCGCGAAGAGCTTTATGGACCGATCTGGCTGGCACTCAAGCAGAGTATGACCGACGGGCGCGGTATTGAGCCAGAGTCGATTCAGGATCTTGCGGACAATAACAGTGTCCCGATGCTGAACGAGGCTGACTATGACGGTCTGGCCCGCGCACAGGAGCTTGGTTTGATTTCGGGCACGTTGACCTTCCCGGAGTTGCGGGCGCTGATGATCGAACGCTTTGGTTTATCTGACGAGGAAGAGGGCGATCGGCAGACGTATCCGCATATCTCCTGGCAGGCTTACCGTAACCAATTGGAGCCCGATAATAGTGAGGCCGAGGAGGCCGTTGCCGTAGTCTTTGTCGAAGGTGGTATTCGCCAGGGCAACATCAGTCCAGGAGTCGCTGGCTCCGACGACATTGCGCCATTGATACGCAAGGCCTATGAGGATAGCTCCACGCGTGCTGTGGTGCTGCGTGTCAACAGTCCCGGTGGTTCGGTCATTGCCAGTGACCTGATTCGAGATGAGCTGGCCGCTGCCTCCTTAAAAGACATACCTGTTGTGGTTTCGATTGGTGACGTGGCGGCATCGGGTGGCGTCTGGGTTAGCACCCCCGCCGATATCATCATGGCCGAGCCCACCACGATCACCGGCTCGATTGGCGTGGCCATCGCTTTTCCCACGCTGGAGAATGTATTTGATTATATTGGTGTTAACTTCGACGGGGTTACCACCAGCGAGAATGCAGGTTGGGGCCCGGCGCTACCGGTAGACGAAAAACTCGATGCCATTTTCGCGCGTTGGGCGGGGAGTGCTTACGAGCAATTTATCCTCAAGGTAGCCGAGAGTCGCGATAAAGAGCCGGAATACATCCGCTCAATCGCAGGTGGCCGGGTGTGGCTCGCGCCGCGGGCATTGGAGCTGGGACTGATTGACGAACTGGGCAGCATGGAAGACGCGATAGCGCTGGCTGCCAGCAAGGCCGGGTTGGAAGACTACCGGGTGAACTACGTAAGCAAGGAGGTCTCCCCGGCGATGCGCATCCTGCGAGAGCTGTCTCTGAGCAGTGGCCTACTGATCAGTCAATCCTACAGCGGCTTTGCAGGCAGAGTGGAAGAGCTGATGAACCTGTTCGCCGGTATCGGTCAGCCCAAGGCGAGCTTGTTGTGTTCTGACTGTATGGTGGAGTTGCTGTGACCTGGTGTGTCACCTTCGAACGTCATGCAACCATAAATACCTGGCTTTTCGCTGAATCCAGTGCTTCCTTGCGCAGGGCGGGGGGGATACAGGTGACGGCGGATTTTGGCAGCACCAGGATCGAATAACGCGATTTCCTGATGATATCGCAGAGGTTTTGCGGCGTCGGTGTGAGCGTGTTTTGTAGTCGGACTCTGGCCCCGGTTTTCGATAGCAACTGCAGCTGCTCCAGGTCAGGAGGGTTCGCCGTAAAGAGGTAGATATCCTGGCCATGGCCCAGCGCTTGCAGCGCCAGCGCACCCGAGATCACCGCAGAATCCTCCTCGCCCCCGGTTAACACGAGGCCCAGGGAGGGTTGTATCATCCTGCCGCTGGCGAAGTTGCTGCCCGATGCCTGCCAGTGCCGCCGGACAGGTAAAAACAGGTCGGGTGCATCCTGATGCAGCAGGGCTGATTCCAGCGGATCGCCCGCCGCATCTTCGAAACTCACCGAAACTCGACTGGCCCGCGCTAGTTCGGAGAGGGTTCGCTGACTGAAACGGGTACTGCGCCCCAGTCTGCCGACATCGGCGGGCCGCAGGTCACGCTCACCGCCGGTAAGCACAATTTCCGTGGTGAATGGCAACTCGGCGACCCGTCGCAGGTCCGGATTTTCCAGCACCAAAGCGAGTAGGCCGCGGTCAAGTTCACGGGCGATGCCGACAAGTGTCTCCAGGCTGGGTCGATCAACCCCATGGATATCGATGGGAATAAGAATGGCTTTCCGTTCAATCACTGCCTGTCCTCACCGCCCTCATTCCCGGGGGTACTCTTATCGGCAAACTCGCGTGCCAGGGTGAGCAGCTTTTCTAGCCTGTCGTTCACTACACGCTCTATGGAGGGTGCGCTGTGGCCGGTCAATATCTCCAGAGCATCTTCGACTACTTCTGCGGTGTAGATGTGAAACTGGCCATTTTCCACGGCTTTACGCACATCCTCGCGCAACATCAGGTGAATCTGATTAGCTGCAGGGATTACCACGCCTTGTGATTTGCTCAGTCCTCGTGCGGAGCAAATATCGAAAAATCCCTCAATCTTTTCGTTTACGCCCCCGATAGCTTGTAATTGTCCCTGCTGGTTGAGTGAGCCGGTAGCGGCGATTTCCTGCCGGAGCGGAATGTCGGCGATTGCGGAAACCAGCGCTGCGTATTCAGCAACGGATGCGCTGTCGCCCTCGATGCCTCCATAGGATTGTTCGAATACCAGTGTCGCAGCGAGGGGCAGGGGCCTTTCCCTGGCGTAGCGCTGCGCTAACAGCGCACTGATAATGAGGACTGCCTTGGAATGAATTTTTCCGCCCAGATCCACTTCGCGCTCTATATCCAGTACTTTTCCCTGGCCCAGCCTGGCGGTAGCGGTGATACGAGTGGGCTTGCCGAAGCTGTAGTCGCCAAGCAGGAACACCGACAAACCATTGACCTGTCCAATGACCTTGCCCTCGGTCTGGACGAGCATGATGTCGCGCAGAATGCCTTCTGCAGACTTATCGCGGAATTGATCCAATCGATGCCTGGCAGCTTCTATCGCCCGGCCCACATGCGCGGATGTAATCACACTGGCATCTTCACGCCGGGCTACGAAGTCACTTTCTGCCAGAAGGTTGCCAAGCTGCTCGCGGTGAAGACTCAGCTTTTTGCTGTCCTGCATCAGTCGCGACGACTGTTCGATGACCCTGGCTACACCGTCATTGGATATGGGCAACAGCTTATTGTGTGACTGCAGCTCCCTAACCAGGCGGGCAAACTGCTCGGTGCTCTTTGTATCCCAATCAACCTCCTCAGACATATCCGCAGTGACCTTGAACAGGCTGGCGAAGTCCGGGTCGTATTCCTGCAGGAGGTAGTAGATGTAGCGACTGCCAGTCAGGACCAGCTTGATATCCAGCGCGATCGGTTCGGGTTCCAGCTGCACCGTGCTGACAAAACTGAAGATTTGATCCAGTGATTGAATTCTAACCTCTCGCCCCCGCAGAGCGCGCTTTAAAGCGGTCCACGCATAGGGATTGGTGAGCACTTTGTCCGCTTCCAGGACGAGGTAGCCACCATTTGCCCGGTGCAATGCGCCAGGCTTTATCAGGGTAAAGTCTGTAACCAGTGTACCCATCTGGGCGATATGCTCCGACCTGCCGATAAGGTTGGCAAAGCTGGGATTGTCTTCATAAATGACCGGGGCATCCTGCTGGCCACTGTTATCGATCATGACGTTGACGCTGTATTGTGGAAACTCCTTGATCCGCTCTTTAATGTTGTCCGGAATGGCCGATTCCGAGTTCAGCTGGGTAAAGCGCTCTGCGTCTTCCATCATGCTTTTGTGGACAGAATCCAGGAATTCAAGAACGCGGGGCTGACCCTGGTATTTACTCTTGAGCAGATTGAGAATCGGGTCGATAGCCTGGCCGCTGAATTCAGCATTGAGTTCCCTGAACTGATCATGGCTTTCCTTCTTCCAGCCGGGAAGCTGTCGCACTACGACTTTCAGTTCTTCCTTGAGTTTTTCTATGGCCTCCAGAGTAGCTCGCTTTTGGGCTTCCGGTTGCTTCTCGAAATCCTGGGGCGTGATGATTTCCCCGTCCTTCATTGGTGCCAGTGTATAGCCGCTGGGCGTTTGCAACATCGCGATATCTTCTGCTTGGGCTTTTTCAGCTAAATCCTGAAAGGCTTCTTTTTCCCGCTCCTGGTAATGCTCTCCTAGCTCCTGTACCCGCGCCTGGTATTCGTCACCCTGGAAAGTGGCAGGCATTATCGCCAGCAAATCCTCGACTGCAGCGGCCATGTCATCGCGAAGCTGAATACCCATCCCGCGTGGCAGGCGTAAGGCAATGGGTTTATCGGGAAAATCGAAATTGTTGACGTAACACCAGTCGTCCACCTCAGCCCGTTGCGTACTGCGCTGGTCTTGCAGTAGATTTTCCAGCAGATCTCGCTTACCGACTCCCGGGTTGCCCAGTAAAAAGATGTTGAATCCTTCCTGGGCGACGTTTAATCCGAAGTCCAGGGCGGCAAGCACACGTTGCTGCCCCAATGGTTCAGCCAGCGGCTCCAGCTCGTCGGTGGTTTTAAAGTCAAACGCCTCTATTGGGCAGTGACGATACAATTGCTGTGGTGACAGCGAAGCCCGTGCCCTGGCGGGCTCAAGGGCGCTTGCCTCATCGCTCATAGTCGGGTGTCTCGGCAACGAACATCATAGCCCAGCATAGACCAATCACTGATCTGTCCATTGGCCCAGATCAATTAAAGTGTTGAGGCTGCAGGCTGGCGCTACCTGCGTAAAGTGGAGAACACCCGGTCGCTTATGCGCCAGCCCGCAGGCGTTTTGGTGACTTTGTCGTAATAGGAGCCATAGAACACCCGATGGCCGGGCGCTTTTTTCTTGCCGGCGATTGGAAAAATGCCACGGCTTCTCAGCTCTATACCATCGGCTTTTTCGAGGACATGAACATTGGTTATGAGGTGGGCTAAGGGATGGCGACCCTCCTGCTCCATGTAACGTTTAATCTCGGTAAGTCCGCGCATAACTACGAGATCAACCACTTCGAAGGTAGCCTCCTCGGTGAAAATATTGTCGAGTGATTCCCAGTCTTTATCGTCAATCGCATCGCCGTAGCGCGCGGTAAGTTCATGCAGGGCCAGGCGGTCTTGTGTTGTCAGGCTCACCTTAATCTCCAACTTGCTTCGGCTGCTCGGTTTCTATTTCCCGGTGCAGTGCGTCGTCAAGGCGATGCTCGACCACGCTGGCCGGGTCCTGGTGGATTACAATGTCAGCTCCCGGTATCGCTTTGCGCAACTCATCTTCGACCTCATCCGCCACGCCATGGGCATCGATGAGACGCATCTGGTCGTCCAGCTCCAGGTGGAGCTGAATATATGCGGTTCTCCCGGACAGACGCGTTCGCAGGTCATGTGCCCCGGAGACCCTGGGGTGTCGGGTGGCGATAGACATGATTTGGTCGCGGCGATCGTCTGACAACTCTCGATCGAGAAGGTCGTTAAACGCCTCCTGTCCTATCTGCCAGGCGCTATGGAGTATGTATGCTGCCACCCCGAGTGCGAATACCGGGTCCACGCCGTGCCAGCCAAAGTGCGCCAGAAGCAGGGCAACGATTATCGCGGTATTTGTGAGCAGGTCAGTCTTGTAGTGCAGTGAATCTGCCTTTATAGCAACCGAGTGAGTCAGGCGAATGACGTGTTGCTGTATCAGCAGCAGAATAAGCGTTGCGACAATGGCAAAAACCATTACGGCCAGGCCTATGCCGAGATCTTCAAGTGGCGGACGGGTTGCGAGACGTTCGATCGATTCGATAATAAGGAACAACCCCGATCCCGCGACAAACATTGCCTGGGCAAGGCCGGCGATGGATTCCGCTTTGCCGTGGCCGAACCTGTGTTCATTATCGGGGGGCTCAAGTGAATAGCGCACCGCAAAGAAGTTGATAATCGACGCACCCGCGTCCAATAGCGAATCGATGAGCGAGGCAAGTACAGAGACCGAGTTGGTAGCGATATAGGCAATGAGTTTGGCGATGATCAACAGGGCCGCCGTTGTTACTGAGGCGGTGGTAGCCAGCTTTAGCAGGCGAGCGCTATCGTGGGCGTCCAGTGGATGGTCTTTGGCTCTCATAGCCGCATCCTCGCATAGAACAGGTGCGGCTTGCTATTGCCGGCTAAAGTCCCTGCAGGGTGACCCCTTCCGCTTCCAGCAGCGGTTTCAACTCTCGATAAGCTGCGGGCGTCTTGTTGAGTGGGATCGAGGGGAAGAGGTGGTGAACCAGGTGGTACTCCATGCCCGAGGAAAGTAGGGTGCCAACGGGTGACTTCCAGCCGCGGGTATCGCGATAACGGCCTTGTTCCAGCATGGGGTGATGGGGAGCCCAGGAGAGCGTGACCGGCGTGTAAATATTCGCTACCCATCGGGGTATCCACCAGAGCATCAGCACTTCCAGGGCGAACCCACTCCAGCACAAGACTGCCATGAGAATCCACGCCAGGCGGGTAACCAGCATGGCCTCCAGTAGCAGCTTTGATTTCTCGTCGGAGTCTTCGAGCACTTCATCCGCCAGGGCGCCCACCTGGCCCGGTTGTTTACTCTTCCAGGCATTTTTTGCGGCTCCCCATATCGTGTCGGCGCGCATGTAGATATCGGGGTCACACTCTGAGTTGTTGGTGTTGGCATGGTGTTTAAGGTGAATGGCGCGGTGGAGCCGATAGGGCACCAGAAAGGGGAAGACTGACAAATGCCCTACCAATTCGTTCAGCCAACGCAGGCGAGAGCCGGGCCTGCCTATATTGCCATGCTGGGCCTCGTGGGTGGGCAGGTAGCAGCCACTAATGATGATGGATGCAATCACACACCCCAACCAGAGTGGGATGTAGCCCGCGTTAACCAGTGGCCACAGTGCGACCCACAAAGCGAATCCGCCCAGTCCCCAGGCGACCATCAGTGTGGGAAAGCCACCGATATACTTTTGCGCGATCGCGCGTTCCTCTGCCATGCTCATAACCATTGCCCCCGAATTTTAGCCACCAGGCCCCAGCACGCAGCCAGGGGCATGACCAGGTATAGGGAGGGGATACCTGCACTGACAGCGAACCCCGTCTGGTCAAGTACCGCCGCTGCCATCGGGGCCAGGATGAGAGCCCCGAAAAAAACAGGCCCCCAGGGCATGAGTAGTTCCAGTAATCGGGCAAACATGTGAGACCTCTATCATCTTATTTCAGGGAACTATAGCAAAACTCCGCCGGGGTTGAACAAAAGAATCAATGCTCGATTTTGGCCCTGAGCGACTTCAGTTTGCCCCGTTGTGTCTTGCGGTCTACGCGTTTGGCGCGGGCGCTCCGCGAGGGTTTGGTAGGTACCCGTCGACGCTGGATGACAGCGACCGACTTGATCAACTCCCGCAGGCGCTCCATCGCATCAGCGCGGTTTTTTTCCTGTGTGCGATATTGCTGGGCTTTGATGACGATTACGCCATCTTTGCTTATGCGTTTATCCCTGAGTGAAAGCAGCTTCTCCTTATAAAAGTCGGGCAGGGAGGAGGCCTGAATATCGAATCGCAGGTGGATTGCCGACGACACCTTATTGACGTTTTGGCCGCCGGCGCCTTGCGCGCGGATACCCTGTACATCAATCTCATGATCCGGGATGCTCACGTGTGAGGAAATCTGTAACATGTTGCGCATATTGTGCACGGCTTTCTAATCGCTCTCCATAGGTATTTGTTTGCTCAAGAAAACGCTCAAAGTTGGATTGATCGTATTGGCAGTGTTAGTACTGGCCTTGAGCTGGCCTGGCTATGTCGTCTATCGCGAGCTCAAGAAAGCGGCTAGTGACGATCCGCTGGTATGGGAACAGGACATCGCCGCCCTTGAGCGGGATGCGCCGGCGACAGCCGGCTCGGTACTGTTTGTGGGCAGCTCCAGCATCCGCTTATGGCAGGATTTGAAGGCGGACATGGCGCCGCTGGACGCGGTCCAGCGAGGTTTTGGTGGCGCCAAGATTGATGACGTCATTTATTACGCCGACAGGCTATTTGCTGCCGAAGACCCCGCGGCGATCGTGATTTTCGTGGGGACAAACGATGTCACACCGGGAGCGATGCGCCAGCCTACAGAGATGTTGGGGGCCTTTCGTCGTTTGATTGCGGCTATTCGCGAGCTACATGCAGATGTGCCGGTGTACTACATTGCCATTACCCCGTCGCCCCTGCGCTGGGAGGTGTGGCCGGTAGCAAAGGCGGCCAATACACTTATCGCAGATGAGGCAGCATTGCTGGCCGGGGTTGCTGTGATCGATACCGCCCAGGCCTTGTTATCGGGCGGAGAGCCCGACCCCCGATTTTACGTTCTGGATGGTCTCCACTTAAGCAGGGCTGGCTATGAAGCCTGGCGAGACATTATCCGCGGTCGACTACTGCAGGACATTTCACCCAGGTAGGTATTACGGCGTCTGAAGGCCAGCCTACTTATGGCGGATTAAGAGCTGCCAGAAAGAGAAACAGGTGAGGCCAAACAGCCAGGTCAGGCCCATCAGGACCGGCCAGAAGGCCGCCAGAACAACCATGTTGTAAACCTGTAACGCGAGCACCCCGATGACAGTGGTGAACCAGAACAGGTTGTTCCTGCTAGGAAACGGACCGCCAGTGCTTTTGCTCAACTTTCTGTAGTCCAGCGCATTACGGAGGGTAGCGAACGAGCCGGCCAGGAGCCAGACCGCGCTCAGCGTAATCCATATGGTTTGCTCGTCGATTTCCGCATGAATGAGCACCAGGGCCAATATCGAAACGAATAACGCACTGAACGCACAGGACAGCAGGTTCTTGATCTGCAAGCTGTCAAGCTCCGTCCATTTCTCTCGCCGCAGTGTAGCCACGATGCCAGCGAAGCCCGCGAGGGCCGCCGCTGCCTCGATCATAACCACAAGTGTGTCGGCGGGAGCTACCACGTCAGCGATTGCGACCCAGTTTTTCATGAGCATCGACCCACTCATTGGTGCGGGTGTCATGATCGATTCGCGAGGCAGCGCCCAACGAGAGTTCTCCGGCGACGGTCAGTGCGGCGGCAATCTCGGCTAGCTTGTTCGCCTTGTCCTGGCCGAAGCAGTCCATTATCTCCAGGCACTCCCTCTGGGTAGCCAGGGCGGTCCCGCCGCCATAGGTGGCAACTATGATAGAGGGAAAAGTGATGGAGAAATAATAGTCTCCCTCGCGAGTGACCTTGTTGTACGTTGAGCACTGGTTGGACTCGCCAATATTGGCGATATCCTGACCGGTCGCCAAATACAGGGCGGCGAGTCCATTGGCCGGATGGGCCGCATTGTTGGAGGAGTTGGTGATAAATGAACTCAGGGTACTGACACCCTGGCCATAGTGCATTTGTTGCGGAGAAATTCTCAGGTTCTCGATCATTACATCGCGGGGAATCGTTACCTCGGCGGTCACCCTGCGGCCGCGTCCCTTGAGCATGTTGACCGAGGATGTCTTCTTTTCAGTGTCAAAATTGCCGGACAGCAGGTAGTGCGACATATGCATGTTCTGCTCGCGAATCCACTCACATGCCACAAAAGTTGCCTTGCTGGTCATGTTCTGTCCGGCGGCGTCTCCGGTACTGTAGTCAAAGCGGGTGAAGACGAAATTGTGGGCGTGGTAATGCTCAATTTCATTCAGCTTGCCAACCGACGTCGAGGTCTCGGCCTTGGCCTTTATGGCGTCGAAATTGTCCTCCAGCCAGCACTCAAAATCACGTGCCTGCCGGGCGTCCTTGAATACAAAAACTGGCGCTCTTTGCATCGCTGTGCGGGTTACAGTGGTTTTAACGCCTCCACTTTCCCGGATCACCTTCATGCCGCGATTGTAGCTTGCCAGCATGGTTCCCTCGACAGTCGCCATGGGCACAAAAAATTCGCCGTTCGCATACTCGCCGTCAACCAGCAGCGGGCCTGCGACCCCGACCGGAATTTGTGCCACACCAAAGAGATTCTCGATATTGCCCGCCATGCTGCCTGGATCAAAAGAAAACTTGCGGGTGTGATCAAGCCTGGCAGGTGTGTTCTCTTCGATAAACGCCTGCCGCTCCCCGACAATCTCCTGGCTGTAATCGTCCTCTCTGGATCGAGGTATCTTTTTGCTCATGCTTTACTCCACTGCCGATTTGAGGCGTAGAAATTACGCGTCCGGTGCCCTTAGGTCAATGAGGTCCAAGTTGTTCCTCTGCACCCACTGGTGCGCACCTGCGGTTACTTTTTTAGTTTACTGCTTCCAGCCACCACTGAAGGGAATGGCCTGTCCGACGAAGAAGTCGCTCTCCTGGGAAGCCAGGAAGAGGGCGAAGAGTGCATCCTCGCGACCGGTCGCCAGGCGGCCAATAGGCACCTGGTTAGCGAGCAGTTCCTTGAAACTGTCGCGTTCCGTGAGTGTCGGTGGATAGTACACGGGGTTCTCCACCCAGTTTTGCGCGATAAGATTGACCTGTACGTTGTGCCGAGCGGCTTCCAGTCCAACAGTGCGCACGTAACCCACCTGTGCTGTGCGCGCCGTGGCATAGGCAGAAAATCGCTCCAGCCCGTTTAGCCCTGTTGCACTGCCGTAGACAACGACCTTACCCGCGCGACGCTCATACATTTGTGGCAGCACCGCCCGACAAAGTCGGTGCAGCGGATGCACCATGGCATTGAACATGGTGTGCCAATGTTCATCCGAATTCGACTCGGCCATGGTGGGTTTACCCGCATGGGCAGCCAGGTTAGCCACCAGGATATCAATATGACCCGCCTCGGCGACCAGGTCTTCCACCGCGCCTGGTACTGTCAGATCCCGCGAATCGGCTATCAGCTCAGCGCCATGCTCTTTGAATAGGGCTGTGGTATCGGGCCCCATGTAATCGTCTGCCTGGGTTAGCAATACCCGCTTACCTTTGAGTCTCTGCTCCATAGGGTTACCTCATTTAATCGATTGATGACATTATTGCGACGTGACGCTGCCGGAGTGTTCCCCCAGCACCTTGAGAAAAGCGGCGCCGTACTTGTCGAGTTTGCGTTCGCCGACGCCGCTGAGACGTCCAAACTGCTCCCTGTTTTCAGGTAGCATCGCACACATCTCCTTGAGGGTCTTGTCGTGGAAGATAACGTAGGGAGGGATTCCCTGTTCTTCGGCCAGTAATCTGCGGCACTCGCGCAGGGCCTCCCACAAGTTTATATCGATGTCCTCAGGCAACGGTGTTCGGGTCTGTTTCTTCGCGGTTTTGCTGGCGACATCTTTGCGTAACTCCACCTGTTCGTCACCCCGTAACAGGTGCCGGCATTTCTCTTGCAGACGCAGCGCGCCGAAACGGTCCAGGTCCACTGCCAGGTATCCACGGGCTACCAGTTGCCGATACACGGATCGCCACTGATTGGTGTCCAGTTCGGCCCCAACACCATATACCGGTAAGAGATGGTGGTCCTGGGTAACGATCTTATCTGTCTGGTTGCCCCTCAACACATCAACCAGATGATTCACTCCAAAGCGCTGACCTGTCCGATAAGCTGCACTGAGCGCCATTCGGGCCGCCTCGGTACCATCCCAAGTGGGTACCGGTTCCAGGCAGGTATCGCAATTGTTGCAGGGCAGGGGCAAGTGCTCGTCAAAGTAGGCCAGTAGTGCCTGACGTCGGCAGGAGGTAATTTCGCACAGGCCCAGCATGGCGTTGAGGCGATGTTGCTCCGCGCGTTTGTGTTCTTCGCTGCCATCGGAGGATTCCATCATCTGGCGTAACTTGATGACGTCCTGCAGGCCGTAGACCAGCCATGCGTTGGCGGGTTCACCGTCACGTCCGGCTCGCCCCGTCTCCTGGTAATAGGCTTCCACTGTTTTAGGCAGGTCCAGATGGGCAACGAAGCGGACATCCGGCTTGTCGATGCCCATGCCGAAGGCGATGGTAGCGACAATAATCACCGCTTCGTCCCGCAAGAAGCGAGCCTGTGTTTCTGCGCGCTGATCGGCGGGAAGGCCCGCGTGATAGGGCAGGGCGTTGAAACCCTGTGCCTGCAACCACGTGGCGGTGTCTTCAGTTTTTTTGCGCGACAGGCAGTAGATGATCCCGGCATCGCGCGGGTGCTCCTGCCGGAGGAATTGCAGCAATTGCTGACGCGGCGCACTCTGCTTCAGACCGATGCGATAGCGGATATTGGGGCGATCAAATCCGGCGATAAACTGGCGTGCCTGACCCAATTCAAGCCGCTGTATGATCTCCTCGCGGGTGCGTTCGTCGGCGGTGGCGGTCAGTGCGATTCGAGGAACGTCCGGGAAAAGTGCGTGCAACAGGCCGAGCTGCAGGTAGTCTGCCCTGAAATCATGGCCCCACTGGGACACGCAGTGAGCCTCGTCGATAGCGAACAGCGCGATGCTGCCTTGCTGCAGCAGTGATTGCATACGAGGCTGGGTCAGTCGTTCTGGAGCGACATAAAGCAGGTCGAGTTCACCGGCAACGAAGTTGCTCTCAACGTGCGCGGCGCTGGCTGCTTCGAGCGTGGAGTTCAGAAAGCTGGCCCTGACGCCGAGCTCCTGCAAGGCCTTTACCTGATCCTGCATTAGCGCGATCAGCGGGGATATCACGACGGCACAGCCTGGTCGAACCAATGCTGGAATCTGGTAACACAAGGATTTGCCGCCGCCGGTTGGCATCAGCACCAGGGCATCTCCGCCATTGATGACCGTGCTGATGATTTCGTCCTGGGGTGGCCTGAACGCCTCGTAGCCGAATACCGATTGAAGGATTTCCCGCGCATTTTTCATCGGCAGGGAGTATACCCCAGCGTCGACAAAACCAGTGCCATCATCTCAATCCAGCTCAGCATCCAGATAAGAGGGCGGTAGAGGCTTGTCTGCAAATTTTTGCAAGAAGAGCCGTAAATCCTGTATGATGGTCGGCTTTCCGATAAAAAAGGTAGCACTATGCCCAGCAAGCCAAGGCGCGCGCCCGCCAAGAAGAAACAACCTGCAGCAGTGGAAACGTCTGAATCCATCGCCGAACAGACTGCGCTATTCCTCAAAGCCGGCAACAAGGTCGAAGTGATTCAATCCGGCGTCAGTGGCCAGCCCAGCATGGCCGCCAAGAAAAGCGCTAACAAACCCGCTCCCAAGGCGGCTGCCTCCTGATTTGCGCCGGGGCTCGTTCCCCGGCGTACAGAAGAGCCCAACTGGCGGTTTCAGCTAACCCCAGCGTTGTATTCCCAAGGTGATCTGTCGTCCTGTGCGACGAGGGGCTCGTCCACCCGGCTGCCAGGTTTACAACGGCAGGTAGAACTGCTCGTAC
>CAZPVJ010000092.1:0-2759 GCA_964590005.1 uncultured Alteromonadaceae bacterium | reverse complement strand
TTGGCGCTATCGATCGCGTTGTCCGCATCGAAATAGACATACTCGAGATAGAGGTCCAGGCTGCGGAACACGTTTAGCGCGGCGCCAACACCGTAGTAGAGGTCAGTGCCATCTTCCTGAATAAAGCGCGAGTCCGCATCCCACATTGCAGCGCCGGCACGGCCGTATACGTCGAGTATCCACAGGGGGACTGAAACGATGCCACCCACGGTCCAGATTGTGGTGTCGTACTTGAGTTTTTCGCCGTTATCAAGACTGTCTGACTTGAACTCACCGAGATCCCAGTAAGCAGCGTCTACCGCCAGCCACTTGTTGAAGCGGTAGCCCGCGCCGAGGTTATAGCCAACTGCCTTGTCATCGAAAAAGGCTTCGATATCTTCATCCCAATCGATCTCGTCTGCCAGGTCGGAATCAAACTGGGCGTAATTGGCGCCGCCGGCGATAAAAAAGCCAGTGCTGTCAGCATGGGCGAAGCCCGCGGTCAATGCTGTGGTGCTGCCCAGGATAAGGGCCAGGATAAGATGTTTGAGCATGTTCATTTTCCCTGTCGGTTTGTCTGTATGGTTTTTGAGCGGAGCATTTTAGCGCCAAAGATAGGGTGGGTGATCGTCGAAAGACGGCATTAATTACGTTGCGCTCCAGGCAATAGGTTCTGTTTAGTCTGAGCGTCTAATATGACAGTATCTGTGCAGCTAGCAGCTGGGCTGCTGGCTATGTGGTTGCACTTTGTGGGAGAACCCGTTGATTGACATAAAGACAATGCTTCTTCGCTTTTTGAAAGTCGTGGTAGCGATCGAGCTTATCTATATAGTGATTGTGAACCTGTTGTTGCAGGTAGGTCTTACCCAGGACCTGGTGAACCGCATTCGGCCTGACAAGTTCCAGGTAAGCTGGGAGAACGCCTGGAGCTGGTATCCGTTTCGTGTGCATGCCGAGGGTATTGCGGTAAATGGACAGAGCCGCTCCCAGCAATGGGAAATGCACGCAAGCAGCGCTTCGGGTTCCATCGCCCTGTTGCCACTGGTGCTGAAGCGGGTTTACGTCTCCGACGTAGATGCTACAAATGTGGACTATCGCCAGCGTCCCAGGCTCAAACCTGATAGGGATTACACCAACAAACTGGCGCATTTCCCAACGATTTCCGGTCGTGAGCTTGTGCCAGCCGATACCTCACCGCGCAAGAAAAAGCGCCCCTGGCGGGTGTTTCTCAGCGATCTTCGGGCGAGCGGTGAGCACAGCTTCTGGATTTACAATATGCAGGGCAGTGGGTCCGGGTCGGCGGTTGCAGACCTGAGCATTGAAACCCGCGGTGGCCCTTTCAGTCTTGATGTTCGGCAAATTGACCTGAATCTGGGGCCCGCTTACGTCAATACTGATGCCCAGCTTTTCGGGGGTGGTGATTTGCTTGGGCAGCTGGGGTTCAGGCCCTTTGTGCCGCGGGAAAACCGTGGCTTGAAGATGCTGCCTTTCCTGTACCTGGACGCGGACCTTGATCTGGCGCTGGAGAGTCTGGGCTTTATCAATCTGTTTACCTCGAATCTGGGTAACCTGTTGATCAGTGGGGCAGGGCGAGTGCAGGGACACCTGGCCGTGAGTGAGGGTTTTGTGCGAGCCGGCACCTCTCTGACAGCCAGCGCTGCAGACCTGGGTGTGACGATTCGGGAAGTAGATGTGGTTGGCCAGGGCGTCGTCAATATTCATACCCCTGACGATGCTGACAAGCCGCTGGGCCTGGATGTCAGTTTCGACGCACTAAAGGTCACGCGAATGGGCGCAGTGGAACCCTTCTTACGCGGCGATAGTCTTGATCTGGAGTATCGGGGCTCTAACTTTATTGCCCCCGACCCGGGTATGGGTTTTAAAGAGTTGTTGGATGACGAAAGGGCTCGTGAAAGACGCAAACAGAATACATTTACCTTGCTGGTTGATGATGCGACGGTGCTGGATATGTCTGTCGTTAATGAATACTTGCCGCCGGATATGCCATTAAGGTTCTCGGGTGGTTCAGCAACACTTGATGCGGATGTTTTCCTCGGGGTTGCAGACATGAACGGTGGCATTCAATTAGATTCCACCGACGTCGATATCCAGTTGGACGACCAGGCGTTGCAGGGCGACCTGGCAGCTGATGTGGTGATCGTTGGCGGAGTGCCACGGGAATTTAAGGTCGATCTGAGCGGTTCCAGCCTGACACTGGATAGAGTGAGTGTGAAGGGAGATGAGCGGGACTTTGAGGGTGACTATTGGTCGGCGGTGCTGGATTTCAATGAAGTGGAGGGCGTGTTTGTAAAACCCCTGCAGTTGTCGGCCGAGGCCGATCTCACCGTCAGCGATACCAGACCGTTGGTGGCCCTGTTAGATAACCGGGGCCATCCACCGGGATGGGTTTCCAAGCTGATGACCCTGAAAGACCTGGCAGGAGAAGCGACTATTGAGATAGCTGATGGAAAGGTGGTGATTCCCCGTGCCTTTGTGACCAGTGACAAGGCGGAAGTCGCAACCAAGGCCGTGTTTCAGGGTGGCAAGCGCACGGGGGTGGTTTACGCCCGTTACAACAAACTTGATCTGTTGATACGCACCAGTGATGGCGATCGCAACCTGGATGTGATCAACGTGCGTGAAAAATTCGATGACTACCAGTTGCCCAATGCTGATAACGGTGAGTAGCTGAATTAAAGTGGTAGCTCTGTGGTTTGCTTGAGCGCTTCCATGACGAAACTGGCGCTGACGTCAAACAAATCGGCTTTGATCAGTTCCTG
>CAZPVJ010000091.1:0-40465 GCA_964590005.1 uncultured Alteromonadaceae bacterium | reverse complement strand
GCCCGGCACCGGCGATTTTCTGTGGCACGAACTGTGGACAACAGATCCGAAGCAGTCGACCGATTTCTACCAACAGCTTGCGCCATTTGAAGAGACGTCTCTGACGTTGCCCATGGCGGATTCGCAGATAGATTATCGTGTGTTGAAAACCGCTGATCGGCCCCGGGCAGGAATTCGTACCACCCCCGTACCGCAGATGCCGCCAATGTGGGTCAGTTACCTGCGCGTTGCCGACCAGAACGAACTTGCGCTGCTTTTATCCAAGGTGCCCACCCTGGGTGGTGAAGTTCTGGTGCCGGCCGTAGCTCGCCCCGGCGGAGGACATGTGGCCGTGATCGCGGGGCCCTCGGGTGCCGGTATCGCCTTACAAACCTGGGCCGATACATCCGCGCAAGCTTATCGAGGGGACCAATAATGAAGCAGTTAATAAAGCTGGTGAGAGTGGTGCTGGTGTCTTTGGTGATGGTCAGCCTGTATGGCTGTGATGACCCGCAGATCTACGGCAGCGTGGGCGTATCCAGCGGCTACAGCAACTATGGCTATGGCCGCGGTGGCTGGGGCTCAGGGGTGCATACCAGTATCTCTGTGGGCGGAAGAATACGCTAGTTGCTCCATAGGAATCAGACATAAAAAAAGGG
The DNA here is from genome assembly GCA_964590005.1 of uncultured Alteromonadaceae bacterium. Taxonomy (GTDB): domain Bacteria; phylum Pseudomonadota; class Gammaproteobacteria; order Pseudomonadales; family Halieaceae; genus CALJFL01. Next base: position 39,827 of record CAZPVJ010000091.1, on the reverse strand, counting down.
GCCATGAAGGCCCCTTTGGATTTTGCCTGTCCCGTTACTTCTTAACCTGCATATTAATGGCGCTTTCCGTCGACTTACCGTAAGGCGGCAACATGCCGGAAAGTTTGCCGATGTTAAGAGAGCTCTGGCTGTAAATTGATTTGCCATGGCTGAAGTTCTTGAAGCCCTCATAACCGTGGTAGGAGCCCATACCACTGGGACCAACGCCGCCAAATGGTAGTTCCTCTTGCGCGATATGCATGATGACATCATTGATGCACGCACCGCCCGAGGTCGTCTTGGTCAGAACAGCGGTTTCTTCGCTCTTGTCCTGGCCGAAGTAATAGGCGGCCAGTGGGCGAGGCTTGCTGTTCACATAGTTGATGGTTTCATCAAACTCTTTATAAGTCATGATCGGCAATACGGGGCCGAATAGCTCTTCTTCCATGGCCTTGAGATCGTCGGCCGGCTCCGCGGTGAGGGTAGGAGGTATCTTGTAGCCGCTCTGCCCGCTGAAGTCTTCCTTGCCCGGGTTGACCGCGATCACCTTGGCACCGCGCTCTTCCGCTTCGTTGATATAGCCAGTCAGGCGCTGGTAGTGACGATCGTTGATAACCGAGGTGTACTGGGGGTTATCCAAAAGCTTTGGATACATCTCACCGACCGAAGTCTGGATCGCTTCGACCACTTCATGCAGTTTTTCCTCGGGTACCATCAGGTAGTCCGGGGCCAGGCAGATCTGGCCGGCGTTCATGGTCTTGCCCATCATGATGCGGCCCAAGCTTTTCTCGATATCGGCCGATCGGGAGATGATAACGGGAGACTTGCCGCCTAGTTCCAGTGTTACTGGCACAAGGTTCTTGGAGGCCGCTGCCATAATGTGTCGGGCGATTCCCGTAGCACCCGTGAACAGCAGGTGATCGAATGCCAGCCCGGAGAATGCCTGGCCGACTTCCGGACCGCCGTCGAAGATGGCGACCTCGTTCTCGTCCCAGGCCTTGGCGACCATTTCGCACATCACTTCGGAGGTTGCGGGGGTGAATTCAGAAGGCTTCATCATGACCCGGTTACCCGCCGCAAGAATGCCGCCCAGTGGGCCGAATGCCAGGTTCACGGGGAAGTTCCAGGGTGCGATCACGCCAACCACGCCCAGGGGCTGATATTCAATGCGAGAGCGTCCACCCAATAATCCCAGCGGGAAAGTACTGGCACGTTTCTCAGGCTTCATCCAGCTACGCAGGTGCTTTTTGGCGTGCTTCATCGGGTTCAGGCCCGCTGCAATATCGGTCAGCAGTGAGATCTCTCGCGATCGGCATGAAAAATCCGTATTGAGTGCGTCGACGACCTTATCCTGGTACTCGAGCAGTACATCGATGCCGCGCTCCAGCCGGTCTATTCGGGTTTCGGCAGTGACGACACCTTCCGCCAGGTAATCCTGCTTCTGGGCGGCAAGGACTTCCTGCATTTTTTCTTCGATATCGCTCAGCTGTGGTACTTGCTGGGGTGCGTTCATATTAGGTTCCTCTTAAGCGGCCATGCTGCTGTATGTTGCAGTGGCACCGGCCGGGGATGCCCTGCATGTTTTTGTGAACGGTGCATTATAAGCGCGTAATGGCTATAAATTAACCAGGAATCGAGGTCAATTCGGGCCACCTGAAACTGAAGACGCCTGGGTTATACGCAGGAAAGTTACCCTCCGATTGGCATTTTCGACAACAGCTGCTAAAACAGCACTATGCCGGAGTCTCAACTACAGCCCGATGATCGCACGCCTTCGCCACCTTATGGCTACTCCCGGGTGTGCGAATACAGCCGTGAACAACAGATTCATATAGTCGCGGAATTCCACGCTAACAAGATCCGGCCAAGCCGGATAGCCTATCGTGTGGGCATCGATATCGCCTTTATCGAGGAGCTGATCGCCGGCGAAGTAGAGGCAGAACGTTTTCCGCGGCTGGTCGCCCATTATCGCCGCCAACGCTATCAGCAGCGTATGGACAGTGCGCGCCGCAAGCGCGGCGGGGCCCAGTACGAAGCGCAGCAGCGAATCGAGAAAGAGTTCAAGCAGGAGACCGGCCTCTAGCCTGGGCGGGTAGTATTGGCATCTTCAAGTGCCCAAGTTAAGGTAGACGACCCTCAATGACAGGAGCCTTTCCCGTGAACCCCGTAGAAACCTGGCACCACATAATGCAGCAGCGCGATCCCTCGCTGCTGAACGAAATTATTGCGGAAGACTGTGTCTTTCTGTCACCGGTTGTCCACACCCCCCAGGAGGGTCGCGACATCACCATTTTATACCTCAGCGGCGCCATGCACGTGTTGAATGATGGGTTCCGTTACACCAAGGAAGTGGTGGCCGGAAATCATGCGGTACTGGAATTCGAATGCGTGATTGACAAGATTAAAGTGAACGGCGTGGATATTATGACGTTCAACGACGAGGGCAAGATCACCGAGTTCAAGGTGATGGTGCGACCGCTGAAGGCCGTTAATATGATTCACCAGGCCATGGGTGAAATGCTGCAGAAGCTGGCGAGCTAAGAATGTCGCCCCTGTGTGTTAGGGCTCTCGACACAGTGTGCCGTGCCACCAACCGGGGCGTCTGCGGGTTGGCGCGAATGCTGGCAGGCGCTGGCGTGATTGTCACGCTGTTTGCAGCAGCCGGCTGCGGAACAGAAGAGCCAGCAAACGGGGGCGAGGCCGAAGCGGTGAAGCAGATTGTGGGTGAAGTCTTTTACCGCGAGAGGATGCTGCTGCCTCCCGGCAGTGAGCTGGAGATTCAACTGCAGGACGTGTCGCGAGCCGATGCCCCGGCTTCCGTCCTGGCGACCGTCATGATGACGCCCGAGGGCGGCCCACCTTATCCCTTTAGCATTGATTATGACCCCGCCCGGATTGATGAGCGCATGCGCTATGCCCTGCGCGCAACCATAAGACGCGAAGACCGCCTGCTATTTACCAATACCGATTTTATCGATGCTTTCGGAGGTAACCCTGTAGCGGTTTTGGTTCGCCGGGTGCCCGAGAGCGTCGTCGCTCCCGCCGGTCCCACATTGCTTGGAACGGTCTGGCAGCTACAAACCCTTGATGGCGAGCGGGCCGCTGTCGGTGCCGGCGCTAAACCAGCGGATTTAACGTTGCTTGCCAAGGAGCAGCGAGTGGGGGGATTCTCTGGCTGCAACCGGTTTTCCGGCTCTTATAACACCAGCGGTGACGCCACCCATGGCAGCCCGCTGTCCTTCGGGCCACTCGCGGGGACCATGATGGCGTGCGCGGAAGGCGATGAACTGGAGCGCCGTTACCTCGCGGTACTGGGCGTAGTGAGTGCCTATCGCCTGGAGGAGCAGACCTTGTCGCTGCTGGCTGGTGACCAGGTGGTTGCTACCTTCCTGCCCGAGTAAGCGAGTGGAACTCGACGCCAGACAAACCCTGATTGTCGCCATCCTGGTCCTCTTTCTCGGGCGTTTCCTCAACGACCAGATTCGCCTGGTGCGCGAATACAATATCCCCGAGCCGGTAACCGGCGGGCTTCTGGCCTCGCTTCTTGTCGGCTTACTGTACTGGTTGATTGATGTCGAAGTGAGCTTTGATATGGCCAACCGGGACATGCTGTTGATTGTCTTCTTCACCACGATCGGACTGTCTTCTCGCCTCGACGTGCTGGTTCAGGGAGGTCGGGCCCTTGTCACCCTGCTGGTATTGGCAGTGGCTTACCTGTTTCTCCAGAACCTGGCGGGAATTGCCGTGGCGTCGGCGACTGGGCAGATTCCCGTGCTGGGGTTGCTGACCGGCTCAGTGAGTCTCAGCGGTGGCCACGGGACCGCAATAGCCTGGGCGCCGACCTTTAGCAGCGAATACAGCGTAGCCTTTGCCATGGAGATCGGTCTGGCCTGCGCCACGTTCGGACTAATTTTTGGTGGCGTGATCGGCGGGCCCATTGCCCGGTACCTGGTGTGGCGCAACAAATTGACACCCGAGGACGAGGGCGAACTGACGATCGGGTTTCGTTACAAGGAACACGAGATCATCAATGTAGACGGAATCCTCAAGGTCTTGCTGGTCATCGCCATTGCCATTGGCCTGGGTACCCGTCTGAACGACCTGTTTGAGCACTGGGGCCTGATGTTGCCGGATTTTGTGACCTGCCTGTTTGCCGGAATTATCCTCACCAATACCATTCCCCGGGTAATGCCCAAATACCAGTGGCCCACCGGCTCGCGATCGCTGGCGCTGGTGTCGGACGTCAGCCTGGGCTTATTCCTGTCGATGTCACTGATGAGCCTGCAGTTGTGGATGCTGGCCGGACTGGCTGGCCCTATGTTCCTGTTGTTGCTGATCCAGGTCATTATGGTGGTCAGCTATTCTGTTTTTGTCGTCTTTCGGGTTTTGGGCGGCACTTACGAGTCGGCTGTCATGTGCTCGGGCTATGCCGGGCTTGCACTGGGTGCCACGCCCACTGCCGTGGCTAATATGACCGCTGTCACCAAGAGCCTGGGCCCGGCACCGCGGGCGTTTATCGTGGTGCCGCTGGTCGGTGCATTTTTTATCGACCTTTCCAATGCCATGATTATCAATATTTTACTGGGCGTTTTTGGCTGATTCGGCATTTCATCGGGGCTTGCCACTTTCGGTTGGGATGCTAGACTCCGCGCATGTCGCTTTTCCGCCAAATCAATCCGCGTAACAATCGCATCGCCTGTGCCCTGGTGCTCGCGGCGGCGGTATTGCTTGCGGGATTGCAGGCACTGGAAGCCGGCCATACGCACTCAGTAGACGATGCCGTTGAGCAGTGTCTCTTATGCAAAAGCTCCGCTGACCATCAGCTAACAACGCAAGCGAGCGAAGCGACCGAGTTCTCCCATGGGCAGGTATTCGCGCCGTTCCCAGCTCCGGCTGCACCGACGTGCTACTTTCATAATCATCAACCCAGAGCCCCACCTCTTTACTCCTGATTCCGTTCAACTTTTTCTTTTTTTGAATTGTAATTCAGGAGCAGATCATGCGACCTATGATCCCCCTGGCGTTGGCAGTTGCCAGCGCCACTGCCCTTGGCCAAGACCAGGCCATGGAGCACGTACTGGTATCAGTACCCTTACACAAAAAATCGGCTGAAACCGCACTACCGGTTACCGTTCTGACCGGCGAAGACTTGCGCAGAGCCGCCTCTGCGACTATCGGCGATACGCTATCAAATACGCCCGGCCTGGCCAACGCGTCCTTCGGCCCGGGTGTCGGACAGCCTGTAATCCGCGGGCAGCAGGGACCGCGAGTGACCGTGCTGCAGAACGGTACCGCCAGTGCCGATGTGGCTGGCCTGAGTGGTGACCACGCCGTGTCGGTGGAGCCGTTGCTTGCAGACAGCATCGAAATTCTGCGAGGACCGGCCACCCTCCTGTATGGCGGTGGTGCTATAGGCGGAGTCGTCAACGTGCTCGACAACCGTATTCCCACCAAACTGGAGGAAGACATTACCGGCGCCGTCGAGTATCGGCATGATACGGCCTCTGACCTCGATAACGTGGTTGGTCGCGTTGACGGCGGCAGCGGCAGTTTTGCGTTCCACGCGGACTTTTTATACCGCGACTACAACGATCTCGACATCCCGGGCGAAGCTGCGCGTGAGCACAGCGACGAGCACGGGGAGCATGAAGGGGAGGAACATGAAGGTGAGGAGCACGAGGGCGAGGAGCACGGGGAAGAAGAGACCACCGATGGCTACATCGCCAACACCGGCGGCCGGGCCAAGAGCCTGACCCTGGGCGGCGCCTACCACTTTGATGACGGGTTCTTCGGACTGGCGGTCAATCGCCTGGAGAATACCTACGGTATCCCCGGTGGCGCCCATGAACATGAGGACGAGGAGGAAGACCACGCAGAGCATGAGGGGGAAGATCATGAGGAGGAAGAGGAAGAAGAGGGTGGGATTAGCCTTGATATCGAGCAGACTCGCTACGATGCTGCCCTGCACTGGCACGAGCCCATTGCCGCACTCGAGGTCGTGAGAGGCTTTCTGACCTATACCGATTATGAGCATGCCGAAATAGAAGGCAGCGGCGAGGTGGGTACGGAATTTAGCAATGAGACCTGGGAGGGTCGGCTGGAAGCTGTTCACCAACATATTGGCGGGTTTCACGGGGTGGTAGGCCTGCAAGCAGCGAGTGGTGAATTCAGTGCTATTGGAGAGGAGGCTTATATCCCTGAAACAGAATCCAGCGAGTGGGGCGTATTCCTGGTCGAGGACTATCACTCAGGCGACTGGCTGTTTGAGGCTGGCTTGCGCTATGACTGGGTTGAAAGGGAACCCGATGTTGGCTCTGATGAAGATTTCAATGCCTTCAGCATTTCCGGTTCGGCGCTCTGGGACATCGCGCCGGCCTGGCAGCTCGGCCTGGCCCTCTCTCGCAGTGAGCGAGCGCCGGCAGTCGAAGAGTTGTACTCCAATGCCGGTAATGCAGGCCCTGACGACTGGGTGGAGCATGCCGCGACCGGCTCGATAGAATTAGGCGACCCTGGTCTCGACACCGAAACCTCGAATAACGCTGATTTTTCAGTGCGCTGGTCTGGCGACGGCCATTGGCTGGATGTGACCGCGTTTTACAACGACTTCTCGGATTACATCAACCTGCTGAATACCGGACAGGAAGTTGGTGAAACACCGGTGCTTGTCTATGCCCAGGAGGATGCCGAATTCTATGGTGTGGAGTTCGACAGTGAATTCACCCTCGCCAGTTTCGGTGGAGGCGATCTGCGGGCTGGATTATGGGGTGATTATACGCGCGGCGAGCTGGACAGTGGGGATGACGTGCCGCGATTGGCACCGCTGCGCATTGGGGCGCGTTTCGCCTGGGTGTCTGAAAGTCTGGAATTGTGGACGAGGGTAGTCGATGCCGATGAGCAGGATAAGCCCGGGGCCAACGAGGAGCCCACCGATGGCTACACCAAGTGGGATGCCGGTGCCGACTATCGCCTGCCGATCGGCGACAGCGAAATGACCGTGTTTCTGGCCCTCAACAACATCGCCGATGAAGAAATTCGCCTGAGCACGTCGTTCCTGCGTGATGTCGCGCCCGAGGCCGGGTTTTCGGTTGAGGCGGGTATTCGCTGGATGTTCTGACGCTTGGCTGGCCGCTCCTCGCGCCATGAATTATCGCGCGCGGACTGCTACAGTGTTGGGTCCATTACAGGGATAAGGGCATGACACAGCGAATCATCGTGGGTATCAGTGGCGCGTCTGGCATCGTTTACGGCGTCCGCGCGCTGCAGTTACTGACCGCATGTAAGGTAGAAACTCACCTGGTGATGTCGAAATCGGCGGAGCTAACCCTGCATCACGAGCTCGATATGTCTCGTGCCGAGATTGAGGCATTGGCCACGGAGGTCCATGCTATCAAGAATGTGGGTGCTTCCATTGCATCCGGCTCGTTTATCACCGCCGGTATGCTGGTTGCACCGTGTTCTGTCAGGACAATGTCGGAAATTGCCACGGGTGTCACCTCAACGCTACTGACCCGTGCCGCGGACGTGGTACTGAAAGAAAGGCGCAGGCTTGTGCTGATGGTTCGCGAGACCCCCCTGCATACCGGCCACCTGCGCACCATGACGCAGTTGTCGGAAATAGGCGCTGTCATTGCGCCACCGGTTCCTGCGTTTTACACCAGCCCAGGCAGCATTGACCAACTGGTTACTCAGAGCGTCGGCAGGGTGCTGGATCTCTTCGACCTAGACACCGGTCAGGTGCAGCGCTGGACGGGTGAGTAGCACCAACCAGTCTTGCGATAGCCCCTGCGCGACATTGACGTCAGCCGGGTACTGAGCAAATGCCCTTGCTATTTGGTGTGATTCTGCTCGACCTGATCGGCTTCGGTATTGTTATCCCCATACTCCCGTTCCTCTCTCCGCAACTGGGCGCCGGCAAGTTCGATATCGCTCTGATTATCGTGTCCTACGCTATCTGTTCTGGCCTGTGCGGACCTTTCTGGGGCAAGTTGTCTGACCGTATCGGTCGCAAGCCCGTCATCATGATCTGCCTCGCGGGCGGCGCGCTGGCCTATGTGATGCTGGGCCTGGCTTCCGAGTTGTGGATGGTCTACGTGGCTCGCGCCTTTGCCGGTTTAATGGCGGGCAACATCGGGGTGGCCTCCGCGATGATGGCCGACCTGACGACACCGGAGACCCGGGCCCGCGGGATGGGTCTTATTGGTGCCGCATTCGGTCTTGGCCTGGTCATGGGGCCTTTGCTGGGAGGGCTGCTGGCGGGCGATGGCACCAGTTTCATGTTGCCCTGTATCGTGGCCGGAGGCATGTCTGTTCTGGCGATCATCGCCGCGGCCGTATTCCTGCCAGAGTCATTGACCACCGAGCGACGAGCGCAGAACCTGCGGGAACAGCAAACGGGGCCGAGACTATCCACCTACCAGATGCTGCGACAGACCGGGAACAGGATGCTGACCTTTCAATATGTGCTGCACAACAGTAGCGTCAGTGCGTTTACGTACATGTTCCCGCTATGGGTTGCGGACCTACTTGATTGGACGCCGAGAGAGGTCGGTATTGTTTTCGGCATACAGGGCGCGATCATGGCCGTGGTGCAAGGTGGTTTCATGGGCGTATTGATTCGTGGGCTGGGGGAGTTGCCACTGCTGCGCTTGTCGATTGCGCTGTTTCTCTCGGGGCTATTGATTGCTGTCTTTGCCGATACCATGCCAATGATGGTTACCGCCGCATTTACCGCGATGACGGGCGCTACGTTGTGTATGCCTGTGCTGAATACCCTGACCAGCAATCGCACTCCCGTGGCCCTGCGGGGTCGCATGCTGGGAACCACCAGCTCGGCGGCTTCCTGGGGGCGAGTGTTTGGCCCTTTGATTGCCGGCACCAATCTGGCCCTGTTTGGCTACCAGGCGGCCTGGCTGGGTTGCGCTGGGCTGGTGGTGGTCTACCTTTGCTGGGCGATCTGGGAGAGAGCCGACCGTCACCCCGGGGTGCAAACAGTGTAACTAGCGGGTAGTATTCTGCGTCCCTGAACTTTCCCGACAATAGACGATAAGGAGACGACTCCCAATGGCCACCCAGCTTTTTGATCTCACCGGAAAAATAGCCCTAGTCAGTGGCGCCAGCCGCGGTATAGGTGAAGAAACCGCGCGACTGTTGGCCGAGCAGGGTGCCCACGTCATCGTTTCCAGCCGCAAGATCGATGATTGCACCAAGGTGGCCGAGTCCATCGTCGAGGCGGGCGGCAGCGCCGAGGCCTTTGCCTGTCATGTCGGTAGCCTTGATGACATTTCGGCAACATTTGATCATATTCGTTCCGCCCATGGCCGCTTGGATATCTGCGTCAATAATGCGGCAACCAACCCCTATTTCGGCCACGTCTTGGACACCGATCTGGGTGCCTATAACAAGACCGTGGAGGTGAATATTCGTGGTTACTTCTTCATGTCCATCGAGGCGGGAAAAATGATGCGTGACCAGGGCGCGGGGGTCATAGTAAATACGGCGTCAATCAATGGTTTGCAGCCTGGTCCTTTTCAGGGAATTTACTCAATTACCAAGGCAGCGGTCATTAATATGACCAAAGTCTTTGCCAAGGAATGCGGCGCTCTGGGTATTCGTTGTAACGCCCTGTTGCCCGGCCTGACCAAAACTAAATTTGCGGGTGCACTGTTCAGCAATGACGAGATTTACGAGAAGGCCATGGAAGGTATTCCGATGGGAAGGCACGCCGAACCCTCGGAGATGGCTGGCACTATGCTCTACCTGGTCTCCGATGCCAGCAGTTACACCAACGGTGAATGCATCGTAGTAGATGGTGGCCTGACTATCTGACTAGCCCTGTAACAGGTAGGAGAAACCACCTTCCTTAATATAGAGCTCGCAGTACTCACTGCTGGTGGGAGTGAGTGTGCCGCCGGCGGGAATGCGTAGCCAGCTGTGGCAGGGGTAATGGCCGTCCTGGTCAGCAAAACCACCGCTCAAAACAAACAGTTCGGCGCCCTGGGGGAAGTTGATTTCCCCGAGCTCCGAGGGTGTGTCCCAGGCCTCTAACCGGGTGAAGTCAGAGTAGGGCTCCTGGGCATACAATTTTTTCCAACTGGCACTTTTGCGTACTGACGACTTCCAGTCCTCCTCATTGGTATTGATCGCCACGTGCTGACGATCCCGCCCCGGGAACTGTCGCAGCTTTACAAATAGCAGGCAGCCCTCTTTCGAAAACGGCTCGTGGTAGAAACCCTCAGGATTGAGTAGGTAGGTACCTGCGGGCCAGTCGCCGTGCTCATCTGAAAAAACCCCTTCCAGCACCAGAATCTCTTCGCCCTCTGGGTGGTCGTGCCCCGGGAACGCCGCTCCGGGTTCGTAACGAACCACCGAGGTAACCTGGCCTGACTCGGGAGGGCCCACCCGATGTAGACGTTTGCGCAGCACATGGCCGCCGGGGCTCGCTGTCCAGGACATCGACTGCGTGTCTATGGCCAGGCGTTCGCTCAGGTCACCGTTGATAATGTTGCTGTCATCGTTCATATGTCTTCCTGATCGGCTCGTTGCCGACGTGAATGCTTGGACAGGGCTTGTCGATGGATGTTCCCCTGGCAGGGCCCCCTGATCATAGCGCTATTACCGCTATCAACAAGTGACCGCGGTTTTGGTGTCACACGGCTTGCGGTATGCTCTTTAGATCATGAAGAAAGTGCTGGTTACTCATCAATTACCCGGGGAGCGTATTCACGATCTCGCCCGGCACTGCGACCTTAACGTGTGGATGGGGCCGGGCCTGATGCCCGCCGCCGATTTACGTGAGGAGCTGGCCGGTTGCCACGGCCTGGTCTGTTTGCTGACAGACCGGATTGACGCGCAGTTGTTGAACAGCATGCCTGAACTCGCTTTTGTCTCGAGCATGTCGGTGGGGGTGGACCACGTCGACATCAGCGCGCTTAACGAAAGGTCGATCCCCTTGGGTCACACGCCAGGCGTGCTGGTCGAAACCACAGCGGACGCGGCTTTCGGTCTGCTTCTGGCTGCCGCGCGGCGCGTGGCAGAGGCTGATCGCTTTGTTCGGCAGGGCCAGTGGCGGGCAGAGAACGCCTGGTCACCGGATTTTTTTACCGGCAAGGATGTCAGTGGTGCAACCATGGGGATTATCGGGCTGGGCGAAATCGGCCAGGCGGTGGCGCGCCGAGCACGCGCCTTTGGCATGAACGTTCTGGGCTGGAATCGCAGTACGCGTGACCTTCCCGGTATCGAGGCTGTAGCGTTCGAAGAGCTGTTGTTGCGCAGTGACTTCGTCAGTATTCATGTGGCCTTGACCGATGACACGCGACACCTTCTCGACGCCGATCGCATCGCCATGATGAAACCGGGGGCGGTTCTGGTAAACACGGCGCGCGGTGGTGTGGTCGACGAGGTGGCGTTGGCAGCTGCGCTGAAAACGGGTGCCCTGTATGCTGCCGGTATAGATGTTTTCGAGCAGGAGCCGGTAGCCGCCGACAACCCACTTGTCGATTTACCGAATGTGGTACTGGCGCCTCATATCGGTAGCGCCACCGTGCTCACGCGTGCCAGGATGGCGGATATTGCGGTTGAGAATGCTCTCGCTGCGTTAAAGGGGCAGGCAATGCCCCACTGCGTCAACCCGGAAGTTTACCGCTAGTTTGCCTTGGGCAGGGGGCGCAGGCCCTCTTTGATCGCCGAGTCGATGTTTTTACGCAGCCGCGAGGAATCCACTCGGTTGGCATCTTCGACAATCTTGGTCACAACGACGCGCCAGACTTCTTCTTTTCGCGCTACATCATTGAATTGCAGGGCGAGATTACTGGTCTCCTTGACCCCGCCCAGTGCGTACGCGTTGTCAACAGAAGCCTGGTCAACATTGCGGTTTGGAATCACCCCAGGGTAATTCGAGAGGTTGCTGGCTTCGCTGCCTTTCTGGCCCATGCGCATGCCCGTGGCGTAAAGGTAGTCGACACTGAATTGCGCCTTTTCGGGATTGAGGCGGTAACCCTTGTCCCGCAGTTCCCGGTCTACCGCAGCGCGTACTATCGGGTCCATCACGTAGACCGCGTCCTGTGAGCTGGCGGTGTTGCTCAGTGGTTCGCTGCGCCAGGTGTAGAAAGTGTAGTTACCGGCAGCAAAGGTATCGGTTGCATCGGGCCTTGTCTCGATGCCACTGCAGGCCGATACCAGCAAGCCAGTCGCCAGGATTCCTACCAGGGTTTTTAAACGTTGCATGATTCATCTCTGCGGAGGGCGGGGGCCCGAGGGCCTTGCCCTGGTGGCTGAAAGTCGTGTCATGGTAGCAGTCCCCCGGCAAGCGGCCAACCGAGCTAGCCTGCGGGGATACTGCCTAATAGTTGTTGTGCAACCCAGGTAGCGCGTTCATCCCGGGCATTGGCTGGTTGCATGCCAGGGTCGGTGAAAACTTCCAGCGCCCCGCGCCAAACGATATCCTTGGTACCGTGCGGCGCAATAGCCAGCATCACGGTGCCCTTATCGTACCCTGCTGCGGGGGCCGCCAGAGAGGGGTATAGCCGGAACACTTCCTGAATTTCTTCGTGATCTTTCAGTTCACCCAGTAACACAACGGCGACCACATCATAGTCGGGTTTGTCCCCGGCAGGTAAAAACCGGTAGCCCTTGCGCTCGAATTCTTCGCGCAGCGCCTGCTGTAAAACGGTAGCGCGACGCTCAAAGCGGCCCTCGGGGTCATCAACCCAGATCAGGTCTGATCGCCATCCAAACGTGGTATTGGCGTCGGTGACGAACTCCGGCATGGTCACGGAAACGGCACTGGCCCGCCCCATCGGATCCTGTGCCGCCGGGTCTGGCGCCTGACTGCTGCAGGCGGTCAGCCAGCTGACAGCGAGGAACGTAAGCAGCAGTCTTGCAATCACAGTGATAACTCCAGTGGGTTCGTTAGCGGGGATAGTAAACGATTTCCCGGCCATTGACAGGCATTGTCGAGGTGATGGGTTAGTTACCGGCCGATTTAGTTTGCAGAACCAGCTCCATAGGTGCCTGTAATTATTACAGTTTTATCGAATAAGGCGGTGAATTGACGGCACAGCTCTGCTACTATTAATGTTATAACTATAAGTTATTTCTGCCTGGGGTGAAGTAATGATTTCAAGAAAGCTGGTTCGGACTGACCTGAACTTGTTGGTTGCGTTACAGATCTTGCTCGAGGAACGCAATGTTACCCGTGCCGCAGAGCGGCTCTCAGTTTCCCAGCCTGCACTGAGCAAGACCTTGCAAAAACTCCGGGCCGCATTCGACGATGAGCTTTTTACCCGAACGGCGCATGGCCTTGTTCCCACACCCCGAGCAGAGGTGCTGGCTCGTGATCTGCCGGCGCTACTGGAGTCTGTCGAAACCGTGTTGGGCAACGATGACTTTGATCCCAGGACTTATGTGGGGGGTTTCAAGTTACTTTTGCCGCCGATTGTCAGCGAGAGTCTGTTACCTGCCCTGATGGCTGACTTGCGTGAGTCGGCACCGAATGTACAGATCGTGACTGCTGAGGTGCCACCGGATTACCAGGATAAACTGAAAAAAGGAGAGGCTGACTTTGCCGCCTTCGTCGCGTTGGAAACAGAGCGCGACATTCACGCCGAGCCGATTGCGGCCATCGCCCCGCGCTGCTATATGCGTACCGATCACCCTCTCGTCGATAAAGAGTTCGATCTGAAAGGCTTTCTTGCCTACCCACACCTGCGGCTTTACCTGCCGGGTCTAACGCGTGAAAACACCAGTATGGTGGATGATGTGCTGGGGCAGTATGGCGTGCACAGGGCGATCGTGTTGGAGACCACGCAGTTTGCCTCGGCCGTGGGGGTGGTCACCCATACGGACTCTTTACTGGTGGCCAACGCCGGCTTCGAAGAAGGCGGACTGTACAAAGAGCTGATTGTGGGCCGCGAATTGCCCGCTGAACTGCAGCGCATGATCCGCAACACGCACAGCAGCAATCGCGGCAAGATGTCGCTGATGCGCCATACCCGAACAGCCCGTAGCGCGCCGCATCAATGGCTAAGGGCAATGCTGATGAAGCATCTCACGCGCTCGCAGAACAAGGTTGAGCCGGAAGCGCCACCGAAGGCCGTGTCAGTGGCCTGACGGTTTGGCGATACCTACTGGCCGCTGGCCTCAAGCTCACTGAGGCGTTTGTTGGCCGTATCCTGCAGCTGTGCCTCCACTGCATCGGCTTTTTCCAGCGAGCGTTTGTAGCCCTCCGGGATAGCATCCTCCGGATCCTCTTTTACACAGGCCGCCAGCGATACCAGCAGTAACAGCGCGGCAGACCGCGCAAGCAGATCTTTCATCGTGGTTTCTCCTTCATGCCACTGCCTAAGTATAGGCGCCGACGCTGGTTAACAGCTACTTTTGTTCGCGGTGAGCAGCCCGGCTGGCCGTTGATGACATGGCCAATCTATCTTCGCCTGTCTACATTGGTTGGCGTCGATCTTAGTCTGGAGAGTCTGTGCGATGTCCTTTGTCACTGTAGAAAAACCGCGTCCGGCGGTCACCCTGATTACCCTGAACCGGCCTGAGAGAATGAACGCGATGGCGTTTGATGTGATGGTGCCCTTTAAAGAGGCTCTTGAGGCGGTCAGTTTCGACAATGAAACCCGCGTGGTGATTGTGACGGGCGCGGGATCGGGCTTCTGTTCTGGGGCCGATCTCGAGGACCCGGGCTGGCTGGACATTTTCAACGGGCTGACCGTGCCCGGAATCGCCCGGCGGGCAATGAAGATACTCGAGGATGTCATCAAGGCGATCCACGATATGCACCAACCTGTCATTGGCGCGATCAATGGTCCGGCGATTGGCGGCGGGTTTTGCCTGGCGATGGCCACTGACATCCGGGTGGCTGCAGATACCGCGGTCTTCCGCCCGGCTGGGATCAACAACGGCTTGACCTCAGCTGAGCTTGGCCTGAGTTACCTGTTGCCACGTGCCATCGGAACATCGCGGGCATTCGATATCATGCTCACGGGGCGTGATGTCAATGCCATCGAGGCGCAGCGTATCGGACTTGTCAGTGATGTTGTTGCCAGTGAAGGGCTGCTGGAGACCTGCTACGCCATTGCCGATCGTATTACCGGTTACAGTCAGCTCGGGGTGGAGCTCAGCAAGCAGATGCTGTGGGCCGGCGTAGATGCGGGCAGTTTGCACTCCCATATGAACCATGAGGGGCATGCACAGTTGTTTGTTCGCATGACGACCCAGAATTTCGAAGAGGCTATTAAGGCGCGCAAGGAAGGGCGCGCCCCGGATTTTCAGGACTGATCAGGACTGCCTTCTGATACCTGGAAGCAGCAGACCACTGCGACGTTGCCACTCACTATGGGCCTCGCCGAATCGCTGTGCCAGGTAGCGGTCTTCCGCCTTTGCCTGCAGGGTCAACGCAAGCCAGCCCAGCATAAGTGCCACCAGGCCCAGCAGTTTGGGCGCCATGGTGAATAACCCAAGGTACAGCAGGCAGTCTCCGGCATACATGGGGTGACGCAGTATTGGGTAAAGCCCACCGGCTGAGATCAGCGCCGAGGGTGTATCGGTAGCACCGCGGGCGCGAGCCAGTAAATGGTGATGGTATAGCGTCAATAGCCCACCTGCGATCACCAGTACCTGGCCTGGCAGGGCCGGCACGTGCGTAACGCGAGGAAGTATGCCAAACAGGTAGTGATCAACCAAAACCGCAATCAGCAGTGCACCACAGCCGATCTTTACCCGCCACCAGCTCCTGGGTTGCGTGGCTTCTGTTGCGCCCGTCGCCTGGCTCACTCCTGGGTAGCGCCCGAGCTCACCGGCGTGGCATCGGCCGGCAGTTGGGGGGCCAGAAGCGCGCTGTCGATACTGGTGATGCGATCAAAGTCGTAATCACTCACCCTGAAAAACAGGGGGTAGCGCTTGCTCAAAACAAACCGGTTTTGGTCGATCTTGAAGTAATCCAGCCGCTCGCTCCCCGCCGGGGTCGTGATATCGAGTATGAAGCTGGGCTCTGTCTCTGCCAGCGTGCGCTGTTCGTCTTCATCAGCCACTCCGTCGATTTGTTGGCTGGCCAGGGCCAGCAGCAGCGCATCCAGCTCACGGCGGTCGGGTGCAATCCCTGAAGCACTGAGCCAGGTATTGCCGTCGCGTTTCAGTGAGAAACCGGGGCCATCGATCGCCTCCACGTCCCTGACCTGGACCAGGGCCCGTTTCAACCAGGCGGCAGCGCTGGCTGGCGCATCGAAGTTATTGAAATTGACGCTGTAGATTTCGCTGGTTGCGTCGTTGCGAGCGTGTACGCGCCTGAAACCCGGAGATGTGCCCAGGTAAATAGTGCCGAGTAACTGGCCTTCGCCGATCAGGGTCAAGCGTCGCTGGTGGAGATAGGCCGCTACCTGAAAACGTTGTCTTGCCGGTATTGAGTCCGCTACCGGTCTGCCGTGTGCCTGGTAGGCCAGCGCGCTAATGAGATCACGCACCATGTTGTCGTCGGCGGGCAGTTCTTCCAGCTCTGGCAGTAACCATGTGTCTCCCTGTTTTAACAGGATGACCTCGTTGTTATCCCGGTCGCTGATATAAATTTCGTCCAGCAGGTCCGCGTTGAAGGATACCAGGGGTTGCTTGTCGCGCATTGCCGGCATCATGTCTTCGGGCCAGTACAGGATGACTGCGATAAGACACTGTGCTCCCAGCAGCACGGACAAGACGGTAATCGCGGACCTCATGAGGTCAGGCTCCTGCGATAGTGTCTGCGGCGGGCCAGGTTGCGTAACCAGTAAGCGGCGGCGAGTATGGCCAACCAAATGAGGGCCAGCCCGTAATTTGTGTATTCGATAAATGCCTGGGCCTGTCTTTCCATCGGCGGCAGAGTACGATTGAAGTGGGCCCGCGAGCGGATATCGAGCAGTGCGTCATCCTGCAGGGCCCAATCCAGTGTATTCATGAAGAGCTCGAGGGGACCCAGGTACTGCGTGCCCGAACCTGCCACGATGGCGTTTAGCATCTGGTCATCCATGAAGTCGTTCGATGCAAATACGATAAGACGCGCCGAACCGGGCGATTGTTCGAGCAGCTTGTTGACGCCGCGAGTCTGCCGCGGCCGGGCCTCTTCCAACAAATCTACCCTGTCGCGGAAAAACGAGGTGAATTTACCCTGGGCTATAACCGCCAGTTCCTCCTGGCGGGTTGTACCCTGGCTGACAAAAACGCTTTGGCCGCTAGCGTCCGCACGGGGAATGACATCGGTGCTGGCAGAGCGCCAGGAATCTCGCGAGCTGAGTAATAAATTGGTAATGCGCAGACCCTGCCCGCGTCGCAGGGTCATCGGCGAGGCCCACGCCATGGTCAGCTGTGGAATACCGCGGGTTATCGGGTGCTCCTGGTTAAGACCCTGCTCTCGCAAGTCGATAAAGTACGGGTAGTCGATAAGCTGAACATCGCGAAACTCGTAGCCCCCCACCTGGCGAACCACAGGTGCTGGGAATGACGAGTTCTGTCGATCCAGCACCAGGGTATCCTCAATTTTTATGCCATTGTGTTGTAACCATTGCTGCAAGCCACTGTTCCAGGGCTGCAGGCGCAATTCCCCACCTGACAGCTCAGCCGTAAAGGGCGAAGACGCAATGATCACGGTGCCACCGCGCATAATGTACTGGTCGATCGCCAGCACGGCTCTGTTGCTCAATGCCTGCGGGGCGACGACAGCCAATATGTCAGCTTCGGGGTCTATCCGGCCATCCTCCAGATCTTCCATGCGTATGCTGTAGTCGCGGGTGATCATCCTTTCCAGGTTAGTGAAGGTGGGCGCTCCGAGATGCTGCCGGGCCATGGCCTCATGCATCTCGGGTAATGCCAGCGCGACAGTCTTGGTAAAGCCACTGGCGAATCGCTTAAGGCCGGCTTCCAACATGCTGGGAAACTCCTCAGGATCGAAGCTGTCTGTGGGCAGTTGCACAACTTGTCGATTGTCGGCGAGGGTAAGGTAAAAGTAGAACTCGCGGTCGTCCTCCAGTGTTGCCACCATGGGCTTAAAGCCCCATTCGTCGGCGATCTGCCTCGCCACCGCACCGTCTTCTGCCTCGGGCTCGATGAAGCGAATACGAAATTTACCCGCGGAGCCACTGGCGACATCCTGCAGGTGGGACTCAATGGCCTGTCGATAGTTGAGTAGCAGTTCGGGCAACAGCACATCAGCAGAAACATACGCGACAAATTCGATCGGATCATCGATTCCGGCAAACAGGTCACCCCCGACCTGGTAGCTGTAGAGAACGTTTTTGATGGCGCGGGTGATATCAAACTCGGGGTTGCGCAGTAGCACTTCCGGCTCCGCATTTGGTGTTGTGCGTACCTCGATAAGCTCTGTAAAACCGAGGGTTTCGAATTCGTCGCCGTACTCGATCAGTACGTTGAAGTAGGAATTCACCAGGGCTGACTGGTACCGGTCGGCGATCTGGAACGGTGTGGCAAATATGTTGTAGCGCTCGTTGGCTTCCTGCTCTAACTCGGGGTTGGCGGCGGGGTCGATGAATTCGACTCGGACCCTGCCTTGACCAGCGACCTCATACTCCCTCAAGAGATTGCGCAGTTGTGGTTCCAGTGGCGCCAGGAGTGGATGGGTCTTGGCGCTGAAATAACCGCGTATTAACAATGGCTCCTTCAGCTGGTCCAGGAAATCCTGGGAGGTCGGTGAAAGAGAATACAGCTGCCCGGCGGTGACGTCGGTACGCAACGCGCTGACCCTGTCCAGCCAGACATTAGCAACGATTAGGTTGGCTATGATCAGTGCCGTTGTCAGGCGCCAGCGCCGATGACGACCTGTCCGGGTGCCCCGAGCCCAGCGTTCCTTTTCCAGGAGGTACACGTTTAAGGTAATAAAGCCCGCTGTTAGCGACAGGTAATAGACCATGTCCCGGGCATCAAGGACACCGCGAGTGATGCTGTCGAAGCGGGCACCAGTTCCCAGGTTGCGCAGTATGTCCGCTACGCCGCTATCAAAAAATCCGGTGAGTAGTCCGCTACCCAGGAGATAGAAGGTACCGCAGAGGGCGACGCTGCAGATCAGGCTGACGATAGGGTTATCGGTTCGCGCCGATACACATAAACCAATGCTGATGTACGCCGCCCCCAGCAAGGCGGTGGCGATGTACCCGGCGAACACCGGACCCCAGTCCAGCGCTGCGATAAGGCTGACTGTCACCGGTAGCGGCAGGGTTGCTGCAAGTGCCAGTATCAGCAGGAAAAAGCAGGCGAGAAATTTGCCGACCACAAATCGCCACAAGCTGACGGGTTGGGTCAGAACATGTTCCAGGGTGCCGGTACGCCGTTCTTCGCTCCACATGCGCATGGTGATCGCCGATGCCAGGAAGACCAGCAATACGGGCATCCATTCAAATAAAGGCCGCACATCGGCGATATTACGGGCGAAAAAAGACTCCACCCAGAAGAACAGGAACAGAGTCGTAGCTGCGAATGTGCCGAGGAATAGCCAGGCCACCGGTGAAGCGAAAAAGAGGCGGACTTCCTTGCGCGCCACTCTGCGGGCAACGTGATTAGGCATCGCTGCGGGCCTCCGCTGACTCACTCGCTTCCCTGAAGATTGTCTCCAGGTCCCGCACCAGGGGGTGGAGGCCATAGAGCCTGGCGCCGGCATTGATCACCGCCTGTCCTATACTGCTAGCGGCGAGGTCGGTATCGGTGCCCTGTTGCAGGGTTAGCGTATATTCGCTGTGCCCTGCGACGGTGCTGACCTCGGCGCGTACTTCTTCCAGGCTGGAAAGTTGGCGCAACAGGTCCGGCAGTTCTGCCACCGTGTCGTCGGTGCACAGACGAAACCGATGACTGTCGCGCAGCGATGTCATGTACTCATCCAGGACGAGCTTGCCATTGCTGAGCACCAGCACCCTATCGCATACCGCTTCAACCTCCTGCATGATGTGAGTCGACAGAATAATGGTTGCCCGTCTTGCCAAGCTGCGAATCAGTCGCCGCATTTCTTCGGTTTGATGGGGATCGAGGCCATTGGTCGGTTCGTCCAGAATCAATAGACGGGGTTCCCCCAGCAGTGCCTGTGCCACGCCCACACGTTGTTTGAGGCCGCGTGAAAGCGTACCTATGTTGTCCAGTATCCGTTCCTGGAGGTTGGTCGCCGCGATGGCCGCGCGAACGGCGGCGGTTCGCTCTGTTCGGTCAATACCCTTCAAAGTCGCGGCGTAGTCGAGGTAGTCCGCCACGATCATTTCCGGATAAACGGGCGGGTTTTCCGGTAGGTAGCCGAGCTGGCTTTGAACAGCATTTGGTTGGCGCGCCAAATCGTGACCCGCGATCTGGATCTCGCCGGCACTGGGCTCCAGGTAACCGCTGAGCATTTTCATGATCGTTGATTTGCCGGCACCGTTGTGCCCCAGGAGTCCCACAACCTCGTTGCGACCGATGTCGAACGCAACATTCTTCACTGCCGAGAGATCGCCGTAGCGGCGTGTCAGGTTATTAACCTTAATCATGTCGAGAAGGGGCTCGGGTTGTGCTCACAGGGTTAAGGAAAGAACAGTAGCTTAGCAATAAAAACAACCAGGACACTATTCAATACCCACTTGATCAGCCGTTCACCTTTACTGACAGTGAAGTGTGCACCGAGATAACCGCCAATAGAATTTCCGATTGCTAGCGCTGCGCCGACAATCCAAAGTATTTCTACCTGGCTGGCGAAGACAGCCAGGGCGACGACGGTGTACACCGCAACAATGAAAACCTTATGCATGTTGGTTCGGACAAGGTCCAGTCCCATCACGCGATTGAGTACTGGCATGATGATAAAGCCCACACCGATCTGTATGAACCCGCCCCAAAACCCGACAGCAACCATTAGCAGATGTCCGTTGCGCAGCTGGCGGGCAGTGGGTTGGTGGTCCGGTGTGCGCTCGGTGGCGCCCTTGTCGAAATGCATCACCAGCATCACAGCGACCATGATCAGGGCCAGTATCTTGTTAAACCACTCACCTTCCAGTTGTACGCCGGTGAGCGCGCCGAGCAGCGCGCCAGGCACAGCGCAGGCCGCGAGAGTCAGGCTGAGACGAAACTCTGCAAAGCCGCGGCGGAAAAACGCGGTCACCGCCGTCAGATTCTGGGCGAGTATTGCAATCCGGTTGGTACCATTCGCCACCGGTCCTGGAACGCCCATGAAGACCATGACGGGTACGGTGAGTAGTGAACCGCCACCGGCCATTACATTGAGGAACCCGGCCACGATACCCACGGCAGTGAGGCCAAACGCCTGCCAGAGTTCCAATTCCACGTTAGTCTTCCGTCCAGGGCTCGCGCATGGTGACGAATTCTTCGGCCGCGGTGGGGTGTATGCCGATAGTGTTGTCGAAGGTTGCCTTGGTGGCCCCGGCCTTCATTGCGATCGCAATCCCCTGAATGATCTCACCCGCGTCGGGTCCCATCATGTGAACGCCAACCACGCGGTCGCTGGACGCATCAACGATTAGCTTCATGAAGGTTTTCTCATCACGGCCGCTGATAGTGTGCTTCATCGGCCGAAAGGACGATTTATACAGGGTGATATTGCCAAACTCCGCTGTCGCCTCGTCCTCGGTAAACCCCACCGTGCCGATATTTGGCTGGCAGAATACGGCGGTGGGAATAAAGTCATAGTCCACTGATGTCGGCGTCTCGCCAAATTGCCGGCGAGCAAAGCTCATCCCCTCCGCGAGGGCAACCGGGGTCAGCTCCAGTGTGTCTGTGCAATCCCCGAGAGCGTAGATACTGGGCTCACTGGTTTGGAAGTATTCATCCACCACGATGGAGCCACTGTCGCTGAGCTTCACATTGACATTCTCCAGCCCGAGCCCGTGAAGATTGGGCTTGCGACCGGTCGCATATAGCACGGCATCGACTGCCAGTGTGTCACCATCACCCAGGGTCAGCAGCAGACCCTCGCCGGTTTTCTCGATGGACTCGACGTTGGCTTCAAAGCGCAGATCGACGCCGGACTTGCGAATTTCCTGAGCGGCATGTGCCCTGATATCAGCATCAAAGCCACGAAGGAATAAGGGGCCTCGATACAGTTGTGTCACCTTTGAGCCCAGGCCATTGAAGATGCCTGCAAATTCGACAGCAATATACCCACCACCGACGATGGCGATGCGCTCGGGAAAACTGTCCAGATCGAAGATATCGTTCGAGCTAACTGCTAACTCGGAGCCGGGAAAGTCAGGAATGTATGGCCATCCGCCCGTTGCGATCAGAATTTTTTTCGCGGTGAAGTGCTTGTCAGCTACCGCAACGGTATTGGCGTCGATAATTGTGGCTCGGCCTTCGATAACTTCAGCGTTCACCCCCGAAAGCAGGTTATCGTAAATCTTGTTGAGCCTGGCTATTTCGGTTTTCTTATTGTCGCGCAGGGTCGCCCACTCGAACTGTCGCTCGCCGCTTTGCCAGCCAAATTCGCGGGCGTCAGTAAAGGCCTTGCCAAACTCCGATGCATAGACATAGAGCTTTTTGGGGACACAACCCACATTAACGCAGGTGCCACCCATGTACCGGTCTTCGGCGATGGCTACCCTGGCGCCAAATCCCGCTGCCATGCGTGCAGCCCTGACGCCGCCGGAGCCGGCACCGATAACAAAAAGGTCATAATCTATATCGCTCACTGGAGGCCTCCTCTGGTCGGAGCACAAGTCTACCAGTCATGGACTGTGCGCTGTAGCAGACTTGTTGGGGTATGCTGTCAGTCACTGGCGACGCCTAGCCTGAAGGCTCGAACGCAAAATGATCAGCAGAGGATAGAACAGTGATATCGGTAAGCGAGCTGACGATATATCCGCTTAAGTCAGCGGCGGGACTTGCCCTGCAAAAGTCGGAGCTTGATCGCTTTGGCTTGAGTGGTGATCGCCGTTGGCTGATAACCAACGAGCGAGGTTACTTCATCACCCAGCGCGAGGAGTCGCGCCTCGCCCTGCTGCAAACCCGATTGTCGGGAGGGTTGTCGCTGGAGTTTGGCGGAGATGTCCTGCACGTGCCGATACCCGACGAACTGGCGCCGGAATGTCGGGTCCAGGTTTGGGAGGACCAGGTGCGGGCCCATGATGCCGGGAATGACGCAGCGACCTGGCTGGGTGAAAAGCTGGGTCGCCAATGCCGGCTTGTCTACATGGGCGATGATGCCATCAGGCGGGTCGACGGCCTCTATGCGAGTGCTGGCGAGACGGTCAGCTTTGCCGATGGCTTTCCGGTCCTGCTTATCTCGCAGGCGTCTCTTGATGACCTGAACGCGCGACTTCGGCACCCGGTGCCGATGAATCGCTTCCGGCCCAACATTGTCGTTTCGGGCTGTGAGGCGTTTGCCGAAGACGGATGGCGGGTGTTGCGCATAGGCGATGTCGAAATGACGGTGGCCAAGCCCTGTTCTCGTTGTGTCATGCCCTCAATTGATCAGACAACGGCTGAGCGAGACCCGGAAATCAACCGGGTGTTGGCGGCTTATCGGCGTCGCGAGGGCAAAATCTACTTCGGACAGAACCTGCTGTATACAGGGGGCGGTTCCGTGTCACTCGGCGATTCTGTCGAGGTGTTGGAGTAGGAATTTTTCCATCGGGGTGACCAAAATTTGGACATTTGGAGTAAAATCCCCGGCTCACCAATAAAACCCGCAGGCTTCAGCGCCACAAATTAAAGGTACATCTGAATGAAAACCCAGCTTACTACCATGCTTGCCGTGGCAAGCGTGGTGATCTCCATGTTTCTTACTCCCCTCGCGCTGGCACAGGACGAGGCGGAAGAGCCGGCGCCTTCGCCAGACCGTATCGTACTCAAGAACGGATCTACGGTACTGGGTACGATTACCGCGACCCGCGACGGCATTGTCAGTGTCGATACGGATTTTGCCGGGAGCCTGGAAATCGCCCAGGACCAGATCGTGTCCATGCAGACGGTCGAGCCTGTCGTGATAAGGCTGGCCGATGGCGAGGTCCTCGATGCCCAGCCGATGACCATTGAGAACGAGCAGATCCTGGACAGTAATTCCGGCGAGAGCTTTGCGCTAGCAGATCTTGCCGTCATCAATCCAGAACCGTACGAGCTTGGCTACGGCTACAAATGGACGGGCCTGGTGAACTTTGCCATGGTCATTGAGCGGGGCAACTCAGATACCGACGAACTGGACTACAAGCTGGAGACCCAGTGGCTGAGTGATGATGATCGCTTCACGGTTCGCCTCAATGGAGAGATAGACGAAGCCAACGACACGGAGATAGCCGATAACTGGAGTGTGATTGGCAAGTACGACTACTTTTTGGATGGCCCCTGGTATGTGGGTGGTAATCTCGCCGCCGAAAGTGATGATTTCGCCGATTTGGACCTACGGTACTACCTGGGACCTTATTTAGGCCGAAATTTCTTTGATACTGACCTGCTGTTCCTCGAAGCCGAGCTTGGCCTTGCCTATGTCAATGAGGATTTCATCATCGCCGAGGATCAGGAGTACCCCGGTGCTAACTGGGAGCTGCACATCTCAAGCAACTACCTGGGGGGTGACTCGAGCCTCTACATCGATCACATAGGTATCTGGAACCTCGACGAAACCTCCGACCTGATTCTCAATACGACCTTCGGCCTTGCCTTCCCACTGCTGTTTGGCCTGGAAGCCGCTGCCGAGATTTTGCTGGAATACGATTCTGGCGCTGTGGAGGGCGTTGAAGAGCTCGACGAAACCTACAGTTTCCGTATTGGTTATGCCTGGTGAGGGCTGACGGGGGTGCCCGTGAGGCGCGTTTTTGGCTGGCGTCCCACTGGACCTCTTTTAAAATATGATCTTAGAGGTAAGCAAGCGCTCACTACGGACATAATCTAGAGGGAATAAAAAGGGCGCGAGGCGCCCTTCCAGCGGTGCCAGGGCGGTTAACGACTGCCCTTTATGAGCCCGCGAAACCAGTCTGCGAGCGTCTCGTGCTTGTAATCAGTAAATTCGCCGGCATCCATAAACATACCGTGTTCGTCACAGGTTTCGTACCAGATATGGGGTTGCGCGGGATCGGAACTCTTCTCCATATCCTTACCGCACCGCGGACAAGCGATATCGTCCACCGCGTCCCACTTCTTGCCTTCTTCACTGCTGCCCATATCAAGGGCGTCACCCATCCACTTGGCTTTCAGTGCCTCGGCCTCACCCGTGTCAAACCAGAGGCCCTGGCAATTGGTGCAGCGGTCGATGGTCACCTCTCCGTAGGTGATTTCCTCCATGCCGTGACCACATTTGGGGCACTCTATGCTGTGTGTATCTGGGTTGTATTCCATCGGTTTTCCCCGTTCAGGTGTTTATTTTTCATTCGGTCGATGCCCCACAGTTCTGCGGGTATCAGCGAGTCTAGCCCAGAGCGAGGGGATTGTCTCGTTTGGCGCTGTTTTGAGCACTAATCCGGACGGCACAACCAGAATTTTTAAGCTACGTTTAATCTTTGCCCCCCAGTATGCGCAGCCGTCGCGGGGGATTCCCGGAGTCCGTTGCGCCCAGATTTGAGGATCGATGCATGCGTTTTCTTACAGTTATCGTTGTATGCCTGTTGCCTGTTTTGGCAGGGACCGCTCTCGCTGAAGGTAATAGCGAGAAAGGCCAGGGTTATTATGCAACCTGCGTAGCCTGTCACGGCGCCAACGGTGAAGGCAACAGCGCTTTGAAGGCCCCACGGGTTAATCACCTGGAGCCAGTCTATATCGCCGCTCAATTGCAGAAATTCAAGTCGGGGCAGCGTGGTGGCGCAGGCAGCAGTCCTTCGGCCATGACCATGGCGCCCATGGCGGCAGTGGTCGCTGATGAGCAGGCCAGCGCCGACGTTGCGGCCTATATAAGTGGCCTGCAAGGCGGTCCATCGGAGGTCTCCGTTGAGGGCGATGTTACCCTGGGTGGTGATTACTACAACCAGTTCTGCGGCGCCTGTCACGGTGCTGCTGCCGAGGGGAACCTGGCGCTGAACTCACCCCGGCTGGCCGGTACCGATGACTGGTACCTGAGTGAGCAGTTGCGCGCCTTCCGTGCCGGTGAGCGCGGCGCACACCCCGATGACCGCACCGGCAAACAGATGCGGGCGATGGCCATGGTCTTGCCTAATGACCAGGCCATTGCCGATGTGGTTGCCTTTATCCGATCGCTGGCGCCCTAAAGAGCATACGATGTCGCCACGCACACGACCCATATTATTGTTGCTCCTCGCGCTGGCGTTTAGTGGTGCGGCGACGGTGGCCGCGGGCGAAATCAACCTGAGTAGCGATTGCCCACCCGGCTTCGAGCTGACAACGGGTCAGTGTGAGTTGCGCAGCCTGTACCAGATGTACCCCTCGCTGGAGGATGCCGGTGTCGGCGGCCTGAAAACCGGGCTGCCGGCGACGCGGGACGGTTTCAGTCCGCAGCAGACCGACCTCGGTCGCTACCTGTTCTTTGATCCGGTGCTATCAGGTGACGGTAGCACCTCTTGTGCCAGCTGCCACCACCCCGACCTGGGTTTTGCCGATGGTCGGGGCCTTAGTGTCGGGGCCAGTGGCGAGCCGCTGCCACGGTCTGCGCCCAGTCTTTGGAACGTGGCACTTATGAATTCTTTTTTTTGGGACGGGCGTGCCGATAGCCTGGAAGAGCAGATGTTGGGGCCACTTTATGATGAGCATGAAATGGCCAACACCCCGGATCAGCTACTGTCTGATCTGAATGCTATTCCCACGTATCGTCGGCTGTTCGCCCAGGCTTATCCCGAGGAGTTTCCCTCCACCGAGGCCAGAATTCAGTTGCACCAGATTTACACTGCGATCACGGCTTTTCAGGTCTCCCTGGTCTCGCTGAATAGCCGCTATGACCAATATGCGCACGGCTATGCGGACGCGCTGACAGAGCCGGAGAAGGAGGGCCTGAACATATTTCGTTCCTTTGTTGCTCGCTGTGCCGAGTGCCATACGCCCCCACTGTTCAGTAACCAGCAGATAGCTGTCATTGGTACCCCTGAACCTGAGGGCATGCCCTTTGATATTGGCGCAGAGAAGCCGAGCGAGGATAAAACCCTGCGCGGCGGGTTCAAGGTGCCCTCGCTACGCAACATCGACCTGACTGCGCCCTATATGCACTCCGGGCGATTCGAATCGTTGCGCGAGGCTGCAGCATTTTATACGGGTGGGCGTGGTCACGCCGTTCCTGAAGGTGAAGAGTTGTTGATTCATTGGCATATCTGGGAACCTAATTTGACCGATGATGAACTCGATCGACTTGTCGACTTTATGAAAACGTTGACTGATGAAAGCTTTAAACCAAGAGAACCGATAGCACTGCCTTCGGGTATGGCGCCGGTCCACAATACGCTAGCCGCTTTAGGTGTTTCCCGTGAGGGGGGAGAAAATCATGAATAAATTTGTCGCTATTGCAGGCGCCCTGGTCCTGTTGGCCGGGGGCTATTACCTGGGTCAGAACAACGCACCCGAACCCACTGTCATCAAGGTGGACGCTGAGCCAAAAGCCGCTTTCACCTCCGAGGGCACTGAGGAGATGGCCGAGGTGGCTTTTGCCGGTGTGCGAACTCTGGAAACCCCCAAGTCTGGTGAATTGATTGTCGTCAAAGACGGCGAGTCGATCCAGGAAGCTGTCAAGGCAGCGTCGCCGGGTGCCGTGATCAAGGTGATGCCTGGCACCTACAAGGAAACCGTATATATCGATAAGGACAATATCACCCTGTCGGGAGTGATCGAGCGCGGTGAGTATGCAGTGATGGACGGAGAAGGCATCCGTAACGACGCGGTGTTGTACTCGGGCAACGGTGTTACCGTCGAGAACCTTTACATCACCAAGTACAAGGGCAACGCGATAATGGGGCAGGCGGGTAATAACTACATTATCCGCAACAATATCATCGTTGATACCGGGGTTTACGGGATTTTCCCGCAGCTTGGCAAGAACGGTATTGTTTCACATAACGTGATTTCCGGTATTGAGGATGCCGCAATTTACGTCGGCATGTCAGATCATGTGGATGTAGTTTATAACGAGGTTTATGACAGCGTTGCGGGTATCGAGATTGAAAACAGCCGCCACGCGCTGGTAGAGGGGAACTATGTTTACAACAACACTGGCGGTATCCTCGCCTTTATTACCCCGGGATTGCCCATTAAAACGTGTGGTGATGTGCTGATCCGCAACAATTTTGTCGTTAACAATAACCACGAAAACTTTGCGATACCGGGCTCACTGGTTTCCAACATTCCCCCGGGGACCGGTGTGTTGGTTATGGCCTGTGATGACGTGGTCGTGGAAGGTAATATTATTTCTGGAAACGACTCCATCGGTATTACCTTTACCGACTTCAGTCTCGCTTCCAGCGCGTCCAACGATCCTGATTCGGATCCCAACCCCAATCGCCCGAAAGTGCTGAATAACATCATGCTCAACAATGGCCAGAACCCGGCTCCCATCGTGCGTGCTGCGCTTGCCGCTTACATGGTCACCAGTGGCCTCGATATTGTCGACACCGTGGGATTGGATGATGGCTGCATCCTCAACCCTGAACGGTTCCGCACCCTGGGTCTGGATAAGTACGGCGAGTGTGAGTTTGCCACCACGGCCAACGTCACCAGTTACACCTTGCCAGAGCCAGTTCCACCACGAGTGAAAGAGCACATGGAGACAGGCAAGCTCGCCTATTACGGCATTTGCGCCGGGTGCCACGCCTATAACTCACGCATGATTGGTCCTCCTGCGCAAATTATCCAGGCGCTGTACATGGATAATCCGCAGGGTATTGCTGACTACGCGGCCAACCCGGTCAAGAAGCGCCCCGACTATCCGGAGATGCCACCGCAGGCACACCTGGACGAGGCCACTCGCCTGGCGGCCGCAGAGTTTATGTTGCAGTTGACCAAGTAGGCAGTGTTATTTGAATAAAGCCACCCACGGGTGGCTTTTTTTATGTTCGGGGGGCGGAGTTACCATCAATGACTTTCTGGTAGCGGCTGGCGAGCTTGTCTTTAGTCTCGATATCTTCCAGTCGGGAAAGCCTGTCATGGGTGGCCTCCCCCTCAGTATCACTCTCGGGCAGTCCAGTTACGGGTGTTTTGTCTGTTTCGGGCTTGAACTGCCATAGTACGAAAGCCAGGGCGCCGTAGACGATGATGATTTTGGCAATCAGTGCGTAAATGACGCTGTTGGGGTACTGGTCGCGCAGGAAGTCAGCGACGTCCTGGTAAAGGATCGAGGTCGCCAGCGCAAAGAGCAACACAACGACAACCCGAAATAATTTGTGCTTGTACTTACCCAGGAAAAAGATGATCGATGAATACTTGATGACTCGAAACAGTGACATGCTTAGATACCGATGTTGATTCCCAGCAATAGCGCCACTATCCCAAATCCCTTCCAACCAATACCGGACCAGATTTCCTTCTCTTTCTCGGCAACCAGGTATTCAAGATCCTCGTCTGAGTATTCAGCCTCCTGCCTACCGGCATGAATCATGTCCTTACGCACCTGGGCGACTGCCATCGTGCGCAGTTTTTTTCTCACTGCCTTCGGTGCCCGAATGCCTGTTGAATTTTCTACCGCCATAACAGCTACTCTTGCCGTCGTTGTGGAGAACCTTAATGGTAGCCCAGTAAAAATTGATTGCCTATTAAGTCACTCGCGTAGCTGCGCTTTGCCAGAAGCGCGATAAAAGTGACATTGATCAAAAATTACACGTTACAACGGCTGGAATGAGGTCTACACTGAAGTCGCGGTACCTGTCCTGACTATGGAGTGCGGAAAAGATGTTGGAGAAAGAATTAGCCCAAGCCACCAAGATGGCTGAAAAGGCCAGCAAGGAAGTTGAAAAGCTTCGTAAAAAATTACTGGCTGAAACAGAAAAGGCGCATGCCCGCGCCAAGCGAGAGCTTGCGGCGGCACGTAAAAAGCATTCGACAGCGAGCACGCGACTGAAGAAGGCGCGCGCCAATCTTCGCAAGAAGGCCAGCTCTGACAATCAGAAGCGCGTCGACGAATTAATGAAGCAGGTGCAGGAGTTGGGCGATACCGTGGCCAATATAGCCAAGGCTGCCTACGACTATGCCGAAAAACTGATGCCGATGCGCGCCGATGCGGCACTGGAAGCGCGTAAAGCCCAGGCCGCTGAACGGGCCGCGGCAATGGTCGAAAAGGCTGCGGCGAGGCAGGCCAAGGCAAAAGCCAAGAAGAAGACGCGCAAGAAGCCGGCTGCCAAGAAAAAGCCGGCAGCCAAAAAGAAGGCTGCGCCCAAGAAAAAAGCGGCAGCCAAGCGAAAGCCGGCAGCAAAGAAGAAAGCTGCGCCAAAACGGAAAGCCGCTCCAAAGAAAAAAGCAGCCGCCAAGAAAAAGGCAGCACCCAAGCGTAAACCAGCAGCCAAAAAGAAGGCCGCCGCTCGCAAGAAGGCACCGGCTAGACGTCGGGCCGCCTGACTTGGCGGCGGCTATCTAAGCCGTCGCTATCAAAAACACCGCCTCCAGAACCTGGTCGTCCCTTCGGGGCGACCGGTAATTCCCCGCCAGTTATTTTGGCCCGGTAAGCACTCACACCATACGCCTGACACGACTAGACTGGTAATTCCAGGCTTGATCTCTGCAGGCGGGTGGAATTTATGGTGAAAACACTGGTAATGGGAGCCAGCGGCTTTCTCGGCAGTCACGTTGTCAAGCAACTTGCTGAGCAGGGTCGCCAGATCCGTATCCTGGTGCGGGAGAGTAGTGATACGGGTGCCACCGATCACCTGGATCTAGAGCGAGTGACCGGCGATATCGGTAATCCGGCGGACGTTCGCCGGGCTATGACAGGTTGCGACTCGGTGTTTTATTGCGTCGTAGATACCCGGGCATGGCTGCGAGATCCGGCCCCTCTCTATTACACCAATGTCGACTGCCTGCGTGTGGTCCTGGATGTAGCCCTCGAGGTCGGTGTACAGCATTTTGTGTTCACCAGCACATTCGGCACGATAGGGATAAATCCGTCGGGTATCTCCAACGAGGATGACGCCTTCAACTGGTGGGACAAGGCGCCGGCCTATGTGCGTTGCAGGGTGCGCGCTGAAGCGCTTTTTCTTGAATACTGTAACGAGAAGGGATTGCCCGGCGTTGCCTGCTGCGTTGGAAACACCTACGGCGCCAATGATATTGCCCCAACGCCTCACGGTAAGATGGTGAAGGATGCCGCCACCGGGCAAATGCCTTTTTACTGGGACGGTGGCGGTCCTTGTGTCGGTATTGAGGATGCCGCGCGAGGCCTGCTACTGGCTGAACAGTATGGTCGAAAGGGCGAACGGTACATCATCGCCGAGCGCTGGATGGATTACGAAGAAATGTTCCGCTTGTCAGCCTGGGAGGCGGGGAGGGCGCCGCCCAACAGGAAGTTGCCTATGTGGCTGCTCTATGCGATGGCCGGAGTTGCTGATTTCGTCAGTTTTATCAGGCGCCGCGATAATCGCTTCAGCGTTGCCTCAGTGCGTTGTTCGACGTTGTTGCCAAACGTCGATAGTGCCAAGGCCAAGAGAGAGCTGGGCTGGCAACCCGAACCTATCGAAAAATCACTCGCTGCCGCGGTCAAGTATTACCTCGCTCACCCCTGAGCCCCTGGCTGGAGGAGAAAATTATGTCTGTGACACTACCCACGCTGCAATCGGGGCTCGCAATAAAACGTCTATTGTTACTACTCGCGGTCTCTACCCTTGTGGTGTGGTGGCTAGTGGGCGACCGCACAGGATCTAATCTCAAAAAACAGGCTGAACTGAAAACCCTGGAGGTGATCGGTGATGTTGCAACCCGTCGTCTGGACTTTGGTGAAGAAGGCGAGGGCACTCATGGCAGCGCGGTGGACCTGATAAAGCGTCCCATCGAGGTGCGCCAGATCGCAGACAATGTCTTCTTCGCGACGGGTGTGGGCAACACCATCATGATCACAACCAGCGAGGGCAATGTGATCTTCGATACGGGCCTGGTGCTGCAGGTGGCTAAACAGCTCAAGGAGCTTAAGGGCGTGTCGGAGGCTCCGGTTCGGTACATCGTGCTTTCTCACTCTCACGCCGACCACATCGGCGGGACCCGCTACTGGCAGGAAGAGGGCACGGAGATTGTGACCCATAAGGATTTTATCGAGGAGCAGCGCTACCTGAGCGAACTGGAACCCTATCAGTATGGCAGGAATCGTACCCTGTTTCCGTGGATGCCTGCCTGGGAAGATCGGCCCGATATCGCCATGATGCGCTATGGCGGTGTCGAGCCCACCATCACGGTGGCGGATTGGGAGACCTATAGCTTCACCCTGGGCGGTGTAGAGTTCCAGGTTATTGGTGCCCCGGGCGCGGAGGGTGCAGACAACGCGGTACTCTGGTTACCACAGCAGCGAATTTTGTTTACCGGCGATTTTTTTGGCCCCCAGTTTCCCCAGTTCCCCAACATTTTTACCATGCGCGGAGAGAAAATCCGCAAACCCGTTGAATACGTCAGGTCCCTCGATATGTTGTTGGCGCTGGAGCCGGAAGTCGTGGTTCCCAGTCACCTCAATCCAACCGTGGGCGCGGCTGGCATCAAGGCCGACATGACCCGCATTCGCGATGCGGTTCAGTATGTCCATGATGAAACCGTCGCGGGCATGAATGCGGGTAAGAGCGTGTACCAGCTGATGAAAGAGATTCAGTTACCCGCACACCTGGAGCTGGTGCAGAATCACGGGAAGGTCGACTGGGCTGTACGCAGCATATGGGATTACTATGCCGGCTGGTTTCACTTCGAGAGTACGACCGAGCTCTATCCGGTGCCTGTCAGTGATGTCTACGCTGACCTGGCGTCGGTCGCCGGCGAGGAAGCGTTGTTTAGCCTGGCCCGCAACTACCTGGCCAGTGATGAGCCCGTACAAGCCCTGCACATTGTTGAGATCCTATTGGCCGCAGATGCGCAGAGTGTGAAGGCCTTGGAGTTGCGTCAGCAGGCTCTGCAAACGCTGCTGCTGGCCGCTGAGGCAGGTGTGAGAAACGATTACGAAATCTATTGGCTGCAGTCTCGCCTCGTCGACACTCAAGACCGGCTGGCAGCGGGCTCTGGCTTGTAACCATGCACCTAGATGCCCGCTTCGTCGCGTGCCGCACTGTGCTCCATCTGTTGGTGCAATGACATGCTGTAGGCCAGGTAGTATTTGAAGATGTTGGCTACGTACTGCACGGTCTCCCGCCCTATTTCATTGGCCGCGATGATTTCCACGTTATCGAACCAGACATTGGGGTCATAGCCCTGCTGCTCCGCCTTGCGTCGCAGGCTGATCATACGCGCCGGCCCGGCATTATAGGCGCCCAGCGCCAGCAGTAGCTGGTTGCGACTGTCTATGGCGGGGTCGTCGAAGTACCTTGTGCGCAGGTAATCCAGGTACTTCATGCCTGCCTCGATGTTGGCGTCGACTTCATGGATATTGGGGATATCCACCTTGGGGTCCTTGGCAGTACTGGGTAGCAATTGCATGATACCGACGGCTCCAGCATGACTGCGAACGCTCTGGTCCAGGCGTGATTCCTGGTAACCCTGGGCGGCGGCCATCAGATACTCTATTTCATATTGCTCGCCGTACTTTTTGAAAATATCGATCAGTGCTTGCAGCCGCTCGTAATCATCTTTGTTCAATGCGTTGGCAGCCCAGTCAAAATCGCGTATGTAGCGGTTACGCAGGACGTTACCAATCAGTGTGCCCTCACGATTCTTACGCAGGAAAGCGTTCACGGCTTCGGCCAGTTTTGGGCTCTCTTTGCGGAATGCCCAGGCAATTCGCCCACCTTCCCGGAATACAATGTCGTCCCGCGCTGTCAGGTTGGTGAACACGCCATCCCATAACTGCACCTTGTAGTCGTCGACAATGGCCCAGGGCATGAGCCCGCCGTCTACCATCTCTATCAGGTCGTCGTCTTCCAGCAACTCTGAAATCAGCTCGATCTTGACCGGCGCCTTGCCCTCGCTCGCCAGTCTTTCGTTGAGTAGTTCAACGCTCTCGTAGTAACTGCTGGACCGGCGCAGGAACACGGTCTTACCAGACAAATCGTCAATGCTGCTGACAGCGGGAGCACTGGGCCCGGTAATCAATATCTCTGAGAGTGGTTTGGTCGAGGGGATGCTGAAATCGACCAGTTCCTGGCGCTGGGGAGTGATCGACAGGTTGGCGGAAATAATGTCGCCCTTGCCGGCCAGTAGACTGGGTACCAGTTGATCGCGCGCCACCGGGATGACGACGACATGGACGCGCAAGTGTCCGCGGTCCAGTTGTTTATTCAACGCATCCTCAAACCGGGTGGCCATCTCCGCGACGATACCCTTTTCATCGCCATTATCGAGGTAGTAGTGGCCGGGGCTGTAAACGGTAAGCACGCGGACAGCGCGACTCTCGACCAGGGTGTCCAGGTCACCGGTACGGGTAACGATGTCGCTCAGTTGCTCCGGAACCAACGGTCTTTCTCCGGCACCCTCCTGGGCTTGGGCAACTGCCGCGGGCGCTTCGACTTCCTCAGCCGTGGCGTCACCGGTTTCTGTCTGTGGAACTGGCGCGTTGGCGGCAGGTGTTTGGGCAGGCGGGGGTTCAGTTTCGCTGCAGGCGGCTAACGAGGCCGCTAGCAACAGGCTGATTAAGTATCTCCCGGTCACAGTCATAGAGATTATTCCCTTCTTTCACTGGGTTGGCGTTGAAACGAGACACGCGTTTTGCCTGCCGATAGCTCGCTACTGGTATCCAGGGTCGGTATCGCCACCAGGTATTCGATGGGGAATACGATGTCCTGGCGGTCCCGGTTCAGGTCAATTGCCAGCGGCTGGTCTATGGTTAGCCAGGAGCCACAGGCCTCTCCCGGGTCGCAAATGAAAAGGTCATTATCGAGATCTGTACCCGCAATAACCTGGTAGCGACCTGCCGGCACCTGGCCGAAGTTAAATTCGTAGACACCGCGCTGCGCACGGGTAACCTGTTCGCCTATTACCTCTTCCCTGTCGATATCGTAAAGCAAAACATAGACGACACCCAGATCCGATTCAGTGGTCCCTCCGACGATCATCAGCACTTCGATAACCAGGGTATTGGTGTTAGAAGTCGCGGTGATTCTGCCAGCGTAGCTGCCTGGGGGCAGGCCTGCACGGTCAATACCGACGGTGTAGCTGCCCAGACCCGCGGTATCTGTATCGTTGGGACTCACCACCAGCCAGGCCTCCGAAGTGGTCACAGCTTGCACCTCCAGATCGCCTTCACCCCGGTTGCGCAGGCTCAGGCTTAACGAGTCCAAGCCGGCGCCGAAGTTCAGTACGCTGGTTGTCGCCGCCAGCCCGGGTTCGGTAGCGGGTGTTCCGCCAATGGAAGCGAGAGCGGCCGTCACGGCCAGTTGCGCATTGATCAGGCCGTGGCCATAGAGGTCGTCGCGGCCGATGGAACCCAGGTCGTCGGTGAGGTCGCCCCTGGCCAGCAAGGCGTCGATGTCGGCAGGGGTAAGGTCCGTATTGACTGACTTCATCAGGGCGATTACCCCCGCGACATGCGGTGCTGCCATCGAAGTTCCGGACAGGAACACATAAGCGAAGCCGCTGGCCGAGCGGCCCGTGCTCAAGACACCGTCCGGGTAGCCGTCTCCATTGAAGTCGGTGCCATTGTCGCCCCCCGGGGCTGCTATATCGATGCTGCCTCCCCGGTTGGAGTAATTGGTTGCCCGGGACTGCGCGTCCACTGCGCTGACCGAAATGACTTTATCGTAGGCGGCCGGGTAGCTGGCTCGCGTGCTGCCTTCGTTGCCGGCAGCGGCGACGACGATCACGCCGTCTTCGTGAACCTCCCGGAAGAGCGCCTGTTTCAGCTGGCTGAAGGATTCCCCGCCCAGGCTCATGTTGATTATGTCGGCACGCCGTTGTGGAATCCTGCCTGAATCATTGGGCAGGCCGGCGGCGTAGCGCACAGCCTGGCTTACGTCATAGGACGAGCCGCCGCTGGCACTGAGTGCGCGCAGTGGCATTATGCGTGCACCGTAGGCCACGCCCGCTACGCCAATACCGTTGTTACCGGCTGCTGCCACGGTACCGGCGACGTGAGAGCCATGGAAACTACTCGCTCCCGGTTCTCCACCGTTACCCGGATCTTCCGGATCGGGGTCGATACCGTCGCCGTCCCCCGCGGCCTGCGGGTTGCGGATAAAGTCGAATCCCGGCTCCAGTTGGCCCTGCAAATCGGGGTGGCCTGACAGAATACCCGTATCGATGACGGCGACCACGACGTCGCTGACCCCGGTGGTGGTATCCCAGGCGGCGGGCAGGTTGATTAAGGGGTAGTGCCACTGCACAGACAGGGCCTCATCATTGGTGGTGGCCAGCGTAGAGACCCGGTAATTGGGCTCGGCATGCTTCACATGTGGGCTTTGCCGCAATGTCTTGACGGTCATCAGGGTTTCCCACTGGGCCTGCCGCATGGAATCTGCGAATTTTTCGCGGCGTTGCTGCCCATTGCCGAGGCCACGGGCCTGCAGTACCGACTGTTGCACTGACTGTCGCAGCGACAGCAAGCCGGCGCGGCCGGGCCCGCCGCCACGGCGACGCAGGCCCATGCGCTCCTGTAGTCGAGTTTGCACTGTCTCCGCCTGCCCTGGCTGGTATTCCACCACGGTTTCCCAGGGTATGACGTTAGCGTAGCGCTGCCCGGCTGATTGCTCACCGCGCGAACCCATGGCAAGGGTGTAGTTGCTGGCACCCTGGAAGGCGAAAACGTTGATGATGTAAGTGCCATCTTCCTCGATCAGTATCGATTCCAGCTGCCCCGTATCAACGGAGAAATCCACAATGTTGCCTTGCAGGTCGAGCAGGTAAAGGTCCAGGTCTGCCACCTGGTAGTCGGCTATCAGCAGGGTGATCGACTGGCCTGCCAGCAGGTCTACCCGATAGTAATCGTCGCTGTCACCCGCTGCGGTGGATTGGCCGCTGGCGCCGCTACCGGCTTCATTGGCATAGCCCCCCAGCGTAATCGGGCTTACCAGGGGCTGTGCCGTGCCGATCGAATTGTTGCCGGCCAGGGTGTTGGCGGGATCGTTGGTATCCCCATCCAGGGCCTGGCTACTCGAGCTTACGATCTCGCCGGAAAGCTGGTAGCGCAGTGCAGGATCGCTGCCGGCGACCGAGACAGTGGTCGTGGCAGTGGCAGTGGCGCCCTCGTTGTCCGTCACGGTCAAGGTAAAGACCAGCTCTGCTCCCTGGGAAGAGTCCGGAGCGGTAAAATTTGCCTGGGGTGTTTCGCTGCCCAGCAGGGCAACTTCGGGGCCTGAGGACTGTTGCCACAGCCAGCCGGTGACGGAACCATCCGGGTCGCTGCTGCCGCTGCCGTCGAGGATAACCTCGGTGAAGGCACTGACGGTTTGGGCAGCGCCGGCAGCGGCAATAGGTGGCTGGTTGACAGGGCCGCTGTTATTGCTGCCGCCTCCGCCTCCGCCTCCGCCTCCGCCGCCACCGCAGGCAGCGAGCGACAGCGTCAGCGCTAGCAGGGCGGCGGTGGCGGGAGAGGATGTGCGCATTACGGGGCTATCAACTATATTGCAGGAAATAAACGATAACAGATTTGCCCGCAAATACCGGCAAAAGTTCCATAGTCAGCATGCCTGCGACAGACAATGGGTCGCGGAACGTCTTGTTTTATGGCCGGCTTAGTCATTAACAGCCAACCAGTTTGGAGTAATCTCTGCGCTCCTGAAATTCTGCAAGGGGGAATACCATGCACACTGTCCTGATACGTCAACTTCTGGCTCTCGCACTTCTGCTGCTGTGTGCCGTCGGCAGCCACGCCGCACAAGACAAACCCAATATCCTGGTGATCTGGGGAGACGACATTGGCTGGTCCAACCTCAGTGCCTATCACCGGGGCATGCTCGGTGGCAGCACACCCAATATTGACCGTATCGCCAACGAAGGTGCGATGTTTACCGATTACTACGGTGAACAGAGCTGCACCGCCGGGCGCTCGGCCTTCATCACGGGTCAGCACCCGTTGCGTACGGGTTTATTGAAAGTGGGATTGCCGGGGGCAGACATAGGACTGCGTCCGGAGGACCCGACCATTGCGGAGTTACTCAAGCCCCACGGTTATGCCACCGGGCAGTTTGGCAAGAACCATCTGGGCGACAAGGATGAGTTCCTGCCCAGCAACCACGGTTTCGATGAATTCTTCGGCAACCTTTACCACCTCAATGCAGAGGAAGAGCCTGAGACCTACTTTTATCCGAAAGACCCTGAATTTCGTAAGCGCTTCGCGCCCAGGGGCGTCATCCGTTCTTTTGCCGATGGCAGGATAGAAGATACGGGTCCGCTGACCCGCAAGCGGATGGAAACCGCTGATCAGGAATTCACCGATGCGGCCCTTAAGTTCATCGACAAGTCTCACTCGGACGGCAAACCGTTCTTTGTCTGGTTCAATGCCACCCGGATGCATGTCTGGACCCGACTGGCTCCCAAGTGGCAGGGTGCGTCGGGACACGGACTCTACGCCGACGGCCTCATGGAACATGATCACCATGTGGGTCAATTACTGGATAAGCTCGATGACCTGGGACTCACCGACGACACTATCGTTATATACAGCACCGATAACGGCTCCCAGACCAACACCTACCCTGACGGCGGTGCGGAGCCGTTTCGTGGTGAAAAAGGTTCGACCTGGGAAGGCGGGTTTCGCGTTCCGGCAATGATTCGCTGGCCAGGTACGGTTAAGCCCGGCACCGTCATCAATGATATTTTCTCGCACCAGGACTGGTTGCCGACGTTACTGGCTGCAGCGGGCGAAGCGGATATCGCTGCCAAGCTAAAGCGGGGCCACCGCGCGGGTGACAAGACCTACCGCGTCCACCTGGACGGCTACGACCAGACTGATCTGCTCGCCGGGAAGGGGCCGGGCAAGCGCTCCAATATTTTTTACTTTGATGACAATGCCAACTTCAACGCGATGCGCTGGAATGACTGGAAGATTCATTTCGGAATTGCCTGGGATGGCTGGGAAGGAGCCCGCGAGGCCTTGAACTTCCCCCGAGTCATCAACCTGCGCAGCGACCCGTATGAAGAGTCCATTGATTCCTCGCTCTATACGCGCTTCTTCGCCGACCAGCTCTGGTTGTTTGTCCCCACTCAACAGGAAGTCGGCAAGTGGTTGATGACCTTCAGGGAATTTCCGCCACGCCAGGCAACAGCAAGCTTTACCATCGACCGCATGATGCAGCAGATGCAGCAGATGTTGCAGATGCGCGCCAGGGGCGGGGCCATGCCCCCGGGTGCGCAGGGTCAGTCGCGCCCGCCGCAGTAGTTAGCCGGCAGTCTGGGCGCCGTCGATGGGCAGTGTGGCGCCGGTGATGAAGCGCGCTTCCGGGGAAGCGATGTAGGCTACGGCCGCCGCAATTTCCTCCGGTTCCGCACCTTCGAGAAGCGGGGAGAGCTTGCTCATCAGGTGCATGTCGGCGTCGTCGGGCATTTCAAAGCCCGCGGTCAAGGGTGTTTTCACCATGCCCGGGCAGACAGCGTTCACCCGCACTTCCTGCTTGGAGAATTCAATCGCCAGCGCCTTGGTAAACATCAGCACTCCGGCTTTGCTGGCGCAGTACGCCGAGTTGTAGACCTGTCCCTCCAGGCCCGCCGAGGACGACATATTGACGATGCAGCCCTTGCTCTCGACCAGCGATGGCATGGCCGCCTGCGACATGAAGAATACCCCGTTGAGGTTGACCCCCATCACCCGCTGCCACTCGGCTTCGGTGATCTCCATGAAATGCTTGCACAGGAGCACGCCGGCGATATTGCACAGGATATCGAGCTGTCCGAAGCGTTCTACACAGGCGTTCACCGCGGCGGAGCAGTTTTCCGCGGCACTC
>CAZPVJ010000090.1:0-3372 GCA_964590005.1 uncultured Alteromonadaceae bacterium | reverse complement strand
TCCAGGTTTTCGATCTTCTCCTTGCTGGCGTTTTGCGGCATGACGATTACCGACTGGTAGCCGAGCGCGTTACCCACGACGGTAAGCCCGATGCCCGTGTTACCGGCGGTGCCCTCGACGATCACGCCGCCTGGTTGTAGTTCGCCGGCTTGCTCAGCAGCGCGAATAATTCCAAGGGCAGTGCGATCTTTAACCGAGCCTCCGGGGTTCAGGAATTCGGCCTTGCCGTAGATAGCGCAGCCGGTGAGCTCAGATACCTCCTGCAGGTAAAGCAGGGGTGTATTGCCGATTGTGTCTGGTAACTGAGGTTTGTTCTTCATTCGCAATGCCTCGCTGTTACGTGCATTGGAAGTATGGCACAGGCCCATCGCCTGTGGGCTTGAGTGAGGTCAAGTTTATCGACGCAAAGCGTTCAAATGGGCCCGGGTGGAAATACTCCTGCGCCGGGTGGGAGCATTGCGCAAACCCGCCCTGCCATCAGCTTATGGTCAAGGTTTCCCGGTCGACCGTGAATGTTTTTGCCTCATCGGTCAGCAGCGTGTACTCCGTGGACTTCACGGTGTCGATGAAACGGAAGCTGGTCTCGACCTGGTCGTTGGTGAAGTTGATCTCGTAAAACCCGCGGTATAACAGGTTGGCGTACTTCACGTCCTCTATCAGGTTTACGGCCAGCGGTGCCAACGTGGCGGCCGTTCCCGCACCCAGGGCATCTTCAAAGCCGGGTGATGTGACGCTGGTGGTGGTGAATTCGGCTCCGACCGTGGCGCCATCAGCAGTAGTGATTTGCGCCGACCAGGCATTGTGGATATCACCGGACAGTACGATCAGCTTTGAATCGACCTGGGTGGCGTGGTTGAGGATATCTTCCCGTTCAAAGTCGTAGCCGTCCCAGGCGTCTGAGTTAAGCGGAATGGCCGAGTCCAGCAGTGCCTGTTCTTCAGGGGTTCGATCTTCGGGCGCCTTGTTGCTTGCGCGTACCGCAGCCAGAACGGCGACAACGGCGTCTTGCGACACGTCACCACCCGCCAGCGCTACCGCGAATGCCCTGGCCACGGGTTCCGGCAATGTTTGCCTGGCCATGACAACTTGCTGGCCCAGCACTTGCCAGCGCGCGGTAGAATCGGTCAGCGCTCCCTTGAGCCAGTCGCGTTGTGTTTCGCCCAGCAGCGTACGATTACTGTCTGCCAGGGCGGCCCTGACGCTATCGACATCGATGACGCCGTCATTGATGAAGCCCAGGTAGTCAATCTGCTCGTCCCGGCCAACGACCCGGGTATCCAGCATCAGCAGATCCACCAGGTCGCCAAATTGCAGTCGACGGTAGATGATTTCCTGCTCAGACGATGGTGGCCGAACCGGCAGCCATTCATACCACGCCTGTATCGCTGCGACCTTGCGCTCGGTGTAATCTCCCTCGGTATCCGGCTGGTGATTTTCGGCGCCATCGCGCCAGGCGTTATTGGCGACTTCGTGGTCATCCCAAACGATGATGAATGGATGATTTTGATGGCAGGCCTGGAGATCTGCATCGCGACGGTACTGGGCGTAGCGCGTTCTGTAATCGGATAAAGAGACGAGCTCGGTAGTGGGTTCTACGACTCGGCCGAGCTCCTCAGCCTCGCCACTGGCGAAGCCATCTGCAGCATATTCGTAAATGTAGTCTCCCAGGTGGATAACTGCATCGACGTCGCGATTGGCGATTTCCCGGTAAACGTTGAAAAAGCCGGTAGGGTAGCTGGAGCAGGACACGACCGCGAAGGTGGCGCTGGCCAGTTCATCCATTGACGCGGTGCGCGTCTTGCCGATGGGGGATACATTGTCGCCACTGGTGAAGCGAAAGTAGTAGTCGCTGCCGGCATCCAGCCCATCGGCATCAACCTTGACCGTGTAATCCACGTCGGCCGTAGTGACGCCACTGCCGGTGGCCACGATGTCATCGAAGTCCTCGTCGGTCGCCATTTCCCAGTCGACCACGACATCACCCTCTTCTGCCAGGGGTGTTAAGCGGGTCCACAGGATGACCCGATCGCTTAACGGATCACCGGAGGCAACGCCATGATTGAAGTCGGCGGGCACACTGTCGATGGTCTCCTCTGGCGTCGTACGCCGGCGGCTGGAGCCATCGGAACAACCTATAAGGTTGCTGCCCAGCAGCGGGATCAACGAGCTGGCAGTAATACCCTTGATCAGCTTGCGGCGGGTGAAAGTGGGGCGATTCGTCATAAACTGGGCTCCTTTAGGCGCGCAGTATAAACGAACTCCGATGGCAAGTTAGTGCCCCGGATCAAGGAAATTTATCGGAGACCAAGAATTCACGCCCGGTACGGGTTGCCGGGCGTTTTACCGCGATGTATCAGGGCACAAAGGATCCCGGTTTTTGCCTTTGCGGGAAGTCCTTGAACGTTGCCTTGAACTTGGCAACCTCGGCCATCACCGGTGCAAACAGGAACAGGTGCTCGCCCAGCCACTGGTCGTACCCGGCGCCTTCTGAGTCCATCCGTTCAAAGGGGTCCATTCTGAGGTTGAACACTTTCGGCATTCGCAGCGTCACGTAGGGGTCTTGCCAGACCTGCAAGCCATGCGCACGCTGCTCCCTGAATACCAGCTTGTAATCGCCCATTCGGTAGCCGACGATGTCACCGGTATCCGAGGTATAAACAAACTCCTCCCGCGGCCCCTCGTCGGTCTTGCCGGTAAAGTAGGGCAGGAAG
Organism: uncultured Alteromonadaceae bacterium; assembly: GCA_964590005.1. Lineage (GTDB taxonomy): Bacteria > Pseudomonadota > Gammaproteobacteria > Pseudomonadales > Halieaceae > CALJFL01. Next base: position 661 of record CAZPVJ010000090.1, on the reverse strand, counting down.
TTATAACCATCGAGATGCACTTTGTAGGTCTTGCCGCCAACGCGCTTGCCCTTTTTGAGGTCGGCCTTGATGTTGTCATCTCCAACGGCTGCCAGCAGCGTCGGCATCCAGTCCATCATCGCGATTATCTCATTGGAGACCTGGCCGGCCTCTATCTGGGCGGGCCAGCGCACCATCATCGGAACGCGGTAGCCTCCCTCCCAGTTGGAATTCTTTTCGCCGCGATAGGGGGTGTAGCCACCGTCAGGCCAGAGGGCCAGCTCGGCGCCGTTGTCAGTGGCGTACATAACGATGGTGTTGTCGGCAATACCAAGCTCGTCGAGTTTGCCCAGTAGCTGCCCGACGTGGCCGTCGTGCTCCACCATCCCGTCGGCGTAGAGCCCCTGGCCGGTAACGCCCTGAGATTCTGGCTTCAGGCGAGTCCAGACATGCATGCGGGTCGAATTGAACCAGACGAAAAAGGGTTTCCCCGCCGAGTGAGCCTTGTCAATAAACTTGAGGCTGGCTGCGAGAAACTCCTCATCCGCTGTTTCCATTCTTTTTTTGGTCAATGGCCCGGTGTCTTCGACCTTGCCATCGGCAAAGCTGTGAATGACACCCCTGGGACCCCAGCGCTTGCGAAATTCCGGATCTTTGGGGTAGTTGGGGTGTTCCGGCTCCT
>CAZPVJ010000089.1:0-3416 GCA_964590005.1 uncultured Alteromonadaceae bacterium | reverse complement strand
ATCGACTTTGGCTTGTTGCGCAGCAGGCTGTCGACCGCATGTATGCCATAAATGTATTGCATGGATTCAGTGATGCTTTCTCAGGCCGGTTTTGCGCTTCTTACTCTTGGCTGACTTGGATTTGCCGGCTTTGGCATTACCCTTCTTCCCGGGACGGTCGGACTTACCGGGCGGCTCTCGCTTGGTTTTGCTGGCCTTTGGCCCGGCTCCCTTGCCCTTGCGCGCCTGTTTGGTCTCGATCAATTCCAGATCAATTTTTTTGTCGTCCAGATCCACTCTGGCGACCTGTACCCGCACCGCGCCACCTAACTGATAGCTACGGCCACTGCGCTCGCCGACCAACCTCTGGTGAGCAGCATCAAAATTATAGTAGTCGCCAGGTAGTGCCGTGATATGCACCAGTCCCTCAATGTAGATGTCGACCAGCTCCACGAACAGACCGAAGCTGGTTACCGCACTTATGACACCGTCGAATTCGTCACCGACATGATCCTGCAGATACTCACACTTGAGCCAGGACTGGACCTCGCGCGTGGCGTCGTCGGCGCGCCGCTCGGTCATCGAGCTGTGCTCGCCCATGACAACCATGGCGGCCTCGTCATAGGGGAAGATGCGCTTCCTGGGAATGGGGCTGGCGCCTGGAACTCGCTTGACGAGACCGCAGGCCTTGTCGGAGCGTATGACGCTGCGCAGACCCCGGTGAACCAGGAGGTCGGGGTAACGCCGAATGGGCGATGTAAAGTGGGCATAGGCCTCGTAATTGAGCCCAAAATGGCCGGCATTGTCCGGCTGGTACATGGCCTGGCGCAGCGACCGTAAGAGCATGGTCTGCACCACGTGGGCATCATCACGCTCGCTAACCTGGGCCAGGAGAAGCTGGTAATCCTTGGGCGTCGGCTTGGGGCCACCGCGCAAATCAAGGCCCAGTTCGCCCAGGAAACTGCGCAGGTTTTCGAGTTTCTCCTCGGTAGGTCCCTCATGCACCCGGTACAAGATGGGCAGGCCGGTTTCTTCGAAAAACTGCGCCGTCGCCACGTTAGCGCACAACATGCATTCCTCAATCAGCTTGTGAGCGTCATTGCGCTCCACCGGCACAATAGAGTCAATCTTGCGGTGTTCATCGAACAGTATCCGCGTCTCTACGGTCTCAAAGTCGATAGCGCCACGATCGTCCCGGGCAGCGCGCAAGGCGTGATAGAGGCTGTGAAGGCGCTCGAGATCCGCTACACGAGCACCCGGCACTTCGGGGTACGAGCCATTTTCCAGTACCTCACCAACCTGGGTATAGGTGAGACGGGCATGAGAGTGAATAACTGCCTCATAGAACTGGTACTGACCTAAAACTCCGTCGCCATTGATCGACATCTCGCAGACCATCGCCAGACGGTCAACCTCTGGCTTTAAAGAGCAAAGCCCATTGGACAGTGCCTCGGGCAACATCGGCACAACCCGCTCGGGAAAATACACCGAGTTACCGCGGCTGGCGCCCTCCTCGTCGAGCGCAGATCCCGGGCGGACATAGTGCGATACATCGGCTATGGCGACCCACAGTCGCCAGCCGCTGCCCTCGCTCTGGCAGTAGACAGCGTCATCAAAATCGCGGGCATCCTCGCCATCGATGGTCACAAACGCAAGTTCACGCAAATCGACCCGGTGCTGTTTGTCGGCTTCGCCGGGTTCGTCCTCCAGTGCTGCCGCCTCGGCCTGTACCGCCTCGGGCCACTCCCAGGGTATGCCGTGGGAACGGATTGCCACATCAATTTCCAGACCAGGATCCAGGTGGTCACCCAGCACTTCCACCACTCGACCCTTGGCATTCAGCTTACGGGTGGGGTAATCAGTAATGAGTGCATTCACGATCTGACCGGATTTTGCTTCGCCCTTTTCCTTCGGCGGTATCAGAATTTGCTGATTGATACGGCTGTTATCCGGGACCACAAAGCCAATGCCGCTTTCTTCCTCGTAACGGCCGACAATACTTCGGTTTCCCCGGTCGAGCACCTCCACTACCTTACCTTCGGCTCGGCCCCGGCGATCGACCCCCGTTATCGCCACCAGCACTTCGTCACCGTCAAAGGCAAACTGCATTTGGCGAGCACTCAGGTACACGTCTTCGCCCGGACCGATTGGGAGGGCAAAGCCATACCCATCGCGGTGCCCCTGCACGCGACAATGCAGCAGGTTAAGCTTGTCGACCGGACCATAAGCGCCCCGGCGGTTACCCATCAATTGCCCGTCGCGTTCCATCGCCCGCAGACGCTTGCCCAGCGCATCCACCTGTTCGACATCAGCCAAGCCCAGCTTGCTGGCGATCTTATTGGGGTTCAGCGGTTTATCGGCACCCGCCAAGAGCTCGAGGATCGCCTCACGACTCGGTATGGGGTTGGCATAGTTGGCCGCTTCGCGCTCGGCGTGGGGGTCGGCAATTTTGCCTTTTTTACTCATAGGGTGAATATCTTCCCTGGAAATCATGGTGGCTAAACAGCCTAAGTCCCTGATTATACGTGAGGATTGACAAAGCCGTGGCAGAAAAGTAAAGTCCCCCGCCTCGAGATTCCGGTCGGAGTTTCGTTTCCCTGCCTGCCCAGGTGGTGAAATTGGTAGACACGCTAGCTTCAGGTGCTAGTGCTCGCAAGGGCGTGGAGGTTCAAGTCCTCTCCTGGGCACCATCTTTAAAGAAGGCCGAGCTAATAGCTCGGCTTTTTTGTTTCCTGGATCGGACTCCCGGCCGGCTGATAAAGCGCCGGCGCGAACCCTCACTCGAAGCGCTGCTTCGAAAGCGTGAGGAACCGCCCCCTGAAGGGCGTCGGACTCACACCACTTTGCTACATCAATTCCCGGAGAGACAACTTTCCGGTTCCCGCTTTTTTGGCAGCCTGTGCTGCGAGTAGCTCGGCAGTCGCCAGCGCGTCGACGAGCGCGTTGTGCGCGGGATACCGAGGCAGGTTGTAGCGATCGCGGCAGGCCTGCAGGCGGAGCTCGCCCGCCCTACTGGGCTGGTCACGGCGGCTCAGTAGCGCCTGCTCAACCGCCATGGTATCCACAAAAGGCAAGAGCAAGGGGCTTTGAAACCATTGTCGGCAGGCCTGGTCCAGAAACGCCAAATCCAGGGTCGCATGATGAAACACCAATACGCTACCGGCAGCTGCGGTCAGGAAGTCTTGCGCGACTTGTGCGAACGGCCGGGCGTCGGCCAGATCGCAATCGCGCAACTGGTGAATCGCCGCGCTCTGGCCCACAGAGTGCTTTGACTGAACGAGGTGGTGCTCGGCACTGTCGAGCTGGATGGCGCCCCTATCGAGGACGACCCAGCCCAGGCTCAGTAATTCGGCGTTGGCAGGATCAAGTCCCGACATCTCCGCGTCGCAGGCCAGCAATCGACAGTCCCGCCAATCGCTCGCAGTGGGCGGCAAGGG
>CAZPVJ010000088.1:0-18611 GCA_964590005.1 uncultured Alteromonadaceae bacterium | reverse complement strand
GTTGCATCTGCAAGAAGATACTCCTCGTCACGCACCAGGACGCGTGCGATGTACAAGCTCAGGTCTACCGACTCGATGACAACCTTTTCGATAGCGTCACACCGCTGTAGTTCCTTGATAGAAATTTTCAATCGATTTCTCCACGCAGTGAGTTCTCAAGTCTAGCAAGGGGTGCCATGATTGCTTATATGCGCGGCACCAGAAAACTGGACATAACTGGCCCCTCGAAGGACTACATTAGCGCCAGTGTCAGGATAGAAATACCCGCCAGGCCGAAAACGAGCAGCGCGCCATACACGATCGCTATGGCCAACGACTTGAATAGAGCACCGGGTATCGAAGAGTTATACACCCGCCTCAACGCCAATGGCAGGTACAGCAGCGTAAACAGCAACAGCATACCATCCAGATTGTTGCTGATAAGCGCCACCCCCTCGCCCAGCAGATACAACAGGTAGACAACGCTGTGAATATTTAGTCCAAACACCAGGTGCTGCAGGTAGTGGTAGCCTGAAAACAGGTAAAAGAACTGAACCACCAGGGCGAACAGTGGCAGCATGATGAACATCAGTTGTGGCAGGTAATCAAGTAACTGCGAGACAAAATCGCCTGTGTCACTTTGCAGGCGAGAGGCATTGCCCTCCGCTCGATCCTGGAGATCCTGCAGCCATTGAGGGCTATCCTCGTCAGCGATCCCGATCTGTATCTCATCTTCCTCAGCTACGGTTGCCGAGTCCGGATCTGCCTCTATAACGACCACAGGTGAGGCGGGTGCACCATCTTCACCCAATTGGAGGTCATAAATGCGCGACCCCACCGATAAGATCAGAAAAAGGAGAAAACTGATTATCAGGTAAAGGCGAAAGGGAGGAATATAGCGAGCCCGTCGGCCCGCATTGAATTCCGCCGTCAGCATTCCCGGCCGCAACACCAGTGCGTACAAGGTGCGCCAAAGGCGAGAATCGAGGTGATAAACATCCCCGAAGGCTTCGCCCAGTGCATCGCGAAGCCGCCAGTCACCAGGCCCCTCGCGTTGTCCACATTGGGCGCAATACTCGCCGGTCAGTTCCGCACCGCAGTTCCTGCATTCGCGCTGATCCATACCCACAGCCTTGAATCGCAACAGGGTCCACCATAAACAAAAGCGGACCCTCTCACCAGCCGAACGCAAGAAGTCGCTTGTGGATCTATCAGTAAGCTCCCCGGGCAAGCAGAACCGCAGGCAAGGTTTTGAACAGGAGAACCGCATCCAGCCAAAGGTTCCGGGTCCTTATGTACTCCAGGTCCAGTAATACCTGTTCAGCAAAGGGAATGTCGCTACGCCCAGACACTTGCCAGATACAGGTAATGCCCGGCTTTACCGCGAGTCTCCCTTTCTCGAAATCACTGTATTGAGCGACCTCGCTGGGTACCGGCGGACGGGGTCCAACCAGGGACATATCGCCCACCAGTACATTCCACAGCTGGGGCAGTTCGTCTATAGACGCTTTACGGATAAAACGTCCTACCCGGGTAATCCTGGGGTCCCGCTTCATCTTGAAGGTGGTGCCACCGCTCATCTCATTGTCCTCGAGCAGCTCGACCTTTCGCTTGTCGGCATCGACAACCATTGAACGAAACTTCCAACAGGGAAAGTGCTTACCCTCTTTGCCCACTCTCGGCTGGCAAAACAATACAGGGCCCCGCGAATCCAGCCTGATCAAAATCGCGAGCACTAAAAAGAAGGGGGCGAGGACCAGCAAGCCTGCCGCCGCCAACCCGATATCCATTGCCCGTTTGCAAAACAAGTATGGCGTGATGCCACGCGACGAACGCCTGGACTGGGAAAGTAATGCACCCGACAGGGTAGTTGAATCGAATAGTGTGTCTGACATGGTTGCTCCTCAAGTAACAGTTATCACTGCCAACTCCATCGCAACGGCTATGCCAGATAGTTAAGTGATTGTTTTTTAAAGGCTTTAAGGAAAGCCGCCGGCCTATCCAAAAAAACAATCGCGGTGTGAGTTTCGTTTTGCGAATTGAATTGGGAAAAACACCAGTGACGGCCACAGCTGAGCTGTCAATCAGGCCGGATCTAGACCTCCTTGTAAGCAGATAAAGTTATTTATATCAGTGGCTTAGCGCGCCGTTTGCCATCCGCACCCCGCTCGTTGGCAAAGCTGGCACAGGCGCTGCAACACAGCTGGCATGTGATTCAACTGAATGAGGGAAACGCGAATGAGTACATCCACATTGACCATAGTCACCTGCTCCTATGGCCCTGACGCCGCGCGCTGTGCCCGCCTGTGCGCGTCCATAGACCGCTTCGTACCCGGGCACATCGAACATCTCCTGGTGGTGCCGCGACGTGATGCCAGTCAGTTTCAAAGGCTGACCTCCCACCGTCGCAAACTGATCGTCACCGAGGACCTGGTGCCCGGCAATTTCCGCCAGGTACCCCTGCTGGACCGCTGGTGGCTGGACTCGAAGGGCTGGCCGGTGCGGGGCTGGATCATGCAACAGGTGACCAAACTCAGCGTCGACAGGGCAGTCGATACCGACAATATCCTGTTCGCGGATTCCGACGTACAGCTCATTCGCTCTCTCGGACACGCGGCGCTGCTGGACAATGACAAGTTACGACTGCACCGCGTACCCGGCGCTGCCAATACCGGCAGGCACCTCGCCTGGCATCAGCGTGCCGCCAGGCTGCTGGGCCTCGAGCCGGGCTACCTGGGCAGTGACTACATCGGGCAACTCATTACCTGGAAGCGCGGAAACCTGTCATCTCTCCACAGTGCCATGGAGGAGCGCCACGGCCGTCCCTGGCAGGAACTGGTCGCGCGCAGTACGCATTTTTCCGAGTACATCCTGTATGGCGCGTACGTGGAATTCGTTCTGGGCCTGGAAAACAGCGGTCACTTTGCCTGCGCGGACGATGTCTGCCACTGCTGCTGGTTCAACGACCAGGCCGACGAACTGGATGACAGCGCGGCAACAATCAGCGATCGGGCCGTGGCAATACTGCTCCAGTCCAACCTGAAACTGAGTCACGAGCGGGAGAACCATCTTCTCAACCTTGCCAACCAACACGTCAATACACGCTCTATCTGGGGAAGCACATCATGAAAAAGCTGTTATTCATCACACCCGAACTGCCCTACCCCGCCCAGAGCGGCGGCAAAGTGAAAAGCATGAAGTTGCTGGAGGCGCTTGCCGAACGGTATGAGGTCACCCTGGCCTGCCCGCTCAAGGAGGACGACGCCGAACACCTGGAAGCGTTTCAGCAGCGCTCGCCCTGCAAGCGACACATCCATCGTCCGGTTCGTATCGAGCGCACCCCGTTCAACCTGGCCCGCAGCTACCTTCGCGGCGTTCCACTCAACGTCCTTAGAACACACGACAAGGGACTCGAACGCGAAATCGCCGACATCTGCCACGAGCATGACGTCGTGGTGCTTGACCACTACGAGGTCTACCCGTACTTGCCGGATGACTTCGATGGCCTGACCGTCTACCACGCGCACAACGCCTACTACAAAATGTGGGAGCGTTATGCCCAGCTTCCGGGCAACCCCGCGATGCGCGCCGCTGCGGCACTGGAAGCATTGCGGGTGCTTCGCGCCGAGTCGCGGGTCGCCAGCGCCGCTGATGTTGTCTTCGCTGCACCCAACGATGCCGCCGAACTCATCAAGGCGGGTGTACCAGAGGGCAAGCTCCACGATACCTTCCATCTGGGTGACGACACGCAACTGGCGCTGCCGGAACTGCGTTTCGAAAACACCCGGAAAAAAATCATGTACGTTGGCTTCCTGGGTTGGGAGGCCAACGTGCAGGGTCTCCTGTGGTTCATCGACAACGTCTGGCCGGAACTCATCCTGCTTGAGCCCGATCTCCAGTTCGACATCGTGGGCAAGAACCCCGACTCACGACTGCAAACCGCCGCTGCCGCCCACGACGGCATCACCCTGCGCGGTTATGTCGCAGACCTGCAGACCATCTACCGGGACAGCCGTGTCTCGGTCGCGCCGCTGCTTTTTGGCAGTGGCATGAAGGTCAAGGTGCTGGACGCGATGGCGCGTGGCATGCCTACCGTCACCACAACAGTGGGCGCCGAAGGCATCGACCTGGTGCAGGGCAAGCACCTGCTGGTGGCGGACAAGCCGGGGCATATGGCAGACAGTATCAATGCGCTGCTCAACGACCCGTGGCTGTGGCAGCGATTACAGGAAAACTCGCGCCAGCTGATCCGTGAGCGCTACACCTGGCGACAACTTTTCAACAAGATGCACACCGTCATCGATCGCGAATTGCGCAGCCGCAAGACCGTCACGAGTCACGGGCACCAGAACAGGCTGCAACATGCCACCTGAACTGAGTCATCCGGCGCAGCCCATTGGCACGATCCTGCCCGAAGGGCATTCGCTGGCATTGGCATGGCGAAAATTCTCCGGTCCGATCCTGATGGCGGGCAGCCGTGGACTGGCGGTACTGCTGCAGTTCCTCATGCAGTTGGCGGTGGCATCCCTGGGAGGCGCGGCAGCGGTCGGCCTGCTTCAGCTCCTCACGGCGTGGACCAGCATTGCCGGTGAAGCGCTGGCCCAGGGCCTGCCCACGCGGAGCATGCGGCGCGCCTCGATTGATTACGCCCGGGGAGATGCCGTGCAAATCCGACTGGAGCTGAGGCGCGCCACAGGCCAGATTCTTACCCTATGGCTGGCGTTCGTTATTGTCGCGCTATTGCTTGCAACCGCTGCCAGCTGGGCTTTCGATGTCTCCGCCTTGGAAGATTACGGGCTGCTATTGGTGGGATCATTGATCGGGGCTCCGCTGTTTGCCCTCGCCCGGCTTTATGCGGACTCGATGAAAGCCGTTAACAGAGCCCTCGGCGCCATTTCGCTGGAGACCCTGACGTCTCCGCTGGTGATTCTGGCGCTGTGTGCCGGCAGCTGGCTGATGGGATCGTCTTTCCTCGCCATACACCTGCTGGTGGCCTATCTGCTCAGCCTGTTACTGGCGCCTGCGGCCCTGCGTATCGGCATCAACCGGGCGCTCATGGGACTCACGCCTACAGGCCTATGCCAAGCTTCCCACGCAGCCACCCCACGGGGCGACCTGCTTTACCTCTGGGGCGCAGGTATGCTGAGTATCTGTTTTCTGCAGCTGCCATTCCTGCTGCTGCCCTGGTTCGCGACTAGCGCGGAGATCGGGGTTTTCTCCCTGGCTCACAAACTGGTCAACATCATCACGACGCTGCTCCTGTTGCTGGCGGCAGTCTACGGACCCCGCTTTGCGCGACAGGCCGCCAACGGTGATATCGCCTCGCTTCGCCAGTCGCTTCGGGAAACGCAACTCATATCGACCGCGGTCTTCGTACCGTGCGCTGTCGTACTTCTGGTCTTGGCACCGACACTGCCGAACCTGTTTGGCGACGACTTCGGCGCCGTTGGCTTTTTCATGCTGATATTGGTCGCCGGTCAATTAGTAAACGCGGCTACCGGCCTGTCCGGAGTAATGCTGAATATGGCGGGCAAGGCGAAAGTCGAACTGGGCTGTTTACTACTGGCCCTGCTGGCTGTGGTAAGCGGCAGCCTTGTGACCGGGCCTGACGGTGGCGCACCGGCCCTGTGTATCGTTTTCAGCCTCGGCATAGCGATCAAGAACATTGGCTCATGGCTGGCTGCCCGTCGGTTACTGAGCGTCATGGAGAACAACCGATGAAACACCTCGATTTCCTGATCATCGGCGCACAGAAGTGCGCCACCACGACGCTGTTCGAAAACCTGCGTGGTCACCCCGATATCGCCATGCCGATCGAGAAAGAAACGCCTTTTTTCACCGTTGATGAGTGTTCGGCCAGGGACTGGGAAGCGTTCGCCTCGACACACTTCGGCGCGTCACGGGCGGACGCGCTGTGGGGCAAGGCCAGCCCGCAATACATGAATCATCGGGATACCGCAAAACGCATTCACGCCCTAAACCCCAACGTCAAACTGGTCGCCATATTGCGGGACCCGGTAGAACGCACCCGTTCCCATTTCCAGATGGGACAGCGAAGGGCAACCGAGCAGCGCGCGTTCGGTGACGCTATCACGCCACTGTTGACGCCGGCGCTGGCGGAGCAAAACCGGGAGAAACCCGCCCCCGAACATCGCGATGGTTATGAGAGCGAGGCGGACTTTTATGTCAGCTGGAGTGAATACGGGCGCATTCTGGAGGCCTACTACGAGTTATTCGACCCGGCCCAGATCCTGGTGTTGTACACCGAGGATCTCCAGTCCGCGCCGGAGGCGACCGTGGATAAGCTGCTCACCTTCGTGGGTCTGCCAGCGGGGTATCGCCCCCCGTCCCTGGGCAAGGTCATCCACAAAGGCGGCTCGGGCAACCGGGTACCCCATGGGGTACGCCAGTGGTTGAAAGAACGGAAAGCCATCTACTGGCTGTGGCAACAACTGCCCGAGAGCCGAAAGGGCCGGCTGCGCTTTCAGTATGAGCAGTGGAATACCGTCAGCGACACCGCACCCCAGGCCATACCCGACACGGTCGTTCGCGCGCTGCGCTACCATTTTGCCAACGACCTGCAAAAGCTACTGACGCTACCCGTTGACCTGCCGCCCTGGATAGATCGGTACCTCCCCGTCAGCAACTAGCGTATTCGCATATTGCAAAGCCCGGCCTACGCTTGCATTTTGCAACAAGGCGGATGTTGCAAAATGCTATTTATCCTGCCTCCGGCGCCCCTGCTTTTCCTCACAAAAGCTCTATCTCTATGTTTTTATTGAATTTCCCATAGCTCGGCACACTTGGCATCGCGCTTGCTCTACAGACTGCAAGACACAGCAGTGGTAGAAAAGCCATGTACAAGACAACGATATTGAAAGCAACAAGCGCGCGGCGGGCGTCGCGCTTCCAGCCCCGTGGACTGGTGGTCTTCTGGGCCTGTTGCCTGCTGGCCGGCCTGGCGCTATCAACCCAGACCGCCCATTCACGCGATGCCTACCTGCCGTATGTGGAGTCACTGCAAGTGTCGCAGAAGCGCGCCTATGTTCAGGCGGCTCCGAGCGGCCAGGACGAAGACCTGCCCACAGCGGCCGAAACACTGGCGCTGCCGATTGAAGCCACAGCGGATGAGGCGCCTTCCCGGCTGGAAGAAATTGCCGAGCAGAAATCAGGCCAGCTCTCTCTTGATGAATCGCAACAAAGTCAGGCACTCACCATCGGGCTTACCCAATTTGGCTACGACATCTTCAATCGCGTACCCAGTACCTTCGCCCAGGTCGACGGCATCCCCGTACCCGTCAGCTACCGTATCGGTCCCGGCGATCACCTGATCGTACAGCTGTATGGTAAGCGCAACGTCGAATATAAACTGGTCGTCACCCGCGATGGCAATATCCTGGTGCCGGAGTACGGCCCCGTTAAGGTGGCCGGACTCAGTTTTGACGAGGCCGAGAAACTCCTTACCGATGGTTTTGAACGTCGGGTTATCGGCGCCCGAGCCGTAGTAACCATGGGGCAGCTTCGCACCATCCAGATTCGACTGGCCGGCGATGTCAGCCAGCCCGGTATTTATACGGTTGGCGGCCTGTCGACTCTCATTGATGCCTTGCTCGCCAGCGGCGGCGTCAAGACCACGGGTTCGCTGCGCAACATCCAGCTGATCAGGGCCGGAAAAACCGTGACCCGCCTCGACCTCTACGACCTGTTGTTGCGCGGCAGTAGCGAGGCAGATGTGTACCTGCAACACAATGACACGATTTTCGTGCCCCCCATCGGACCTGTCATTTATGTCGGTGGCGAAGTGCAGCGGCCGGCCATCTACGAGATCGCCACCGAACGCACGGTCCAGCAGATACTGGACATGGCCGGCGGCATGCTGCCCACCGCTTCGCTCAATCACTCGCACATTGAGCGCATCCAGGACGTAGGCACCCGCACACTGATCGACTTTTCCACCCCCGCACTGCGCAATGACGAGAGCAAGATTCTCAACACCGCCATACGTAACGGAGACCTGCTGCGAATCCTGCCATTGGAGGATGAGCTGAAAGATGTGGTCATGCTCTCCGGTCACGTTAAGCGCCCCGGTGGCTACCAGTACCGCCCCGGAATGCGTCTCTCTGACCTGATCAGTGACGTTGAAGCCCTGTTACCGGGAGCGGACGTGGACTTCGTGATGATCAAGCGCGAGCAGAAAAATACCCTGCGCACAGAGGTTGTCTACGGCGATCTGATGCAAGCCCTGGCCGCACCCGGGGGCACCCGCGATACGCTTTTGCAGGCCAGGGACAGGGTCGTCGTGTTCAACCTCGCGGAAGACCGACCGCAGGCAGTGACAGCCATTGTCGAAGAGCTCGACGTCCAGGCGACTGACTACCGGCCATCACGCGTGATCGCCGTTTCCGGTTCCGTCCGCTACAGCGGCCGCCTGCCACTGCAGGAAGACGCTTCACTGCTGGACGCAACCGCCCTGGCTGGTGGCACCCGCCCAGGCACAGATCTCTACTACGGCGTCATTGCCAGGACCCGTCACCCCAGTACAGACATCGATGTACTGACTTTCTCTCTCGCTGCCGCCATGGCTGACCCGGCCTCCCCTGCTAATCTGCGACTGGAAGCAGGGGACCGCCTGTACTTTTTTGATGAGGACCTGGACCGCTCGGCACTGCTGGAAACCGAGATCGATCAACTGCAGCAACAAGCCAGCTACGGTGCCGATGAAAGCCTCGTTACCGTGATGGGCCAGGTGTTGCACCCGGGAACCTATCCCCTGGCGAGCGGTATGCGAGCCAGTGACCTGCTGTGCGCCGCACGCGGTCTCACCAGGAAGGCCTATGGCCTCGGGGCCGCCTTGTCCCGGGTGCAACACAGCGCGGCCGCGCAGAACTCAGTCAGCCACACCGCGCTGGACAGCCAGCAACTGCTGGAGCTCTGCGATTACAGCCGGGCACTGGCGCGCGGTTCAGCGGTTAGCGATGCCAGATACCTCGACGACACGCTCAACCCACTGCTGAAACCTATGGACCAGCTGGCCTTTACGGAAAAGCCAGGCTGGGTAGAAAGCGCCAGCGTCACCCTGAGCGGCGAGGTACAGCTGCCGGGCGTATACGCTATCGATCGCGGCGAGACACTCTGCGAGGTATTGGAGCGAGCCGGTGGTTTGACCGACGACGCCTACGGCTTTGGCGCCTACTTTACCCGCGAATCCGTCCGTGACATGCAGCAGAAAACACTGGACGAATTGCACGACCAGCTGGATGACCTGATGGTTGAACTGTCGCTGTCCCACTCGTTTAACAACGAGGAGAAATCTGCCCCGGAGTGGGCAGGCAAGCAGGACTACCTGAAAACCATAAGGCAGCTCGAGCGCGCGGAAGCCACTGGCCGCCTGGTAGTCAATCTGGAAAAGGTGCAGAAGTGTCGCGAGCGCGACGCCCTGGTGCTGGAGGACGGTGACGCACTTGAAGTCCCACGAATGCCCAACTTCGTGCAGGTTTCGGGGCAGGTCTATGTACCCACCTCACACCTGTACAGCGATGACCGGAATATCGAGGACTATGTAGAACTCAGCGGAGGCCACACTGTGCTGGGCAGACTCAAGGATACCTACGTGATTCAACCCAACGGTGAAGTACTGAATTTCAAAGGTAGCCGGAGCTCCAAACGCATCGCCCGAAGTCGGGTCATGCCCGGCGCCAGGATTTACGTACCGCTTAACGTCGACCGCATGAACGGCACTGAGAAAGCACAAACCTGGGTGAGCTCGCTGGTTCAGTCAGCGATTCTCGCCGGCATCGTGCTGTAACAGGAGGACCATCAGGATGAAAGACCACGCACACAACAACCCAATCGTTTCACCTACCGCTGCTGAGGCTATCGATCTAATGCCGTATATCAACGCTGTGATCGACGCTCGCTGGTGGATACTCGCCGCGACCCTGGCGACCACGGTGCTCGCCGCGTCCTGGTCACTGTCTCGACCCTATATGTATGAATCCCAGGTCAAGGTCAGCGTGGTCGACATCGAGGACCCGGGCGGTGTTTCGCCCGATGACCGGCGAGCGGCGGAAGTACTCACCCTGGTTGAACACGGCTTTGTCATGGGTACCACGCGAGACAACTACGATGAGGTCATGCTGGCCCGCTTGAGATCCAGGGACTTCACCATGCGTTTCATCGATAGTCACAATGTCTACCAGCACTTCTATCCCGACCACTGGGACGCCCAGGCCAAGCAGTGGCTGGATAACTTTACCCCGGACCGCGGTGCCACTTTTACCCGCTTCAGGGACGAGATCAGGCAGATCGAGCACGACGAACTCACCGACATCATTACGGTCAGCATGCGCTGGCCTGATGCCTCCGTCGCCCGAGACTGGGCCAACCAGTACATCTCCGAGTTCAATGAATTCATTCGCGCAAAGACCCTGCTGGAGGTCGACCGGAAGCTGGCGTTTCTGGACGCACAACTACGCAGCTCCGACGTGCTCGAGTTGCAGCAGTCCATTTACCGGCTCATCGAGGCACAGACCGCTATCGCCATGTTGGCGAACGCGCGCGAAGAGTATGCGCTGGAGGTCATTGACCCGGCAGCGATGCCTTACCGGAGCTTCAATAAGTCGCGCAAATTTAAAACGGTTGTCGGTGGTATGGCGGGCGCCCTGCTCTCTGTGTTTGCAGTGCTGGCCCTGGTGTTGATCCGCTCAATGCTGGAGACCCTGGCCAGTCACCGTCAGCTTTACCTTGACCAACAAGCCCGCGGTTTTACAACCCCGGCAGCAGGAGACCGATAGCATGTCGATTTCAACCACCACTGCAGGCCGTGACTGCGTCAACTCACTGGGCATCCCGGTTGACAATGTTTCGCTGAGTGAGGCCGTAGAGAAAATCATCCGCATGGCGAGTGCCGGTGACCGCAAGGCAAGACTGGTATCGACGCTGAACGTCGACTTTCTAGTCAACGCCCTGGGATACGCCTTCAGCCGACCGCGCCACCCCGAACTGCTGAACGTGTTACGAAACTCCGAAATGGTGACCGCTGATGGGTTCCCCATTGTATGGCTCAGCAAAATAGCCGGTAAGCCTTTGTGCGAACGCGTTACGGGCTCAGATATGGTCCCTGCCATTGCCCAACGCGCGGCCCAAACCGGCGTTTCATTATTTTTGCTGGGCGGCGGGGCCAATTCTGCCGCCGACGCGGCCGAGCTATTACAGGCATCAAACCCCGGACTGAAAATCGCGGGGACTGCAGCGCCCTATATACACACCTCGGGCGCTCAGATGACAGACTGGGAGGTTGAAGACGATGCGTTACTGGAAAAAATCAACCAGTCAGGCGCACATATTCTTCTGGTTGGATTGGGCAACCCCAAACAGGAGTTGTGGTTTAACCGAAACCGGGACCGACTGCGTGTACCGGTTTCCATAGGTGTCGGTGGCACCTTCGAATTCATCACCGGCAATGTCAGGCGCGCCCCGAAATGGATGCAGCGGCTCAACCTCGAGTGGCTCTACCGAATCAGCCAGGACCCGGTCCGCCTTTGGCAACGCTATGCCAAGGGGTTATTCAAACTCGCCCTGCTCACCGCACCGCTTCTCTACCACCGGGCTCACGAGGTGCTGCGGTTTGGTGGCAAGACTGCGCCAGGGCTATCCGCCGGAAGCTGGCAGACAGTCTGGTGCTCCAGGGAGCAATCCATGAATGTCCTGCGGTTACCCAGACGCGTCGGCAACGACTATCTCCGCGAACTCGTGTCACAACTTCGCTCCGCTGACAATCAAGCCGCCCTGCGGTGGCTGGACTTCAGCGCCGTCAGGCATATTGATATCTCAGCCCATCAGGAGTTTTTTGCACTGGCGGAGTACCTGCAAAACGAGCGCAACAACACGACCCTGCTGGGCCTGCGACGTGGCGTACGCCGACAGCTGGCGGCTTGCCGCGTAGTCGACCTGCTCGGAGAAGTACAAAGCACTAATTCACTGACTGCACTCACCCGCGCCCCTGGACAGGCACTGAGCGCCGCGAGCTGCCGGAGCTTTCTAATAGGCAACACCTCGCTGATCATGCTGTCAGGCCGCATCGACGCCAGCAGCCTCGATCGGCTGGGCTTCATTGAGTGCATGCAACACAGTGCGCGAGAACGCGACTGCATCATCGACCTGCGGAACGTCGGCCTGCTCGAAAGCTCTGCTATTGCCCAACTCCACCCACTACTGTCAGGCGCCAATGGTCAGCGCGGCGTCATGATTAGCGGGGCTGGAGAAAATGTCCGACAGATGTTCCGCATCGCCGGCCTGGAGGATCGTGGCCGCTTCATCAATGACAGCAATCTCTTGCAGCGCATAACGATAAGCGGAGATAGCGATGAATAATCCAGTTGTTTACGTCGTACTGCTTAACTGGAATGGATGGCGCGATACCGTAGCCTGCCTGGAAAGCCTGCTGAACTCCACCGGCATTGCCCTCAAGGTGATCGTCTGCGACAACGCATCCAGTGATGGCAGCCTGACGCAGATCGCACGATGGGCCGAGGGTGAACTCGAGGCCGAGTCACCCGCGCATCCGCGCCTGGCCCGCTTGCTGGGCGGCCGCAATGGCAAGCTGGCCACGCGCCTGCTCGATCGCAAACTGGCCGAATCCGGTACCGTACTGGCCACGCGGCCACTCACGCTGATCGATAATGGCGCCAATCTCGGCTTTGCGGCGGGAAATAATGTTGGCCTGCGCTACGCCCTGGCTCAACCCGACATGACACACGCCTGGGTACTCAATAACGACACGCTGGTGGAGCCGGACACACTGGCCAATATGATCCAACGCATGGCAGACGCACCACAGGACTCAGTCTGCGGTTCGATGATCCATTTCTTTGATCAACCGGAGCGCATCCAGGCCATCGGAGGCAATCGCTTTAACCCGCTCACCGGCTGTGCCGCTCGTTCGGAAGGCCGCTTTCTGCACGAGACCGACGTGTCAAGCCTGGCCACGGCGGAAGCATCACTGGCTTACATAAGCGGCTGCTCGCTACTGTTGCCACGGCGCTTCCTGGCTACCGTCGGGCTGATGTCTGAAGACTATTTTCTGTACTACGAGGAGATTGACTGGTTCACACGAGCGGCGGGCGCCTTTGAGTTACGGTTGGCAAGAGACGCTGTGGTCTATCACCGGGAGGGCAGCGCTATTGGCTCGGCTGGCTGGCAGCGGGCCGCCTCACCACTGGCCGAGTACTATAACGCCCGTAGTCGCCTGATTTTCATGCGCAAATTCAGGCCGCTGCTTCTCCCACTGTGCTATTCACACATGTGCCTGCAACTGTTGCGCCGATTGAGCCAGGGGCAGTTTGCCAATGTTCGCGTAATAGCCGCCGCCTTGCTCGGCAGAGGCAGCGAGGTGCTCAGCTAATGTCACCGTCAAGCGCACCGGGCCAATCCCATACCCTGACCGTCCTACGGCCGGTGACGCTGCACCTGACGCCGATACTATGCCTGATGCTGTTCATCGCGATCTTCGCCGGCTGCCAGGGGGGTCGCTACTATTTTGCCAATCGCCTGCAGGAGCTGGGGATTGCCTGCGCCCTGGGCCTCTACCTCGTCGGTGCATGGCGCTCCGTTTTTTTGCTACCCAGCCAGGAATGGCGGCGCTGGGTGATACACCCCGTGCTACTCATTCTGGGCATCATGCTGACAAGTTCTCTGGTTTTTCGACTGAATTACCACGGTAACGTGTTTTACAGCTTTTTTTCAGCGCGCGAGTTTCTGCTGGCCTTCCTGGGCCCGGGGACCTATCTGCTGGTGCGCACAGGCCTTGCTTTTGCAACCGTTAAACGCGTCATCTGGCTCGCGCTTTTCGCGCTCATGATCAATTACCTGTTCTTCTATTTCACCATGGACCTGCAGGCGGCGTTTTTTTCCGCAGATCATACGGTCAGCAATCTCGTGACATTCGATGAATGGCGCGGCTTTCGCCTCAAGCCGCCCCTGTTCGCCATCATGGTTGCACTGCTTGCGGCGCTGGTCCTGTTAGTTCAGGCGCGAAGCGCTGGCGCTCTGCTCATTGCGCTGTCCATTGTCGCCATTGCGATATACATCTGGTCCATCGTTCAGTTTCGCTCAACGCTGGCGACCATGCTCTTGTCGATGCTGCTCTATCCCCTGTTTCTCTCCCAAACCTCGCGCCTCAAGTTCATTCTCGTACTCACACCGATCGGGCTCCTTTTGCTGCCGCCGCTGGTAATGCTGGCGCTGGATCACTTCCTGCAGGCCGATGGTGGCAATGTGAGGGCCATGGCTTTCGCCAAGGCCTTCACCCACATACCGCAGCATCCGCTGTTGGGCGCGGGTGAGGACAGTGCCTACGGCGATTCATACCAGGACCTGGTGGCACCCTATTTTTTTCCCTCTGACCTGGGCCTGGTGGGCGTCGCCTACAAATACGGCCTGGTCGGCACAGGGCTTTACCTATTCATGCACGCCAGGATCTGGTTATCACTCTGGCGCGCAAATATCGCGGCCCGTCAGCAGCAGGGCCGCCTGGAACCCCTGCTCTGGGGGCTGCTTATTTTCATGTCTGCCCAAACATTCAACCTGGCGCTGAACCCGGGCCTCGCCTACGCCCAGGGCATCACACTGGGTTCCCTGGGCCTGGCAGTGGCGGCTCTCCAACGGCGCCCCCACGCCGCATAGTTGTTGCATTTTGCATTGCATTATCGAACAATGAATTGCAATTTGCGAATTGATTGGGGATCTATTATCAACGAGTCAATAATCCAGCCTGACTTTAAACTCGATATTTCATTTATATTTCAGATACTTAGGGAATTTGGCAAGCGATGCATCCTATTTTGCGAATCGTGGTACGAGTCTTGACTGTGTACTACCAAATTGGACCGCAAAACGCACAACAGGACAGAGACAATGAGTGAACAGCCAAAAGTGCTAATGGTAGAGGACAGTGCCTCGCTATCGGCGATCTACAAGGCCTACCTGGAGGACAGCAACTACAAACTGGTTAGCGTGGAAACCCTGGGCACGGCGCACGCCGCACTGGGCGCGTTTCAGCCAGATATCGTGCTGCTGGACATCGAGCTACCCGACGGCAGCGGCATGGATTTCCTCGCCGAAGCCAACACCCTGGAGAACCCCCCCAAGATAGTCGTGATGACCGCGCACGGCACGTCCGATATGGCAGTCGAGGCCATTCGAATGGGCGCCTTTGACTTCCTGACCAAACCCTTTGACGCGGCGCGGCTCAAGGTCACCCTGGCGAATGCTGCCTCCCAGTTACAACTGGGCAAGAAGGTCGACGAGCTGGCTCGTCTCGAGCGCGATCATTACGTCAACTTCATCGGCAAGTCACCCGCTATGCAGTCTGTCTATCGCACCATCGATTCGCTTGCCGCCAGCGACGCCACGGGCTTTATCGTTGGTGAGAGCGGTACTGGCAAGGAACTGGCAGCCGAGGCCATACACCAGCAAAGTCCCCGCCGCGATGCAGAGTTCATAGCAATCAACTGTGGTGCGATACCGGGTGAGCTTATGGAAAGCGAGCTCTTTGGTCATGTGAAGGGCGCTTTTACCGGGGCCAGCGCCAACCGCGAGGGTGCAGCGAGTGTCGCCAATGGCGGCACCCTGTTCCTCGATGAAATCTGCGAGATGAGTCTGGACCTGCAGAAAAAACTGCTGCGTTTTATACAGACCGGTACTTTCCGCAAGGTAGGTAGCAACACGCTGGAGAAAGTCGATGTGCGTTTCGTCTGCGCCACCAACCGCGACCCCATCGAGGAAGTGCGCGAGGGTCGTTTCCGCGAGGACCTGTTCTACCGACTACACGTTATTCCCCTGAGGATGCCTCCATTAAGGGAGCGGGGAGAAGACATCCTGCTACTTGCCGAGCACTTCCTGAGCCAGTTCACCAAACAGGAAGGGCGCGAATTCACCGGATTTTCAAGCGAGGCTAAAGACCTGGTACAACGTTATCCCTGGCCAGGCAACGTCAGACAGCTACAAAATGCAATGCAGCAAATCGTCGTACTGAACGATGCTGAAACTGTCATGCCAGACATGCTGCCAGAAACTGTGAGCCGCGGCACCATCGAGCCGATGCTGCAATCCCCTCAAACCAGCTCGCTCACCCAGCATGTCGCTACGCCCGTGAACTCCCCGGTAGAGTTGGCACACGTTACGCGCCGCGAGCAGGTCGAGCCGCTCTGGCTGACCGAAAAGAACGCTATCGAGGCCGCCATCGAGGCCTGCTCTGGCAACGTCAACCGGGCTGCCGGCTTACTGGAAGTCGCACCCTCGACCATTTACCGGAAACTTCAAACCTGGAAACAGGCCAGCGCATAATCAGGAGCAAATACTGTGTACGGACTCATTAATACCGCCCTCAGGGATATGATATCGACTCGCTTCGGGGAAGATCAGTGGCAGCAAGTATTACAGGCCTCGGGTGTTCCCGAGGACTCGTTCCTGACCATGCGAAGCTACGATGATGCAATCACCTACGACCTGGCCGGCGCTGCCTCAGAAGTATTGGGTGCACCACTGGAAACCTGCCTGGAGCTATTCGGTGAATACTGGATCGAGGAAACTGCCGGCAAGAGCTACGGTATGTTGATGGACGCGACGGGGCAAAACATGGTGGAATTCCTGGAAAACCTCAACGGCCTCCACGATCGTATTACCAGTACTTTCCTGGACTATAAGCCACCTTCTTTTCGCATCGAACATATTGCCGACAATCGCTACCGGCTGCACTATGAAAGTACGCGCAAGGGTTTTACCCCGTTTGTCGTTGGACTGCTCAAGGGGCTCGCGGAACGCTTTGACGCGGCGCTGACAATAGAAGCACAGCACGACGAACCGGCAGGTGACGGCACCCATACTATCTTCGCTCTGGAGATTGCGTCGGCATGACCGAGCTCCCGCGGATCGATTGGCAGCAGCTTAACCAGCTGTTCTCCGTCGTTATGTGTGTTGATCAGGATTTTCGGATTATCTACGCCAGCGACACACTGAGCAAATATGTCTCTGGGCTGGAGAAACGCCCGAGACTGGACTCGTTGTTTGATATCAACAGGCCGGCATCCGTAAACAGTTATGCCGGCGCCATAGCTAACCTGGGATCCCTGTATCTCATGACCGCCGCCGATCGCGGTTTTGCGGTGCGCGGTCAGTTCAGTGTGATCGAATATGAAGGCAAAGACACGCTGTGTTTCTGCGGTGCACCCTGGCTATTCTGGATCAATTCAAACTGTCCTGACCTCCGCCTCAGCCTGACTGACTTTTCGCCCCAGGATGTGCAACTCGACCAGCTGTTTTTCATGTCGGGTGAAAAAAAGATGATGGCTGACCTCGAGGCCCTGAACGGTGAGCTGACGCTGGCTCGCGAGGGCGTCGAAAAAGCCAAGGCGGCCGAAGCGAAGCTGTTCGCGCAAATGAGTCATGAGATGAGAACACCGTTAAACGGTGTGGTCAGCGCGCTGACACTACTGCAACACCAGGATTTGCCGATAGAGGCAAACCGATTGGTTGAGCTGGCGCGCGGCGCATCAAACAACCTGATGCAGGTGAGCAACTACGTCCTGGACGCCGCCAAACTGGAAAGTCACGATGTGGAGGAAGTTAGCTTCCAGTTGAGCGAGTGTTTACAGTCATCGATGGAAATCGTGCAGCCGAGGGCCGAGGAAAAAGGGATTGCGCTGAAGCTGGAGTTAAACCCGGGCCTCGCCATTGCCTATAAGGCAGACAAATCCAGGCTAAGCCAATCGATCCTTAACCTCCTGATCAACGCGATCAAGTTTACCGACCAGGGGTCAGTGACACTTGCCATCAGTGTAGGGACCTCCAGCGAGGACCAGGAGATGGTCCGATTCGAAGTCATCGATACGGGTATCGGCATCGCCCCTGAAAACCTGGAAAACGTTTTCCAGCCGTTCTGGACCAGTAGTCGCCTGAATGAAGGTCAGCGTGACCTGGGCACGGGTCTGGGCCTCGATATTGCGCGCCGTAACATCGACATGATGGGTGGCAGCATGGGTGTCGAATCAACCCAGGGCGAGGGCTCCTGCTTTTGGTTCGAGCTGCCCATGGCGGTCACTGATATCGTTAGAAACAAGGACGATGACCAGGACAGCATCAGCGCCAGGTTCGAGGGCAATATACTGTTGGTGGACGATAATGAAACCAATCTCACCCTGGGCAAAATGTTGCTCGAAACGGTGGGCTTGCAGATTTCAGAGGCCAATAGTGGCGCCGGCGCCATTGAATCTGCACGCACTGGTGACTACGATCTCATTCTCATGGACATCAGCATGCCTGAGATAGACGGGATAGAAGCTACGCGTCGCATCAGGCAGTTCGCTGATGAGACATCTTTACCGATTCTGGCCCTGACCGCATACACCAGCGACGAGGAAAGGGAAGCGGCGCTGGCCAGCGGCATGAATGGCTTCATCACCAAGCCAATCGTACTCGACCAGCTGGTTAAAAGCTTATCTCAGTGGTTACAACCCGCCGAGGAATTGCCAACCAGTGATAAAGAAAACGCTTCACTCGTGGATGAAAAAATACTGGAACAGTTGCGCAGTCAGATCGGTGAGGACAATCTGATATCTGTGTTGCACAAATTTCAA
>CAZPVJ010000087.1:0-31102 GCA_964590005.1 uncultured Alteromonadaceae bacterium | reverse complement strand
AGGCCTGCGCGGCTTCAGCTCGGACCAGGCCCACGAGCAGCGCGTCCAGGTAATCTGCGCTGGCCTCTTCAATCGTGGCCATTGCTTCCAACGCGGCACAGGCATCGTTGTCGTTCTCATCCTCAATCATAGCGCGCCAGGCAGCTGCGCCCTGCCGTTCGGCCTTGGCCTGTATGGTCATCTGTTCGATCGGTGAAAGCTCGGCGAACACCTTGTAGTAGGTATCTTTAGCGGGGCCGATTGCTGCTTCTATGGCTGAGATATGGTCGGCACCGTTAGCCGGATACAACTGCTCGGCCCGGTCGGCAATATCATCTTCCCTTGCGGCGCAGGCAAGCAAGCCCTCCGCATGCTCAGGGACGGCTTCGGCCCACATTCGGTAGCGATCGGCGGCGGTTCGCTCAAGGCGGGCGAGAAACGCGGGTACGGCCTCGGGTGGTACTGAGCCGATGTAGGGAGCCAGGAGTTCACCAAAGTTGGGGACGGTGACATCGGGAAGTGCGTTCATTGTTTACCACCTCTTCTTGATAAAAACGTTATCCGGTTTACTCTGCGCACGCGCAGCCTGCGCAGTCGGGAGTTTCCAGATCGGTTATCCGGTTAGTGCATCCACGCGAGACATCCATTCCTCAACCGGGGAGTACCGAGCAATAATTTCAGCGCCCAGTTCGGCTACCTTGATCGCATCCAGCTCAACAAAGATGCTGAGGTCGGCAGCGCTAAGCCCCGAGGGTAGCAGAAAATCCTTATCCTCCAGCAAATTACTGATGCTTGCGATGTGACGGTCGATATCCTCTAGAATCACCTCTCTCGGCCGACGCCCTGCACCCTGGTTTTCGCCCATCTTGCGAAGCAGGCCGGGCGTCAGCGGGCCAAGAAGTTTCTTCAACCATGGCTTTTCGTGCTGCAGAATATGACCAGCGCGACGCTTGGCGTTCTCGGGGAAAGAAAAGTGCAGGGCAATATCGTAGTAGTACAAGCTCTCGTCGGCCCAGTCCTCCAGGACATTGCAAAGCGCCAATTCCGCGGGATCAGTGGGGTACAGGGAGGGCTTCGGATACTTTTTGTCCAGGTATTGCACAATCTGTGTGGAATCTTCGACCCTCTCCGGGCCATCGTCGATGACCGGTAATTTTTTTGCCGAGCTGTATTTGCCGGCGGAAAGCATCGATATCTCCTGTACCTCAAAGGGTAGCTGCTTATAGCGGCATGCCCTTCGTACCTTGTCGCAGAAAGGGGAGACCTCGAATTGGTAAATTTTGATCATCGCAAAGTTCCTGGCGGCTGCCTGTGCTTTCGTAGATAGCGCGCCAGTGTACCGTGTGTGGCGTGCTTTGGCAGTTTTTGTCGCCGCTGTTCACGGCCTCCATGGGTGGACGCGTAGCCTATAATGACTGCACCTCTTTGAAGGGCACTGACATGGTTCAAACAACAACCGAACAGGCTTTTGCTACGGGGCCAGCGACGCGAACATCCGGGCGCGCGACCTTAAGCAAGGAGCGCTACACCTCTCAAGCGGTAATGGAGGCAGAGTGGCGGGGTATCTGGACACGCTGCTGGCTGTTTGCCGGATTGCTGTCGGATATTCCTGAGGCAGGGGACTACTTCCTGTACCAATTAGGCCGGGAATCCATTGTTATTCTCCGCGATGATGACGGCGATGTACGGGCGCACTTCAATGTTTGCCAACACCGGGGCAACCGGTTACTGACCGCTTCACGGGGGTCTGTATCACAATTGGCCTGCCCTTATCACGGCTGGCGTTACGGTCTGGCTGGGGAGCTTCGGGAGGTGCCGGATGCTGAGCGTTTTTGCCCGGCGGTGGTAACGGCAGAAAAGTCCTTGAAGCCCGTCAAGGTCGAGTCCTGGGCGGGGTTGGTCTGGGTTAATTTGGATCAGGACGCTATTCCCCTGGCGGAATTTCTCGGTGTAATAACCGGTAACCTGGCCCCCTACCGATTTGAAGATATGGTACTGACCGAGCACCAGACTGTCTCGCTGGACGCAAACTGGAAGGTTGTGCGCGACAATTTCCTGGAGCAATACCACGTGGATTTCATTCATCCCCAGCACGCGACCATGGTGGATTGTTGCAACTCACACAACGTGCTCTGGCCCTATGGACACTCGTCGACGGTGGTAGAGGGCCATGTCACCGATTCCCGGTACCCATTGCCCGAGGATGTACCAGAGCACCTTGTCGCCCTGTTGCAGAGTTTGGGTATGGACCCCAATGCCTACCGGGGCAGGGTCGACGAGATTCGGCGCGCGGTGCAGCTGCGCAAACGCGAGCTGTTAGGAGAGTTGGGCTTCGAAGCTGAGGCTCTCACCGACGCGCAGCTGACCGATGTCTGGCAGTACGATATTTTCCCCAATACGTTTATGACCATACAGGCTGAGGAGCTTTGGATATTCGGGCCGCGACCTGACCCGGACGATCCCAACAAGTGCGTGTTCGACAAGTTTACCTTGCAGGTTCCCGTAGAGTCCGCCAGCGATCGCGAACGCGGCATCACCTTGAATCCAGGTCTTAATGCCTCGCGTAATAGTGAAAGACCCGATCACCAGGTATTCAGCGCACAAGACGTGATAGATGGCCATTATTCTATGACGATAACTATTGACCAGGATATCTTCTACCTGGCCGATATGCAGGCCGGCTTGCATTCCTTGGGCTTTGACAGCGCGACGCTCAACCAGGATGAGGTGAGGGTGCAACATTTTCACGACTGGGTCGACGAATACCTTCGATCCGTCGGCTAGCCTCTCAGTACCTGATAAGCTTGCTTCTGGCCGCTTAAAACCGGGTACGCTTTAGCACACAGCAATCGGCTACTTTTTGACTTTTGGGAGAACGAATTTGTACAGCGTTAGAGATATTGTTGACGGCGAGATAATGGGCGATGAGCCCAGCATGTACGGGCTTTTCAAGCATTTGCGCGAAAATCAGCCCGTGGCATACCTCGAGCACGAGGATTTCGAGCCCTTCTGGGTGATGACACGTCATGAGGATATCAAGCACATAAGCCAGAAAAATGACCTGTTCATCAACAATCCTCGAACAGTCATCATGCAGCGCGAGTTTGAGCAAATGCTGCTGGAGCAGTTTGGTACCCGAAGTGGCCTGGAAACTCTCATACACATGGACGACCCCAAGCACCGCAAGCTGCGTAATGTGACTCGCGAGTGGTTCAAGCCGTCACCCATCGCCCGACTCACACCCATGGTGGAGAAAATTGCCAAGCAGTATGTCGACAAGATGGAAGCTATGGGTGGTGAGTGCGATTTTGTTCGTGACGTCGCGCTGCTCTATCCGCTGCGTGTGATTATGTCCATTATCGGCGTCGCGCCCGAGGAAGAGGGCATGATGTTAAAGCTGACACAAGAGCTTTTTGGTGGCCAGGACCCTCAACAGAGTCGTGGCTCGGAAGTGTCCGATGGTCTGGCCGTTTTGCTCGATTTTTTCAGCTACTTCAAGGGTGTGGTTGAAGATCGCAAACAAAATCCCGGGGACGACCTGGCCTCGGTGCTGGCCAATGCCGTCGTTGACGGGGAGCCGATGGCGGAGCTGGATCAAATCAGCTACTTCATTATTACTGCGACTGCCGGACATGACACCACCTCCGCTACGATCGGTGGCGGCATGAAGGCGCTGATGGAGTTTCCTGCGCAGATGGCGCTTTTACAAGCCGATCCGGACCTGTACCGCGGCGCTGCCCGTGAAATGATTCGCTGGGTATCACCGGTACGCCATATGATGCGCACGGTAGTTGAAGATGCCGAATTCCAGGGTCAAACCCTGCGTGCTGGAGAAAGCCTGTCACTGTGGTACCCCTCAGCTAACCGCGATCCCTCGGTGTTCGATCGACCCGACGAATTTGATGTGACGCGGGACAACCGCAACCAGCTTGCCTTCGGATACGGCGGGCACATGTGCCTCGGCCAGCACCTGGCCATTCTCGAGGTTGAGTGTTTTTTCCGCGAACTGCTGCCGCGACTGGAGTTCATTGAATTTGCCGGCGACCCGGAGTGGGTGCAGGCAATCTTTGTTGGTGGTTTAAAGTCGTTGCCCGTGCGTTATGCCTTTAAATGACGGACCGGTCGCCGGGGAATACTGAGCGGAATGGGTGAAAGCGCCGGGCGGGGTGCCCCCCGGCGCTGCTGTCGCACTGGCTGTTACTCGTCCGGGTTCGGACCGTATAGCCCAACCCCCAGTTCTCCTGCAATATAGCGAATAGCGCGCATACCCCGAATGCTGTTGCCGGCCGGGTTGAGAGGCGGAGAAAAGGTCGCGATGGCAAAGCGACCGGGGACGATGGCAACGATGCCACCGCCAACACCGGTTTTCGCGGGCAGACCGGCGCTGTACATCCACTCGCCCGACTCGTCATAGAAGCCCGCGGTGGCCATGATGGCCAGAAGCTCCGGTACGTCCTCTTCGGGTAACAAGCGCTTGCCTGTGGCTGGATTGACGCCGCCGTTGGCGAGAGTAGCACCCATCATAGCCAGGTCCTTGGTATTTATGCCTATTGAGCACTGCTTCGTGTAGACACGCAGAGCCTCTTCAGGATCGCTGTAGAGTCGCTCGTAGTTGTAGAGCAGGTTGGCAATACCGCGGTTACTCCAGGAAGACTCGTATTCCGACTTGTAGACTTCGTCGAGCACCTTCAGGTCGCGGCCGGCAAAATCGCTGATGTTGTTAAGAACCTGCTGCCAGCGGTCTTCCTCCGACGATGCTTCCACCAGGCTCACTGCGGCGATGGCGCCTGCGTTAACCAGGGGGTTTACGGAGCGGTCCGGATAAATCTCCAGGGCCAGCTTGGAGTTAAAGGCCAGCCCGGTGGGCTCAATACCAATCTTTGTACGAATAGCTTTTGGACCCTGCTGAGCCATGATCAATGAGGCAGTGAACGGCTTTGACACAGACTGTATCGAGAACTCGTAGTCCATCTCTCCAGCGGAGTAGACGTCACCCTCCCGGGTAATAATGGCTACGCCAAACATTTCGCTGGGCACAGTGGCCAGGATGGGTATGTAGTCGGCATTGGCGCCTTCGTCAACGTCCTTGAATTGCGCGTGCGCACTGTCTACCACGCGCTGGAAGTCCTCGGCAGTCAGCTTGGCGGCTAGAGCCCCCTGGCCGCTGAGGAGCAGCAGGCAGGCCGCTGCAGTGAGAAAACGCGAGACGGGTATATTCATGATGAGCTCCGTTATGTTTGTTGAGGACCGCCCAGTGGCTGCTAGCGGGCCGCTCCAGGAAATGTGTCAGGATTCAGCCGGCGTTAGCGGCGTTGCATCAGGTCGCCTGAATCAAAATTAACCTTCAGCGAGAACTGGATGCGATAGTCGTCGCCAGTGGCACCATCCACATCTTCCCGCTCACCCCAGATGAATTCCGTGCCCAGGAGCACGTTGTCGCGCGGGTAATGGAGCAGGTTGATCTGCGCGATTTGCCCCTTGGCAAACTCTGAACCCAGTTGGCCATCAGTCGTATCAAGGTCATTCATAGACCAGCCAATAGACGTCGACCACTTGTCGTTCCAGTAGTGATCGTAGTATGCGCTGATACCCAGCAGGGGAACGACCTCTGCCGAGGCGCGGGTAATGTCCGCGGAATCAGGGGCGACGTCGATACCGCCATCGTTCATGTAATTTCCGATGCCTTCGCCATACACGACCTGCAGCTTCAGCACGTCTCTGCCCCAAGTGTTGAAACCGGTGCTGGCGTTAATGCCCCAGCCAAACTCATGATCTTTCTGTCCGGTATCCAGTCTCTCGTAGCCCAGTTTGCGCAGCATCCCGGCTATTTGGTAGTGGCCAAAGTCGCCGTTGTTACGATAGCGCAGGCTCAGGTCAGGCAGGTCATTGTAGCTCTGGAACAACTCGTCTGCTTCTGAGTCTATTGATTCACAATCGGGTGGCGGATTGGGCAGGTCACACGCATTTGTGTCTCTGAACCTGCCGATGGTCAGTGCAGTACCCGGGTCTTCCAGCGCGATGGAAAATTCATCCTCGCCCATGGGGAAGGTATACCGGGCCTGCTGATTCCTATAAAACACCATGCCCGTTGGTCCCCAGTAATCAATCGTGTTGGGGAATATGTCGATATCCATAAAGTTGGACCAGTACTGGCCCATGCCGAAATTCTTGTAGGTGCCCCAGGCATGTCGCAGCCGCGGTGTTGTCTGTCCCTCGTCACCGCCTACGCCAAAGAGCTCGGCTTCGAGGATGTAGGTGATGTCGTCTCCGTAATTGCCCTTTATACCCAGCCTTGATTGGCGAACGCCAAAGATGAAATCTCCGTCCCGCCCATAAATGCCGTCTTCGGTCGGAATTGTGCTAACCCGCAGAGTGTCCTCCCAGTTGGGGTCGACCCGCTTGAAGTCGTAAATCATATCCGCCATGACAAAGCCGTAGATATTGGCCGATAGTGGGGCCAGTGCATCGCTGACAGGCTCATCTGGCACTGCAGGCTCTGTAGCCGGCTCCTCTACTACTGCGACTTGTTCCTCAGTGATAACCGCCGGCTCCTCGGCGACTGCGGCGGGTTGACCGGCCTTTAGTCGCTGCAGCTCAGCATCCATGGCCTCCAGCATGCGCCGCTGTTGCTCCAGCTGTGCTTCCAGGATTTTGATCCGCTCGGCATCGGTGGCGGCCTGGACTGACAGGGTCAGTGTGGCAGTCATGATGGCCAGTGGTAGCAGGGTAATCTTTATCGGTTTGCGCATTGCAGGCCCCAGCGGTGGCGTGAGTATCAGGCTTTATCGGAAAAAGTGTAGCCTATTCTGCGCTTATTGGGGGTCGCCTACGCGGATAATTCAAGCCTTTTCATTTTGGGTCCGTGATTTCATACTGACCGGTAGCTTCCGCAAGCTGATACCGTACTGACGGTCCAAAAAGGAGAATAACTATGTCTGTCGAATTATTGATGTTGGTGTATAGCGTTTTGCTTTTCTTTGTCATTATCGTTGCCCAGGCTGGTTTGGCCATTCAGCAAAATGGTTTAACGGCGCAGGCAGGCAGCCGCGACAATTTGCCCGCGCCGACTTTATTGCGGCAGAGGCTGCAACGCCTCAGTGCGAATATGCAGGAAAATCTGGTGATGTTTGCTGCCGTCGTGCTGGTCGCCAATGCCGCGGGCGTTTCCAACAGCGCCACAGCGCTGGGAGCGAGTCTTTTCTTTTACGCGCGGGTCGGGCACGCGATTATCTACGCAGCCGGTTGGCCGATGATCAGACCCTTGTTTTATTTTGCTGGCCTCATAGGTACCGGCATGATCATAGTAGAGATGTTGTAGCTGGCCTGGGATTCACAATGCACGGTGTTTAAATCGTCGTGCGATTGGATTGGTCTACTGGGCGGTAAATCCGCCATCGACCGCCAGTACCGAGCCCTGGCACAGGCTTGAATCACTGGAAGCAAAAAACAGGATGGCACCGGCGACTTCCTCCGCGGTGCCCATTCGCCCTATTGGCATGGTGCCTTGCAACATTGCCACCGCCGCCTGTTTATCGGGCATTTTATCGGTCCATCGCTCCATCATTCCGGTATCAATAACACCCGGGCAGACACAGTTGATGCGAACACCCGTACTGGCCAGTTCGATGGCCATATCACGAGTGAATACAACCAGTCCGCCCTTGGCACTGCCATAGGCGGTTGACAGTGGAAAGCCCACGAGGCCGTTCAGGGAAGAGATGTTGATGACGCTGCCTGAGCCGGCGCTGACCATCTCGGGTACAAAGTGTTTGCACATCAACCATGGGCCTTTCAGGTCGGTGTTTAAAACCCTGTCCCACTCGTCTTCAGTGGTCTCATCGTAGGCCCGATTCAGCTCGCTGCCAGCGTTATTGACCAGAACATCCACCTTGTCCCAGTGTGCATAGGCCTTCTCGGCGGCCGCCTTGACGTCATCCTCCCGCGTGACGTCGCAGTGCAAAGCCGTCGCCGCAGCACCCAGCTCCTCAGCGAGCGAATTGGCGGCTTCGACATTGATATCGGCAATCAGCACCTGTGCACCCTCGGCGACAAAACGCCGTGCGGTGGCAGCCCCGATACCTGCTGAGCCACCGGTGATGACGCAGTTCAGACCCTGTAATCTCATGAGTCGGCTCCCCTTCGATTGGAGAATATCCTAACATCAGTGTCCTGGAGTTAGGCAGTCTTGCGCGAGTGTTTCGGGGGTGGATTGCCAGCCCGGATCAGCGTGGCCGGCCAAATACCTGTGTCCAGTAAACGTCGTAGGTGCTCTGGACGTTACTGAATTTAGCCGCACCCAGGTGGGTAAAGTTTGGCTCCATCAGGTTGGCGCAGTGTCCGGGACTATCGATCCAGCCCTGCAACGCGACACTGGGCGAACTCAGTGGCGTACCGGCGGCGATGTTTTCACCCCAGAAAGACCAGCTGTAGCCGGCCTGGCTGGCACGGTCGCCGGCTGAAGAGCCGGTAGATCCGGTGTGGCTGAAGAAGTCGTTGCTTGCCATATCCATGGAGTGACTCAGTGCGGCGGACTTCAGGCTACAATCCCATGACAGCGCAGGTGCCGGCGAAAAATTACCCAATGAGCCGCAGCTGCGTGTCTGTGACCTGAATTCGTTGACCAGGGCGAGCATTTGCTGGTCCTCGGCCGAGATCTGGCAGGCGCCTGCCGCCACCACTGGCGGGTTGTCATTCACGGTATCGCAAGAGTCGCCACTGCCGTCATGGTCGCTATCGTCTTGCCCCGGATTGTAGGCGGTGGGGCAATTGTCAGTCTCATTATTGATGCCATCGTTATCCAGGTCGAGACCGTTTTCGGTATCGCAGGCATCACCAATGCCATCCGCGTCGATATCATTTTGCTCCGGGTTGTAGCTCGCAGGACAGTTGTCCGCACTGTCCTGGTTACCGTCCCCGTCGGTGTCCGTAAAGGGGTCACAGGCGTCGCCGAGACCATCGCGGTCAATGTCGCCCTGGTCAGCGTTGTGGATAGAGACACAGTTATCGTTACCGTTCTCCACGAACCCCTCTGGCTGCACAATGTCTCGAAGCGTGTCTTCGCGATCCCCGAAACCATCACCGTCAGCATCGCGGTAGTAGGTCACTACCGTGAAACCCTCGTCTACCCACCCGTCACAGTCGTTGTCCACGCTGTCAAACATCTCGGCCGCGACGGGCGATATTTCGGGGTTGTTGTCGTCACAGTCGGCGCCATTGGTGACATAGCCCGGTGCGGGCTCCAGTGACTCAATGACCTGGTAGCGATCTCCGAAGCCGTCTCCGTCCACGTCCCGGAAGTAGGGCGTGCCACCCTCGTCAATAGCCCCGTCGCAATCGTTGTCGCGACCGTCTGCCATTTCCCTCGCGCTGGGATAGGTGTCACTGGAGGTGTCGTCGCAGTCCAGGTTATTGCTGACGTAGCCAGCGGGTTGGAAAGTCTCCAGGACTATTGTTTCGGCATTGCCATAGCCGTCACCGTCCGCATCCTGGTAAAACTCTGATGCACGGTATCCTTCGTCCACGCGACCATTGCAGTTGTTGTCACGGCCGTCGTTCTCTTCCCGGGCCCCGGGGTGTACTTTGCTGTCTGAGTCCTGGCAGTCTTTTTTGTTGATAACAAAGCCGGGCGGCTGCTCGCGTGCCATCATGCTCTCCGTGGGCGAACCATAGTCGTCGCTGTCGCCATCGCGATACCAGGGTCGCTCTACCGAGGTTGGCTCGAAAATCGCCGACACCACGATATCACCGCTGAATTGACTGAGCTGTTCCGGGAGTGGCATCAGGGTGATCTGACAGACGTCAGCGGGTGAGCGTTTGCACAGCCCCTGCCAGCGTACGAACCGGTAGCCCTCGGCGGGCCTGGCGGTGAAAGTCTCGGTTACAGGACCCTCGATCGGGAATACGCACTCGCCATCGATACAATCGTATTGACTGGTTGCAGAGGTGATATGGCCGGACTCATCGACTTTGATCACCAGGCGGCAGCTGGCCAACAGCAGGAGAGCGAAGAGTACGCCTGCGCAATGTAGCAGCCGCTTGCAACGGTATGTGTCTGAAAACATGTCCCTACCCCATGCTCGACATCAAAGCCGAGCGTCTATTCGAGGTATATTCAAGGGATCCACGAGGCGGGAAGCCACTAATTTCCGGAGATTTCCCCAGAAAATCAGGACACCGGACGAAACGCACTTAAAATCTGGAGAAATCCCCGGAAATTGCTTGATTTGCTGAAATGCCCCTTGAGCAGTTAGCGGTCAGTGATTGCGTTTGTCCAGTTGCGCCGGCAATGTGGCGATTGCCTGTGCTGGAGAGATGAAACAGAATGGCGTTATGGCAGGAAAAATTTCCATAACGCTTTTCTCTGATGTGCTGTGCATCTGGGCGCACATTGCCCAGGCTCGTGTCGACGAAGTTGAAACCCGTTTCGGCGACAGCATCAGTATTGATCACCGATTTTGTTCCGTGTTCGGCGATACTGAGCACAAGATGAGCAGCGCCTGGGGTGATAAGGGCGCCTACCAGGGGTTCGCGAGCCATTTGCGGGAGGTGGCGGATAATCATCAACATGTTTCGCTGCACCCGGCGTGTTGGAACGAGTGCCGTCCCCTGTCATCGACGCCCGCTCACCTGGCGTTGAAATGTGTACAGCAAATTGCTCCGGAGAAATTCAAAACAGCCTTGGTGGCGCTTCGAATCGCCTTCTTCACGCATGGGCGCGACATCAGTGCGAACCAGGTCATTGAAGACGTGTTGGATTCCTGCGGAATACCTCTGCCCGGGGTGCATCAGTTGCTGAATTCGGGCCGGGCCCACGCCTTACTGGATGCCGACTATCGAGAGAAAGAAGCCCTGCATGTTCAGGGCAGCCCAACATTTATTCTCAATGACGGCAGACAAAAACTTTATGGCAATGTTGGCTATGGCGTGATCGAGGCCAATATCGAAGAACTGCTTAAATCCCCCTCGGCTGGCTCTGCCAGTTGGTGCTGAATCCCCCATAGCCGCCGCTTTGGAATAGGCATGAGTCTTGTTACAGGGCGACAGTTAGCCGTGGAGCCGGTACTTCCTGAGCCTCTTGGGCCGATACTGGTCGCTATTTCGGTACTCAAACAAAAGCGATAGGATGTCCGCTCGATTGGCAGTACGGGGAGGGAGCGTCATGAGCAAGGCAGAATTGGTGGAAATGTCGAGGGTAGGTCTGGCCCACGCAGAGGCGGGCACGATAGCCCAGGCAGACAGCATTGTTAAGATTCCGGCCAGCCATTACTACGACCCCGAACACTGGGCGCTTGAAATGGAGCGGGTCTTCAAGCGCCTTCCGCTAATGCTGGCAACAAGTGCGGAATTGCCCAATCCGGGAGACTACAAGGCCATGGACGCCGCGGGCGTGCCAGTACTCATCACGCGTGATATGCAGGGCGAGATCCGGGCCTATGTGAACAGTTGCGCTCATCGCGGTGCCCAGATCATGCAGGAAGGCTGTGGCCAGGCGAAGCGATTCACCTGTCCGTACCACGCCTGGTCTTACAATCATGAAGGCGAACTCACTCATGTCTATTCGCCCAATGAATTTGGCGAAATCGACAAACAGGCTAATGGCCTGGTACCACTGAAAGCGGTAGAGCGTAGTGGCCTGATCTGGGTGCTAACCAACAGCAAATCCGATCTGGATATAGATAACTTTTTATCCGGCTACGACGAACTGCTGGCCCACTTCGGGTTTGCTGATTGGCACTTTTTTGACAGCCGGAAAGTGGACGGACCCAATTGGAAAATTGCCTTTGATGGTTACCTCGACTTTTATCATTTACCCATTTTGCACCGAGAGACATTCGGTCCATCCTTCTCCAGTAAGGCATTGTATTTCGACTGGGGCCCGCATCAACGGGTTGTCTCCCCTGAAACCATAGAAGATGAGCTGTCTGAGATTGATGAAGACAAGTGGCCGATGCCGCTACTGCTCAATGGTGTCTGGACAATCTTCCCGCACGTAAGCATTGCTTCCTTTGGGGAAGGAGATACGCGGGGTGTATTGATATCCCAGCTATTCCCTGGTGACAGCCCGGGTGAGTCCTATACCATCCAGAACTACCTGTTGGAAAAAAAGCCGGATGAAGCCGGTGCTGCTGAGGCTAAGGAGCAGTTTGATTTTCTCAAGTTCGTCGTGGAGGAAGAAGACTATGCTACTGGCCTGAAACAGCAGCAATCCCTGCGAACCGGTGCACGCGATACCATTCTCTTTGGCCGCAACGAAGAGGGTGGCCAGAGATTCCACCAGTGGGTTCAGCGAATACTGGAGTGCGAAGATGAAAATCTCAATGCGCTATTTAAGGACAATTCATAGCGCTGAGCAGCGCGTGTGAAGATACGATAAAAGGAGTTAGACAGTGCCCAGCCCTAGTGAAATAAGAGAGATTGTGAACGCCTATGTCGGGATGATGTGCGAAAGCGATATCGATGGCATTATCGCGCTTTATGCTGATGAGGCCACCGCTGAAGACCCCGTCGGTGGCGATGTGCAAACCGGCATTGAAGCCATCAAGGCATTTTATTCAATGACGGCACCCCTGTTGAAAGTCGAGTTATCCGGACCCATTTGCGTCGCGGGTAATGAGTGCGCATTCCCATTGCTGGCTGAGCTGACCATGGGTGACGACGTCAGCTACCTTGATGCTACCGATGTGCTGTCGTTTGGCGAGGATGGCAAGATCACCAGGATGAGGGCCTACTGGAATCCCGAAGAACTGCGTCCGCAGCCTTAGGTCAAACGCATTGTTTGCCCGGTCGTCTCGCTGTCGCCTTGGCATTAAGGGAGTCCAGCGTGCGTGGGCCTGTGATAATGTGATGCGAGACTATTCCCGACTTCAGTATTGCCCGAACCCAGGTAGAAAGGAGACGCCACAACGATGATAAAGCTCTGTACTTTTCCCGAGACCTTCGGACTCCGTAACGTCAGCCCATTCTGTCTCAAAGTGGAGATGGCATTGACCCATCTTGGCCTCGACTACGAGATCATTGAAGAGAGCGATCCTCGCAAGTCCCCCAAGGGTAAGCTTCCGTACATTATTATGAATGGCGAAACGATTGCGGACTCTGAGCTCATTTTAGAGCGACTCGATCAAGCCCACGGTGGCGCGCTGTTTGGCCAGTTATCGGATGAAGAGTATGCCCGGGGATATGCCTTTACCCGCTTGATCGAGGATCACCTGTACTGGTTGGTTGTTGCAAGCCGATGGCTGGATGATGCCTGGTTCCCCAATGTCGTGGCGGGCTTTTTTGGCAATATACCCGGCTTGATCAGGCCAATCGCGAGCAAAATCGCGCGTAAACAGGTGCTTAAAACACTTGATCTTCACGGTCTGGGAAGACACAACCTCGATGAGCAAGCTGATTTTGCGCGACGTGATTTGCGAGCGCTGGGCCGTGCATTAAAAAGCCACCCTTTTATCGCGGGTGAACGACTGACAGCGTTTGATTTTGCAGTAGCTGGCCTGCTCTCAGGGATGTATGACCAGAAACCGGAAACCTGGATCAACCCGATAGCCGATGAATTTCCGGAGCTTCGAGAGTACGCCGAGCGGGTTCAGGAGGCGGTAGGCGTATTCGCCCGAAAGTAGTGTTCGATAGCGGGCCAGGGTGTATTGCCTATACTGGTGATGTAACCCGGCAGCTTTAACATGGCTGTAGCCCAGCGGTCCGATTGTGAGGAAATGGCGAAATCGACGCGATACTTTTGGCAGGTGACGGTTCCGGTAGCCGGTATATCGATGGCCAGCATAAGTCCTTCCTGCATGTTGGCCGGTATCCACTTCTGGTTCAGGTCATACTGGCGCTTGAGAAGGCAAGCCAGGTAGACAGAATCTGTGTTGTCGGCCCGCGAGACAAGATTTCCGGATTGATAGAAGAGTATGCTGGCGTTCTGTTGTCGAGCAAACCCCTGAGTGTTCTTGAACAGAAAGACGATCTGTACCAGAACTGCATGTCAGCGTTCTTGCATCTCCTGCCAGAGTATGAGCCCGGCGATGAGCTCCACAATACGTCGATAAGAGATAAAGCGGTGTTGTTGGTCGCGAGCGATCTACCCTTTCTGACTTCCGCTGAAATTGATGAGTTCCTGGTAGCGTGCACAGCACAATCACTGGACTATTGCGTTGGCATGACCGAAGAAACCTACCTCAAGAAATACCAACCGGTGGGCAGTCTGCCCGGTTTTCAATGGAACTACCTGCATCTACGTGAAGGCAACTTCCGCTTGAACAACCTCCATGTCATCAAGCCGTTCAAGGTCGAGAATCGCGAGTACCTGGAGAGACTGTATCAAAGAAGGCATCAGAAGAGCCTGATGAATATTGTTAAAACCTTTTGGGACTTTGCGGTAACCCAGCGGATGGGTCTGGCGCCGGTACTTCTGTTCCTGGTGATGGAGCTTGCAGTATTTTGTCGGCATATAGGGTTTGAGTCTGGTGTGAAACTTCTTAGAAAGGTCTCTACGGATGCGGCGCTGAGTAAATACGCCTCCAGGCTGCTCAAGGCCAGGGTGGCTATAGTGACGACGACTATTGGCGGCGGTGCCGCTGATATCGATAGCGAGGAGGACTATGCGGCGGTTCGGCAGAGACTGGATGAATGGCGAGGCGAGACAGTGTGATGGTCCGGCAAATAACCTTTCCGCAGCTGGGGGTCAGGTATGTCGGATAATGAAATGCTGGACCAGGACACGCTGTTGAATTTACTGCTGCCCGTATTTGAGGGTGCGAATGCGCGATACGAAAAGGCCACTCCGGTTTTTGCAAGACAGGCGAAGGAGGGTGAGCGAATTGTCACCATAACATCGAGTGGCGTCGAGACGGAGAATGTAGCCAATTCAGGGGATTACGTGGTTAAAAGCCAGACCGAGGCGGCGGAAGAGTACATCATCAGCGAAGAGGGTTTTACCCAACGCTACCGCTTCCTGCGTCCGGATACGGGCGAATGGTCTGAGTATTTGCCGGTCGGCGAAATTCTGGCTATCGTGGTGGATGACTCACTACTGAAGTTACTGAACAGTGAGGACGCCTTTGAAATACTTGCCAGTTGGGGACACCCCCAGAAGGTTCGAAAGGGAGACATCCTGGCAACTCCGCTGCCCGACAACAAGGAAGTGTATCGAATAGACCGGCGGGAGTTCGAACAGACCTACCGGAAAAGCGACAAACAATAATAAGGAAACGCTATGAGCTTCGAAAAATTCAGGAATCGTGTACTTGCCAATGATGGCCAGATGAAACGTATCCTGGCGATAGATGGGGGCGGCCTGCGAGCGGTTCTGACCGCGCAGATGCTAAAGAAAGTTGAAGCCATTATCCGTAAGAAAACCGGCAACCCCGATGCCGTCCTCCGTGATCATTACCACCTCGTGGGCGGTACTTCGACAGGGTCAATGGTTTCTGCCCTGATCGCACTGGGCAATACAGCGGCCGATATAGAGAGCATGTATCTCGACGTGGGCAGGCAGGTGTTTAAGAAACAGCCTTTTCGCTGGGGTATTTTGAGATCCCGCTTTCCTACCAAGGCCATAGAGGATGGACTCAAGGAAGTCCTCGGAGCCGACACGACCATGGAAAGCGTCACCAACATGGGGATTGGTTATACCGCCGTCACGAAACGCTTGGATACCGGAAGTGTCTGGCCGATAACTAATAACCCTGATGCCGACTACTTCGATGCACCCGACGGTGCAGACTATGTGC
Organism: uncultured Alteromonadaceae bacterium; assembly: GCA_964590005.1. Lineage (GTDB taxonomy): Bacteria > Pseudomonadota > Gammaproteobacteria > Pseudomonadales > Halieaceae > CALJFL01. Next base: position 15,395 of record CAZPVJ010000087.1, on the reverse strand, counting down.
CCAACAAAGACTACAAGCTTTGGCGCGCAGTACGAGCCAGTGCTGCGGCACCGGGTGCCTTTTCGGCAGAAGTGTTACAGGTAGCTGAAGACCAACGTGGCCTTTTCCTGGATGGGGGCGTAAGCCCGCATAACTATCCGGCTTTTCAGTTGTTTATGCAGGCGACCATTGAAGGCTATGGCTACAATTGGGTTACCGGGCCAGACAACATTCACGTGCTTTCGCTGGGAACCGGCCAATGGACCCGGAGCATGTCTGACGTGGATCTTCTGGCCAAGTATATGCCCGCCCTGGGCACTGGAGGAGTTGCTCTTGGATCGCTTATGAACGACTGTCGTGAGCTCAATGAACTGATGATGCAGTGGATGGGAAAACAGCTGGGACCCAGGGATGCAATCGACAGTTTGATAGGCGACCTGTCGCAAGAGACACTCTCACCCGATCCGCTGTTTTCCTATACGCGCTATAACCTTCGGTTGGAGCAAGCGTGGCTAAAAAATGAGTTTGGTAGAGATTACACTGCCAAAGAAATAAAAACGCTGCGTAATTATAAATCGATACCGACGATATCCGAGTGGCAGGAGCTTGGAGGGCTTTACGCCGAGAAATATATACGTGAGGAAGATATCCTCTGATGCAAGGTGTATCCAGGTTATTGGAAAGTACTGAAAGCAGAATTGGTGCTGTCTGCGCCGCTTACCTGCTTTACGCCCTGGTATTTTTTGTCCTTGGGCGCGACGCTGTGCAGCTTTGGCCGGAAATCGCAGCGATTACATTGTGTGTCCTACTAACCATCAAGCTCAGTCGAGATGGAGAGGGCCTCGCGAAAATTCTCTACGCGATCCTGGCCCTTGCCTTCATAGCTGATGCACTCAATGCCTTTCTCTTACAAGCTGGCGAGATGACTACACTCCAGTGGATGAACCCTACCGTTGTAGAGAGCAGTCATGCCAATGGCGGTATTCACCTCAATTCGTTGTTCTACGGCATGCACCTTTTCTTATGGAATATTGCCTGGGCAGCGTTTGCTTTCAGTCTCGCTACCCAGTTACGAGAAACGAAAACCTACCTGTTTGTAGCACCGCTACTGCTGATAGGTGTAATGCTTTTGCTCCTGTTCCAACTTCAAAATTTTCAGTTTGAGTTTTCGGACAAGGGTGAACGCCTGGATTTGATTCTGCTAATGCTGGAATTGATTGGCATTATGTTTGGCCTGCTTTGCGTTTTGATGAGTGTAAATCGCGGACTGATCGTCATCGTGATGGGATTTACCTTGGCAGCCGGTAACGACATCATTTCGGTATTCGACAGTATCCGAATGCACGCTGAGGCAGTCAGTCTGAACGACTACCTGGAAAGCAATAAGAACCTGGATGCTTTCTGGGCGTTGAGCAAGACAATTATCCTGATCGGCTTGTTGATGCAATTCGAGATACGTCGTGGCGAGCGGGTGGCGCTAGAGGAGTCAGAAACTCTGCTGAAAGCAAAGAACCATCATTCGGGCCTGTCCATCTACCTGCTGATATTTTGGCTCGTTACCTGCACTGTCGCGATGTTCGCAGCGCACCTGCTCAGCGAGTTACCGCAAATACTGGCCATGTTTATCGTTCTATTCAGCGCCGCCTGCGTGATATCCATGTCAGTTATTACCTCCCGGTTTGATGAGGTGGTTGTTTACCTCGCCAATTGGATCGGTGGCCTGTTTGCCGATAAATTGCAGGCTTCAGATCGACGCCCGGAAAAACGGCGTACGCACCATTGGTTGGAGGTGACTGCATTGGATCGCGTGATGGCCACCGTTAATGAAGCCGCCGATGATCTGAGGGAGAACGTGATATTCCTGGGTCCTGAGAGGCTCAACAGGCCTCCCGTGACGCTTTCCGATGATAAGCGGGTCAGTTGCTTCCTGGTTATGCCTTTTCATACCGATTGGTCCGACCGGACCACGGCCAGCCTGCGCCTCATCTGCAAGCGCTTGAACATTTTTGCCTTACGGGGAGACGACATTTTTCGTCCTACCGATATCCTCGATGATATCTGGAGCGGCTTGATGCAGTCAGATTTTGTTATCGCAGATATCACCGGAAACAACGCAAACGTTTTCTATGAACTTGGCATGGCTCATGCCCTGGGTAAGCCGGTGCTTATCCTGACTCAGAATATTGATGAAGTGCCGTTTGATCTGAAAAGTCGCCGAATACTGGATTACAACGTAAACGATCAGGAGAAGTTGCAAGCCGACCTTGAAGGTTCGCTTGAGGAACTGGTGCAGTACTATCAGTTTGCCCCAAAGGCCGATTGAGTCAGTCTGTAGCCAACCGCGCCGTGGTCAACCGAGAGTCTGGAACTCGCTCCACATCCCAGATAAGCCCGGCCATCTCGAATAAGCAGATAACCCCGTAGAACAGATCAATTTCCCACCAGTACATCCCTGCCCTGGCAGAGCGGGGGAAACGATGATGATTGTTATGCCAGCCCTCACCGTAAGTCAGCAAAGCCACCAGAGGATTGTTACGAGAATTGTCGCGCGTAGCGAAGCGTCTCGAGCCGCGGCAATGGCAAAAGTAGTTGACGGCTGAACTCTGGTGCAGCAGCAGGACCGAGCTCAGGCAGCCACCAATGGCCAACATACTAAAACCGCCAACGACGAACAAAATGATGCAAAGCGCCAGTCCGGGCCAGGTAGAGTGTTTGTGCAGCCACATTAGCTCCGGGAAATCCTTGTAATCCTCGATTTCCCTTTCGATATCCTCATCGGGATAACCGCAGTCCACAATACTGCCTACCCAGCATTGCCAGACACCCTGCTTGGGAGAGTGGACATCTGCCTCCCGGTCAGAATGGCGGTGATGAAGCCGATGTTTGCCGGCGAAATTGACCGCGTTTCCAAACGACAGAGAGGCGGTTAGGGCCAGGAAGAACTGGAAAAATCGGCTGGTGCTGAATGAGCGGTGCGCGAAGTAACGATGCATGGAAATACCCACCCCGATTGCTGCGAGCGGGTAGATCACCGCGAACACCAGCCAATCCTGGTAGCTCGTGCCAGTAAGTAGCGCAGTAATCACAATCATGTGGAGTAGGAAAATACCTACCAGCCTGTAAAGCTGTGTGAGGGAAAACCCCAAACTCATGCCCGGACTTCGACCGCCAGGGACGCACTGTCTGAATCGCTGGATTTGCGGTGTCGTGTTGCCATTGAGTCTTCCGCCAGCGCTTCGTTGAGTTCTCCGTTGTGGTTTACCAGGTTGGTCGGCGCGAAGTAATGACTGTATTTGTCTGCCACTGGTAACCGCGGAGTATAGATATCATCGAGTACCTCGGTTGTACTGAGATGGGTTCGATGAATCTTTTTCCGAAAAACTGCGCCTGGACCCAGTACAGCGGTTGGAGCCAGTATAGCTGCAGCCGCAATGAGTGATAAAAGCTTCTGGTCGCGATTGAGGCTATGTGAATAGCGTTTCAAAAACTTGGCCTGGTGTCTCATAAAACGGCTCCTGTATCCAGCGAATCGCCGGCCTCGCCGTACGAAGTCCAGTGTTTCTTCCTGTGAATCTATGCCTCGCAGGCTGAGGGTTGAGCCCTCAAGGTCCCTCACGTCGGTATTGGGAAGGATAAGGTCCTGCTCAATGCACTGCCTGAAAAACGGTGTTCCGGGGAAAGGGATCGCTGTGAAGATAAAGTTGGGCGCTGGTATCTCCGGATTGGAGCAAATAATATCCAGCTCCTTGTGCATTTGGGCCAGTGAATGCTGGGTGGGGTCATAGACCAGGCCGTACTGAACGAGTACGCCGCCGTCGATCGCCCTGCGCAGCAACTCGGCCTGGTTGTAGCGACTGTTCTGTTTTTTATTGGCCTGGTCCAGCCAGGGGGCATCGTCGAAGGATTCGACACCGACAAAGACTGAAATACAACCGGTCTCCCGGGCCAGGTCGATGTTTTCGTCCTCCCAGAAGAAGGTGTCTGTAACGAATCCACTCCAGTACTTGAACTGGCCAGCCTCACGCCTTCTTTGGAAAAGCGCCAGGCGTTCCTTGAAACTGTCGCGGCTGGAGCCGAGAATCTGATTGTCCTGGAAGAAGAATATAGGCCGTTTACCAATCTGTTCCATCTGTGCTTCAAGATAATCCAGTTCGGGTACCTGGTACCGTAACCCGGCGCTGGTCAGGCTGCAGAACCCGCATTGGAAGTTACAGTTCCTCGACGACTCGGCGTAACCCAGGCGGTTGATCCAGTAGGCGAGGTCGTACCGCGGTGTAAATGCCTCTGCCACGTACGCTGGCCCCAGGGCGTCGCTGATGACATCCCTGATTTCATCAACGTCGCCGACACAGGTGTAGTCGAAAAATTGTTGTGAGTAGATTGGGAAGGCGCGTACTGCGTGGCCACCGGCGGCCACGATTACCTTCGGATTGGCGGTTCTAGCATAGGCTGTAACATGCAAGAGGCGATCGAAGGCGGCGGTCAAACTGCTGAGTACTACCATGTCGGGCCATTCAAGCAGTTCGGGGTGATAAACCTCGATAAAGCCGCTGCTGACCTCGTTGTAGAGTTTTACCTCACAAAATTCGCTATCGAAATACCCAGCGAGCAGCACAGGTGCCACCGCATTGGGAACCTGGTTGGTGCGCTTTATGGCTTGTCGTTCGTCTGGAAAGAAACAATTAACAACCAGAATTCTCTTTTTCGCCGGCGTCACGACAGGTGCTGCTGAATTCATCGATGGATACCCTCAAGATCACTTTGTATTTTAGAATGAACTATCCTGTTCAACTGGATACCCTGCTGGCCCATGGATTATTAATTTCGTCCAGCTAGTAGTCATTAGCATTAATACACATAATTTCAGTTTTGGCCAACGATAGGGAAATGATGGACTTAGCGAAGACTGTGGACGTGGTGGTTGTGGGCGCAGGGCCCGGTGGCGCAACCAGTGCCCTGGCCTTGAGTCACCTGGCGAGCCGCTACGGTTATGGTTGCAAGTCGGTACTGGTTCTCGACAAGCACAGCAGTGAAAGAACCCGCTCCAATACCATCTTGTTGGATGCGGCACCGGCTCATGCGCTTGAGGCGATGGGCTGTGATCTCAGCCAGTTTGCGCCAGCAACTGACTGGACCCAGATTTGCCCGGAAGAGGCGGTGTACAACCAGTACCCGCTACCCAGCTATCACAAGGGCAATGCGCGTAGGCGGATTACGTTTAGCGCACTGTTTATGCTCAGGCGCCGCCCGGTCTTCAATGTCAGTATCAATGTGTTGGAGCAAGCCATATACCGAGCCCTTCGCAAAACCGGGGACGTTACCTTGCTGCATCAAACTGAATTGATAGAGATCAGTGAGCCAGAAAAAGGCAGTACCCGTGTTCGATTTCTGTGTGAGGGAACGTTTCACGAGGTCGATGCGCGCTATGTTATTGCCGCCGATGGCACCAGCAGTAAAACACTCGAACTCATAGGTGCGGCGGAAAAGAAGGGTGTTCGGGAATTGGAGACCCTGATCAGCGCCAATTTCAAGCAGGCGGGAAGGGGTAATACCAAGTACCACAACAACAATCGAACCGAGGAAGCCCTGGCGCTGGCAACAGGCCATGGCACCAGCGTTTTCGTGAAAGTGCCAGAGAGTCCGGAGTGGCAAGGTCTGTCATGGTCGCACAAGGCCGATCGAGAAAAACTGGTAGCGCTACTGCATGAGGGAGCGGCCAGGTTGGGGGTGTCGGGTGATATAAACTTCGGACTTTCGCTCATCGATATCCGCCTGGAGCGGGCTAGCAGGAGCATCTACCGAAATACTATTTTTGTCACTGGTGACGCCAGACATTCCACCACGCCTCGGGTTGCGCTGGGCGCCAACGTGGCAATTATGGATGCTACCCGGGCGGCACAGGCGATTACGCGTCTTTACAGCCCTTCCGTGCTCAAACGCTGTCTGGCGCGACCCAACTACCGTGTCCATACCTGGGCGGGCGCCCATTTCCTGGGTTTCCTGGGTGGCATCGTCGGCTCTTCACAGAAGATAAAGTCGAAATCGAAGACCGAGCGGGCAACGTTTATCAGTCGGCACTACAAGTTTTGGAAGACACAGTTATTGATGTCATTTCATTGGCGGGCAGCGCCAGGTAGCACCTGGGCGTACCGTTCGGAAGACGCGCTAGGTTCATTACAGGACTCGCGAGGTGATGTGCGGCAAGGGGCTTCGCTGTAGGTCTGTCAGCCGCGCGGATAATCCATATAGTCTGTTACCAGCTGCCATCGCGGGTCAGCTTTGACATCTTCTGTCACCACGTCGGTGAGATAAATGATCTCTCCCCGTTCTATCGTCCTGTTGAAGCTATCGAACAGGGCATTTTTATCGGCCGAGCCGGCTGCACAGTGTTGAATGCGCAGCTCGCGAGCCACGCCGATCTCTAGTTCGGCCAATTCCGCCATGACCGTATCTTTCTGTCCATTTTTGCATCGCAGGTAATCCTGGTAGCCCGGCGTAACCCACATAACCACCAGCATGGGCTCTTCGGATATGGCAGCCAGTGCCTCCTGGGATTCTTGCTCTCTGCCTAATTTATGCAAAACATAGGCTTTCAGGGTCAGGTAGGCATTTTTGTCGCCACCCACTGCGAGAAATTGTTCCGTCTGGCTCAGGGCGGTTTCGTAGTCGCCGCCCCAAATATGCGCCGCTATGGCGGCTTCCCGGAAGAAAGGTATCGATGGATTCTTGGAGATCGCCACCTCATACCATTGGAAGGCCTCGCTGTATTGGCCCACGTTGGTTAAGGTCATTGCGAAATTAAAAGCGGCGCGACCGTCCAGGTCATTCAATTCGACGGACTTGCGCGCGTTGGTTTCCCAGTCAGACCATTGCAGGCGGTCGAATGACACCCTGGCCAGCGTTTCGTAGGCGGTCGTAAGGTTTGGGTCAATCGAAATGGCCTTATTGGCGTAATCCAGTGCCTGGTCGTAAAGCGCCTCCTGCTCGGCAGGGCTGATACTGCCTTTCATCCACGAGACAAAACCCAACTCGGCGTAGCCCGGTGCGAATTCGGGGTCTATTGAGACCGCCTTCTCCAGGCGCCGGATTCCTGCCTCAATCCACCCGTCCTCTTCAAGATTTGCGCCGGCGCCTTCCAGGTTCAGTTGGTAGCGATATTTCAGGTAAAGCGCATAGGCCTCGGTGCTATCCGTGGGTGGTCTCTGGATGTTTTCTATCTCCGACGGCAGGATCGATGTATGCATCGCATCAGCGACCTTGAGAGCGACGTCGGTCTGGATGGCAAAAATGTCATCCAGCTGGAACTCGTAGGATTCGGCCCAGAGATAGACATCATCGGCTCTTACCAGCTCGGTCTTGATCCTGACCTTGTTGTCAGCGAAACGCACGCTGCCTGTCATGATCGTTCCCACCCCCAATTCCCGGGCAATTTCGCTCAAGGGGCGCTTGGTATCACTGTAGCGCAACACCGCTGTTCTGGAGGTCACCTCCATGGCGTCGATCTTGACCAGTTGGTTGAGAATCTCCTCGTGTATACCAGCGGCGAAGTAGCTGTTTTCAGGATTTGGGCTGAGGTTAGCGAGTGGTAGCACGGCAATCGACATATCGCCGTTGCTGTTCACCGGGGAGGTTGTTTGAACCAGGGAGCTACTGTCAGTGCCGGGGCGTGTGAATATCAAGTACTGCTGCACGGCCGCCACCGCCATCAAAATCGCCAGCAGCGCAATGGTAATGTAATCCCGCGTTCTGAGTTTGGTGCGCGTTTCTGGTGTTGCCTCAGATGTTAGCGAGATACCCTCTGGGGTGACATCGATCGCCCAGGCGAGAATGACCGTGATGGGGAGACCAAAAAACAGCAGCAAGACAACGGGCCGCATCGCGGTATCTGGCAAGCCGAAGGCAGGAAACAAGACGTCGGAAACCTGCAGGATCAACCAGCTGGAGACCATGTAGTAGGTCGCGACGGTATAGACCTTGCGACGCTTGAGTTCTTCGAACAGCTTGAGCACGCGTTCGTTACCTCTGGGCCCATCAGCCCCAGCGCGGGTGTTGAAGTTACTACTATTTTTGAAAAGTTAGTCTAGCATAAATAAACAATTAACCAGACGTGTGATAGGGCAGGGCATGGCGGCAGAACGCGATGTAAAAAAATCTTTCGAGAGATACATGCTGGCGTTCAGTGACGGCGATTATCCCGCGATAGCGTCCCTGGTATCGCTGCCAGCGATTATATGCCAGGCGAGCAATACGATGGAGATCACCAGCAGTGAGGTGGTGGTAAAGTTTATGCAGCAGCTACGCGCATCCCTGCCGGAAAACTACGCGAGCACCGATATTACTCAGTCTGACGTGACCCTGCTCAGTGATTCTCTGGCCGCACTTCACGGAGTCTATGAGCGACACACGGATTCGGGTGGTTTAATTTCCCGCAACCAGGGCCTCTACGTGTTTCGGCAGGATGGCAGTGACTGGAAAATGTGCTGTATCACTGTAATGCCTGATCTACCTGCCTGAGCGTTCCTTGGGGGAAGTCGGCTTTCTCGAGGCCTGCTGCAGAGGCATGCCCGCCCTGCCAATCTCAGTACATATTGTTTTCGGCATCATCCTGTATGGCTGCGTCGAGCATATCCGTCGTATCTTTATCCAACCCCAGGTGTCCTGACATGAGTTCAGTCAGTGTGGGGACGTGCTCGGTGGGCAAATAGTCGGTTTGCCATAGTTTGGATCGCCTGAATGCCTTGGAACAATGCCCCAGGGCCTCTTCCACAGTGACCTTGATAACCAGTGCCGGCAGTTTACCGTTGACCTCGAACCGTTCGAGGAGTGCTGGGTCCGTGGTAACAACCGCTTTCCCGTTAATCCGTAGGGTGTCGAGCACCCCCGGAATCATGAATAACAGGGCGACATTGGGTTGTTCGATAATATTGACCACACTGTCTAATCTTCTATTGCCCGGGCGGTCCGGTATCAGCAAGGTACGCTCATCTACCACTTGCACAAACCCGGGCGCATCCCCCCTTGGGCTGACATCGCCGCCACTCTGCTTGCCGTATGTAGAGAGGCAGACAAAGGGGGATAGTTCAATGTACTTCTTCATGGGCTCGGACAGTACGCCCGCACTTTTGGCCACGACCAGCTCGTGCACAGGCTCGCCCATGATTTCCCTGAGTGCTTTTTCGCTATGAATATCGTATTGAGACATGGAGAGCCTACCTGGCTTGTGAGTGGAGATGCCCTCAGTTTACATTGAACTCAAAGTGAGGAATAACCCTGTAATCTGTCCGGGCCAGGCGCAGGAATCGGAGTCTGGATGTAAAAACGGTGCGGCCTCGTGCCGGACCAACAGCCCTGGCACCGGCGTCCGTGAATGGCCCGAAGATCAACGACTTGAATGGAGGGAAGGGGTGCAATTGATCGGCCCCTCCCACGTGACTACATCCCCGGCGGTGTAAATTCCTCCGCCTCATAAAAGAAGGCCTCCATGCCCTTTGGCGGATAGTTTGCCATGAGTGCCTGGAAGGCGCCCATATGGGGTGCCTGGAAGTGAGCTGCCAGGGCCTCTACGGTTTCCCACTTTTCGGTAATCCTGAGTTTCGATGGGTCGTTTAGCTCAACACTGAAGGTATAGTCCAGGCAACCATCTTCGGCGCGGCTGGCGGCCTCCATGGTGGCTATACCTTCTTTCATAGCTGACAGGTTTTCGGGGTCGATATCTACTGCAACATTAACGACGATCATGTGGGAGCTTATCCTTATAACAATGGCGAGGTTTTTCACTAGTACAGCATTGAAGCGCGGTAGAGGCTAACACGAATCCGAAGGCAGCCAAATCGACGAATCGCAAAGAAGCCCTAGTTGCCTTTAAAGTTTGGTTCACGTTTCTCGAAAAACGCAGTTATCGCCTCTTTGGAGTCTTCAGATTCCATCGCAGTCAGGAACTGGTCGGCATCCATGTAACTGGCCGTTGTGTTAAGCGCTGTGGCGGCAGCGGTAATGCCCCGTTTAGCCATGCGCACGGGAATAGGCGGCATGGCGGCGACCCGCCTGGCCAACGCCTGCGCCTCTGCGAGGGCCTGTCCCGGCGCCGCCACAACGTCCACCAGGCCCCAGTGCTCGGCGGTATCGGCTGATAGCGGCTCTGCCAATATCAACAGCTGCTTTGTTCTGGCTGGTCCGATGAGGTTGACGAACCTGGGAACGCTCTCCCAACTCATATTCATGCCAAGTTTCAGCTCGGGTACATAAAACTGTCCATTGTCTGCGATTACGCGCCAGTCGCAGGCCACCGCGAGGGCAGCACCACCGCCAATGCACCAGCCCTCCATGGCGACGATTGTCACCGGATCCAGGGCTTCCCAGGCCGCGCACAGGCTCGGTCCTACTTTAAGCAGCGTCCGCTTTTCAGCCAGGGTTGCACCACCCAGCGCTGCGAGTTCAGGATCTTTCAGGTCCATCCCGCCGCTGAAGGTATCCCCGCGCCCGGTCAGTACAATGGCACTGAGCTCGCTGTCGTTCTGGAGCGCAACAGCCAATCGGGTCAGCTCCCGCATCAGAGCGTTGTTGAGACTATTGACGCTATTACCGGCGTCGAAGGATACGGTAAGTACTCGGCCATCTCTTTCCAGGGCCAGGTATTCGAAATCATTCATATCGGTGCTGCTTTAGTGTGTCTATCGTGTATGAAATATATTCGCACAAGCCTGTTTTGGCCAATAAGGCTTACTGGGAGTTAGTCGTTGAATTACATTTTCCGCTTGAACATAGCGTGCTCTTTGGCGAAATCACAGCGAACGCCCGGCGGTAAGCCCGTAAAGAATAACGCACTGGCGGTAGCGCGGGGCCACACGTGGTTAACCCGGGTTGTTTCATCCTTTGTGCGTATTGGTGTAGTTTGGGCAGGTGACTGCTCATCTCTCCGCCCTGGACTGGATTGTTATTGCGACCTACCTGGTGGCCATGCTCGTGCTGGCTATTTACCTGGGTCGGAAGCAGCGCTCACGCAATGACTACTACCTGGGGGGCAACGGTTTGCCGAGTTGGGCCCTGGCCACCTCGGTAGTCGCCACCCAATGTTCTACCAATAGCCTGTTGGGCGCGCCGGCTTTTGTCGGTTTTGCGGCAGCGGGTGGAATGCTCTGGCTACAGTACGAGCTCGCCGTGCCTCTGGCTATGCTGGCGCTGTGTTTGCTGTTTATTCCGATCCGCCGCTCTGGCGTTATCTCAATCTATGCATTTCTTGAACTGCGGCTGGGCCGGGAGAGCCGTCTACTGGCCAGTGCCTGTTTCCTTTTTTTCAGGGGCGTGGCTACTGGGGTGACGGTATACGGTGTGGGCTGGGTAGTCAGCATGGTAACGGGCCTGAGCTATACCTGGGCGGTGCTCATCCTGATGGGTATAACAATCGCCTACGATGTACTGGGTGGCATGCGCGCCGTTGTGGTTTCGGATGTTATCCAGATGCTGTTACTGACAGCCGCTGTGCTGGTTACCCTGGCCTGGTTGTACGAACCTTTAAGCACGCACTATGCTGACCTGGCACATCGAACACCCGCCCTGGTCAATGAGTGGGGGCTGACCAGCGGCAATACGTATGGCTTCTGGCCGATGCTGATAGGCGGTTTCTTCCTGTACGTGGCGTATTACGGCTGCGACCAAAGCCAGGCCCAGCGCCTGTTGGCGGCGCATGACGAGGCCGGAACCCGTCGGGTACTTTTGCTGAATGGTCTCATGCGCTTTCCCCTGGTGCTGGCCTATTGCCTGGTGGGACTGGGGCTGGCGGCCTATGCGCTAGATCACACGGATTTTATCAGCGGTCTACCGCTCACCGAGTCAGGTGACCCCAATTACAATCTCGTATTTCCCAGCTTTGTGGCCCGCGAGTTTGCCCAGGGTTTTGCCGGGTTGGCGATTGTCGGCCTGTTTGCCGCTGCCATGTCATCCATTGATTCGGCCCTGAACAGCCTGTCGGCGAGCACGGTGGAGGACTTTCTGACCCGCTTGACGGACGGGTCCGAACGCAGGCTGTTTCTTGTCTCCAAGCTGGTCACACTGGGATGGGGTCTGTTCGCCGTCGCATTCTCTTTTCAGGTAGAGCGCATCGCGCCTACTGTTCTGGAGGCCATCAACAAAATAGGATCAATGGCCAACGGCCCTTTGCTGGCATTGTTTGCCAGTGCTTTGTTGCTCCCGTTTGCCGGGCAGCGTGCAGCGCTGCTCGGTTTTGTTCTGGGCCTGTCCACCAACCTGCTACTCTGGCTGGCTGTGCCGACGGTGTCTTGGTTGTGGTGGAATGTGAGCGGACTGGCCGTTGGTTTGCTGCCCTCGCTGATAGTCGCTCTCGTGTCACGCAGCAGAGTGCCGCGTGATCCGTTCGCGCTCGAGCCCTTGCCGGTTGTGATCCCGGCGTCGCTGTTAGCCATGACAGGCTTGATACTGTTGATAGCTTTCCAGTTGGGCTTCAAAGCCTGAGCTGGCGTATTTGTAACTATGGCTAGTCACGGTCAATTGGGCGAAGCCTGACCAGCGTGCCGCCCTCACGGTTTTCCAACAGCACATAGACCAGGCCGTCGAACCCCATTTCCACATCGCGTATCCGCCCCAGCCCGGTAACCAGTTTCTCCTGATCTACCAGTGCGCCGTCTCGAATTCGAAGCCGATATAAGGTCTGCGCCCGCAAACTGCCTACCAGCAGGTCATCCTCCCATGCGGGAAACTGATCCCCGTGGTGAAAGGTAAAATTCGATATGGCGGGGGCCGGGGTAAAGTCAACAACGGGGGGCACGGTCTCGGCGCGATCAAAGTCCAGTCCCAGGTCTTCTCCGATAGTGATGGGCTCGCCGCTGTAATCGAGCCCCTCGGTGTACAGCGGCCAGCCGTAATTGCCGCCCCGCCTGATGTGATTCACCTCGTCGCCACCGCGCGGCCCCATTTCTGTCGACCAGATTTCACCCGTGTCCGGGTGTGCCGACAGACCCTGCACTGTCCGATGACCATAGCTCCAGACGGTATCACGGGACGAGGGGGTGGGTTTTTCCGCTTCAGGTAGCCAGAAGGGGTTGTCGCGAGGGATGGTGCCGTCGTCTCTCGCCCGGTGGATCTTGCCGTAGGGGGTGTCGATGACGTGGAGATTGTCGTAGGTACTTTTGCCACCGACGGTGACGTACACATGACCTTCACCATCAAATGCGAGGCGCCCGCCGGCGACTCCGTCGGGCACTACCGTGTACTGCTCCCGTGGTACCGACCAGATAACCTCATTTTCGGTCCAGCGGCCTGAGGTTAGCCGGCCCCGAACCACCCTGACCATGGACTTTGGCAGCGGCGAACCGCAATCGAGTTGGCAGCGATCGGCGTGCGACAGATAGATCCAGCCATTCTCCGCATAGTTCGGGTGCAGCTGCACGTCCAACATCATCCCGAGTCCGACCCGGGTCCCCCGAATCTCGACCATCTCTTCCCAGACCCTTGGGGTGCCCTCGATCAATGACGCCTGACCTGATCCTGCGTCTACTACCGACAGCCCACGGACTTTTTCCGATACCAGTACTCGCCCGTCGGGCAAGGGAGCCATTCCGTAAGGTGGTGTGCTGAAGTGGGCAATGAGTTCAATGTTGAAATCGTGAAGCTCTGAGTTGACCCTGCCCAATGGCAGCTGGTTGTCATAGGACTCGAAGGTGGTCGGGAACTGCTGCCGCTGTTCGCTGATGAACAGGGCCAGTGACTTGACGGTGTGTTGAGGCAGTAGCGCCTGGTAATCCGTTGTTCCCGCTTGGCCATGGCGGTCGATAATGCTGCTAACCACGGCATCGACGCTGTCCCCATGGCGCAGCGGGCCTGGCATTAACGCGGGCCCCTCAGGGGTTCCTTCAAGGCCCGGGCCGTGACAACTGGCGCAGTGTTCTGCGAAGGCTACCCTCGACGGTTCCCGCGCATCGTAGGTACTGATGTACCAGTAAAAGCCCGCGAAGGCGAGTACGCCCAGTACCACAAGCACGACGAGTGCTCTTTTCAACCATCGCATGGTGTCGACTCCGTTTAACAGGAGCCGTCAGGGAGAGACGGCCCTACGCGTTAAGTTGGATTGTACTACCAAGGTGGGAAAAAGCGGGGTTTCAGGCGATTGCCTCGTCGACAAAGCCATTGAACTTGGCCAGGGCCCCTTGGAAGCGACCGAAGTTCAAATGGGTATTGGCCCCGCTGCGCATACCCTTCTGGATGGATTCGGCCAGGGCGAAGTCTTCATCCAGTGTGGTCATGGTGAGGGCGTGGTGGCTGTCCCAGTAGCGCTGCTTGTCGGCGGTGTTTTCCGCTGCCGGAATCAGTGTCGACAGGCGCAGCCGCGTTCGATCAGGTGCCAGCGGGATACCCTGTATCCATATGAAGTGGTCTTCCTGTACCAGAAACTGGGTTCCCGGAAACAGGCTGTACAGGACATTCGCATGTTTCGGGAAATCCCAGGTCTCGGCGTCCTGTGAGGCCAGATCCGGCAGCGTGCTGCGCGGCAGTACAGATCGTATGTGAGGCCCAAAGCACTGGTACGAAGATAGGTTATCGAGGAACAGCGAGGCGATCGTGTTTTTGTGGGCGACGCGGAAGTGGTATGACTCAATGCCGCCCTCCACCAGCAGTTTCCAGTTGGCATCGAGATCCCTGATGGAGGTATCAAAGACCAGGTGATCGCCGGCGCGCATTTCGCTGATGTCTTCGGCCATATCCTCCAGGTGGGCAGCCACGTCCATGGTATTTTCTTCCGACAGGTTTACCCAGATCCACCCGGCATACTCCTGGCAGGCAACCGCATGCAGGCCATAGTCGGTGCGGGTGAGTCCAGGAAAACCGGTTTTCTCGTGGGGCACCGCAATAAGTTCGCCCGAGGGATTCCACGTCCAGGCGTGATAGGGGCAGCTGAAGCGCTGTTTGGAACCGCTGGACTCGCCAACCAGCTGTGCGCCCCGGTGGCGACAGACGTTGTAGAAGGCACGGGCCACCCCATGTTCGTCGCGCACTAAAAATATCGGGGAGCCCGCTATCTCCAGCGTCAAAAAGCTGCCGATCTCGGGTAGTTCGGTGCTGTGGGCGGCGATTTGTGGCAGAGCGCGTGAGATACGGCTGCGCTCCTTCGCGAAAAACTCCTGCGAAACGTAGCGGTTCAGGTCAATCTGTTCCCAGGTTTCATCCAGGTAGGGGGATTTTTCCTGATGAAGGTCGATTAACTCCCTGAGCAGGGCTTTTTGGGTCGATGTTGCCATGATGGCCTCCACTGAACGCCTTACCGATTGGTAAGTTTTTGGGTAAGATACTTACCAACTGGTAAGTTGTCAAGTCCTGCCGTATACTGGCGGCCAAAGGTCCGGGCAGGTTTGTTATGAGTTCGAGCACGCGTCAACAATTTATCGCGGCTGCGGAGGCGCTGTTCG
>CAZPVJ010000086.1:0-6704 GCA_964590005.1 uncultured Alteromonadaceae bacterium | reverse complement strand
GGTCACCTCGGCGAGTTCCTCCTCGCGCTGCAGCAGTTGCTCCTGGGCGATCTGGATCTCCAGCGCCAGTTCAGCCTGGCTGGACTGGTAGATCGCCATCTCCTGGGCGACGATACGTGGCACGGTTTTTACCAGCTCGGGATCGGGCTCAAAGTCGGTCTTGTCGACCACCGCTCGCAGGCGCGCTTCTTTGACTGACAGCGCCTCAAACTCGGCACGGTTCTCCCGGAAGGTCGACTCAGAGCGGGTCTGGTCAAGGCGCAGCATCAGCTGGCCTTTCTCGACGATATCACCCTCTCTCACCAGGATCTCTGTGACGATGCCCCCGTCTTGCGAACCGACTACCTGTACCTGCCGGGAGGGAATCACCTTGCCCTGGCCGCGGGTAACCTCGTCAATCTTGGCCAGTGCCGCCCAGATCACCAGGGCAACAACCACTATCGCCACGCCGTACAACATGGCCCGGGCGCGCAGCGGCTGCTGCTCAACAAATGCCCGGTGGGCATCGCTCTGCCAGTCGTACGGTGTGGTTTCGACATCTTTCATCCACGGCGCGAAGAGCTTGTCCAGCAAGCGCCTGCCGATACCCTTGCGCTTGGGCGGCTCCTGCATCAGGTCCTGCAAATTGACGGGCTGCTGTTCGCTCATGAGGCCTTACCTATCTTGCCCTGCTGCAGTGCCTGCACCACGCTATCGCGCGGGCCGTCTGCCACCAGCTTGCCGTTGTCGATAACGATAATGCGGTCGACCATTTCCAGCAGTGAGTTACGGTGCGTTACCACCATCCAGGTGCGGCCCTTAACATACTCCGACAGGTGCTGCTTGACCGCCATCTCGGTGGAGTGGTCCATGGAGCCAGTCGGCTCGTCCATCATCAGGATGGGTGGGTCACTAATCACTGCGCGAGCCAGCGCCACACACTTGCGCTGGCCACCAGACAGGGAGTCACCGCGCTCACTGACCACCATGTCAAAGCCCTGGGGATGACGGTTAATGAAATCCGATAAGTTGGCAATCTCCGCCGCTCGCACCAGAGCGGCATCGCTCACCTGGCTCTGGGCCAGGGTAAAGTTGTCGCGCAGGCTGCCATAAAACAAGGTCACGTCCTGGGGCACATAGCCCACCCGCGAGCGCAGCTCCGTCGGGTCCAGCTGGCGCAGGTCGATGCCATCGATCATGATCGAGCCGGAGGTCGGCTGGTACATACCCATGGCCAGCTTCTGCAGGGTCGACTTGCCGGAGCCAACCCGGCCGAGTATCGCCACGTGCTCGCCGGGCTTGATACGGAAGCTGACGTCGCTGAGCGACTCCATCTCGGCGCCCGGGTAGGCAAAGCTGACGTTCTTGAATTCGATGTCGCCCTTGAACATATCCCGCGAGAGGAACTGGGCCCCCTCGGGGCGCTCCAGCGGTGTTGCCATCACGTCGTCGAGTGACTTGAGGGCAATTTCCGCGTTGTGGTACTGGGTTACCAACCCAGCCACCTGGCCAAAGGGAGCCATCACCCTGCCCGACAACATGGTGCAGGCGATCAAGCCACCCATGCTGAGCTCACCGGCGGTAATCAGGTAGACACCGGTCACGATCACGAACATGGTCACCATCTGCTGGCTCCACATGGTGACATTGATCGTTGAATTGGACAGCAGACGAAGCTGCACGCCCACGTGGGCCAGGAAGGAAGTCGACTCCTCCCACTTGCGCTGCATGCGCGACTCAGCCCCCATGGCTTTAATCGTATCCAGGCCCACCAGGCTTTCGATCAGGGTGGCATTGCGCTGGGCGCCCGCGCGATACGTCGTTTCGGTGAGCTCTTTCAACTTGCCCTGGGTAACAAAGGCATAGCCCAGCACGATCACCAGGCCAATCGACAGCGGGATCAATACGGGCCAGGCAATCCAGGCGATAACGCCCATGAAAATAATGGCGAAGGGCACGTCGATGATGGTCGCGACCGAGGCCGAGGTAATAAAGTCCCGGACGGTTTCAAACGAGCGCAGGTTTACCGCGTAAGAGCCTACCGAGGCGGGGCGGTGTTCCATACGAATGCCCAACACCCGCTCCATGATCATCGCCGAGAGTTTTACGTCGACCCGCCGGCTGGCCAGGTCCAGGAAGTAACCGCGCATGGTGCGCAGGCTGATGTCCGCCAGCATGATGATGATCACCCCGGCGGCGAGCATCCATAAGGTTTCCACGGCGTAGTTGGGCACCACGCGGTCGTACACGTTCATGGTGAACAACGGCAGCGCCAGGGCAAACACGTTGATGAAGAATGCGGCCAGCAGCACATCGCGATAGATGGGCATGTTGGCCCGCATGGCATCCCAGAACCAATGTCCGCGCTCGTTGGTGCCGGCGCGCGGGGTACGGGCATCAAACTTGAAGCGCGGTCGGCATACGATGACCGTGCCGATATCACCCTCCAGCAACTCTGCTGCCGGTACGGTGACCACCGCCTCGTTCAACTCGGGATACACCACCTGTGCATTCTCGCCGGTCTCATCCCACCCCATAAGTAGGCAGGCGCGCTGGTTGTCGCGCAGCAGTACTGCCGGCAGCAGGGCGCGCTCGATCTCGTTGGCCCGGCGGTAGATAACGCGACTGGCCAGGCCCACGCGGCTGGCGGCCCGCTCAAACAGGGCGGGCGTCAGTCGGCCGTCTTCCAGCGGCAGGCCCCCGGCGACCGCTTCCGCTGTGGAAGCATTGCCGTGGTAGCGACACAGCGCCAGAAGGCACTGCAAAAGCGTATCGTCTGCACTCGCTGTCATTGGTCTGTTGTTTCCCGCCGGGCTTCAGCCCTGTTATTCAATTCGGCAGCTAAGCTGCTGAAACTTATGCATTTTAGGGTTACGCAGAATAAGTCAGTTAGTGGTTGAATACCACGGCATTAATGCGGGTAGAGTCACAGTTTCGGCGATATTCCCAAGATTTTTCAGGGAGCTAGTCATCGCTCGGGTAAAAATTGGTAATTTTTGGCGAAAAATCGACAATCCTGACTACACTTCACAAGAGGGTTCTTACTGCAGACACGCGCTGGCAGGCCGCCAATTACCTGAGCTCAGGCACACCAGGGGGTTGCTATTGGCCGCGTTTGTGAACGCGTTCACAGTTCCCACACATATAGCCCATTTAGGGCCTGCCGGGTGCTGAATAACACATCAAATTGGTTCAGACTCGGCGTCGTTAGTAGGGAGACTACAAAAAAGGGGGCGACGAACATGCCTATAGAAAAGTCAGTATTCGAGGTCAAAGACCCGACACCACCGCAATTCGCCGTGGAAGAGCTTCACGAGCAAAAGTACATGGGACCGGAGCGGCGTCGCGACAATCGCCGCAGCGGACATGATCGCCGCCTGGATGTGCGCTTCGAACTAAACGCTGAAGACCGCCGCCAGAGCCATGGCCGGCGCGAGGGCGATAAAGCGCCCCAATTCTGGTAGGTCGATCACCTCCCAGCCAATCTTTAAACGAATCCCCTTTAATGGCGCATCAACCGATGCGCCATTTTTTTGCCTGACGTTTTTACCTAGGCCCTGCTGCGTTGCAATCCGTGCGCGGCAAACAAGACCGCGGTCAGCAGTAGCACGGCGCCGCCCTGGTGGGCCGCCGCAATACCAATGGGCACGTGCAGCAGCAGCGTACTGATCCCCAGGGTCACCTGCAGGGCCAGGGCCAGCAGCACTAACACCACAGCCAGCCTGGCCCGGCTTTCGACACCGCCGGCGAGTACCCGAAAGGCAAAGAAGCCGATGAGGCCAACCAGCAGGTAGGCGAACATCCGGTGGTTAAACTGGACCGTGGTGATGTCCTCGAATATCGCCAGCCAAAACGGGCTGGTTGCGTACAAGCCCTGCGGGATAAACGTCTCACCCATCAGTGGCCAGGTGGGATAGGCATAGCCGGCGTCGGTACCGGCTACCAGCCCGCCACTCAGGATCATCAGGAACACCAGCCCCACCAGGGTCAAGGAGAAGCCGGCAAAACGGCCACCACCCAGCCCCCGTTTGGGAAACAGCAGGTCGAACACTACCCACAGCATGTAGGCATAAATGACCACGGCCAGCCCGAGATGGGCGGTCAGTCGGTATTGACTGACGTCCGGTCGATCAACCAGGCCACTCTTGACCATGTACCAGCCCAGTAAACCCTGACAGCCGCCCAGTATGAACAAGACCCATAACTTGGGCATGAGGCCCGCACGCACGCGACCCTTGAGTGCGAAAAACAGCATGGGGAAAAAGAAAATGACGCCGATCAACCTGCCCAGTACGCGGTGCAGGTACTCATACATGAAGATACGCTTGAAGCCATCCAGGCTCATGCCCTTGTTGATCTTCTGGTACTCGGGGTATTGCTTGTACTTGTCGAAGGTCTCAAGCCAGGCCTGCTCACTCATCGGCGGTACCACACCCATCAACGGCTTCCACTCCACCATCGACAGGCCGGAGTCGGTGAGACGGGTCACCCCGCCCAGCAGGATCATCCCGAAAATCACAGCCGCACAGAAGCTTAGCCAGCCGGCAATTTGCCGGTCGTAACGGGCCTGGTCGATCGTCAATGTCATAGCACTTTCACGCGGTTTCGTCGCCGACATGATAACCGAAATCCCGGGCATCCGGGATCAGGTGGCCTTTACGAATAGCGGACAAAAAGCGCTACTGCTGCAGCTCGGGGAGCTCTTTATACAGCGCCAATGCCTCGGGATTGGCCAGGGCGTCGGTATTTTTCACTGGCTGATTGTGAACCACGTTGCGCACCGCCAGTTCCACGATCTTGCCGCTGATGGTGCGGGGTATATCCGCCACCTGGATGATCCGGGCGGGCACATGCCGGGGGGTGGTGTTTTCCTTGATAGACTGGCGAATACGCGCAGCCAGGTCATCGTCCAGTTGCAGGCCCTCGCGCAGTACCACAAACAGCACCACCCGCACGTCATCCTGCCATTGCTGGCCAATCACGATGCTTTCAACCACCTCCTCGACCCGCTCTACCTGCCGGTAGATTTCGGCGGTACCGATTCTAACGCCGCCGGGATTGAGCACCGCATCTGACCGGCCGTGGATGATATAGCCGCCGTTGTCGGTGACCTCACCGTAGTCCCCGTGGGCCCAGACGTTGGGCCAGCTGTCGAAGTAGGCCTCGTGGAAGCGACTGCCCTCGGGGTCATTCCAAAAACCAATCGGGCAGGAGGGAAAGGGCTGGGTACACACCAGCTCGCCTTTTTCACCCGTGACCGGCTTGCCCTCATCATTCCAGATTTCAACCGCCATCCCCAGGCCGGGCGCCTGGATCTCGCCAACATGCACCGGCAGAATGCCGCAGCCACCAACAAAGCAGGACAGGATGTCGGTACCCCCGGAGATGCTCGACAGGCAGACATCGGCCTTGAAGTCCCGGTATACGTACTCGAAGCTCTCGTGTGACAGCGGCGAGCCCGTGGACAGGATGGTTTTCAGGCTGTCCAGTTGGTGGCTCTGGGCAGGCTTGTGTCCCGCTTTTTCCAGCGCGGCGATAAACTTGGCGCTGGTGCCGAAGACGGTAATGCCCTCCTCGTCGATCGCATCCAGCAACAAACTACCCTCACGGGCAAAGGGAGAGCCGTCATACAGCACCAGCGCAGCGCCCGACGCCAGGCCCGACACCAGCCAGTTCCACATCATCCAGCCGCAGGTGGTGAAGTAGAAGAAAACATCAGCCCGGCCAAGATCAACCAGCAACTGGTGTTCCTTGAGGTGCTGCAGCAGCGTGCCACCAGCCCCGTGAACAATACACTTGGGCACACCGGTCGTCCCCGACGAATACATGATGTACAGCGGGTGATCAAAGGGCAGCTGTTCGAAAGTGACCTCGGTGGCCGAATCATCCAGGTAGTCGTCAAATAAAACGCCAGTACCGATTCCCGCCAGATCCGGCGAGGAACGGGTTAAGGGCACTACCACAACCCGTTGCAAACTATCGATTTGCTCTGTAATCGACGCCACCCGCGCCAACGAGTCACAGGTCTTGCCGTTGTAAAAATAGCCGTCGGCACAGAACATCACCTTCGGCTGAATCTGCCCGAAGCGGTCCATTACGCCGTTAATGCCAAAGTCCGGGGAGCAGGAGGACCAGGTGGCACCGATGCTAACAGCGGCCAGCATCGCCACCACGGTCTCGCTGATATTGGGCATGAAGCCAACCACCCGATCACCGGCGACGACGCCTTCAGCGCGTAGCGCGGCCGCCAGGCGGGCCACCTGCAGGTAAAGCTGGGCGTAACTCATCTCCCTGCGCTCACCATTTTCCAACAGTGATACCAGCGCGGTTCTGTCATCGCGGTAGCGCAGCAGGTTCTCGGCGAAATTCAGTGTTGCGTCGGGGAACCAGCGCGCACCGGGAAAACGGTCCGCATCGGCCAGTATGGTGTCACCGGTTTCAGAGGCCACCACGCCACAAAACTGCCAGACGGCACCCCAGAAGTCCTCGGGGTTGGCCAGCGACCAGCGTTGCAGGCTCGCATAGTCGGAGGTATTGGCTTGCGGAAATGCGTCGTTCACCATCGAGATGAACTGGCTGATCCAGGCGTTCTCGATACGTGTCGTGTCCGGACTCCACAGCGGCGAACTCATAGCTTTTCCCTTTGCACCTTGGTGGTGGGGGAGAATGCCCTCGCAAACGCGGCTTGGCAAGGCAGATCAGACAGCGGAAAGTAACTCTGCCGG
>CAZPVJ010000085.1:0-10362 GCA_964590005.1 uncultured Alteromonadaceae bacterium | reverse complement strand
AGGCAGCGGGCCTTGATACCATTATGGTGACTCGATATCTGGGCGAAATGACCGATGAAGTCTATCACCCCGGTACGATTTATTATGGCGTAACCCCGGCTATCGGCGCGCCGTATTATGGGGGCTTTGGTGGCTATTACTATCATGCCTATGAAGTGGCCTATCAGCAGCCGGTTTGGACCAGTAACGTAACGCATACGCTGGTGTCCGATTTGTACGTAACCGAAACCAAGGGGCACCTGTGGCAGGCAGTATCAGAAACAATTCAGGCAGGGTCCACGTCGAAGTTGCGTGACGACGCGATCGATGGACTCATCAAGAATCTCAAGGATCAGGGGCTGCTGGACTGAGCGGTCCCGCTAATGCGGAGCGCCTAACGTGAGAGCAATGGTGTTGCATCAGCAGTGCGAGCCCATGCAACTTGAGAACCTTGACCAACCGGAACCCGCCGCCGGGGAAATGTTGATACGCGTCACCGCCTGTGGGGTTTGTCGTACCGACCTGCACGTTGTCGACGCAGATCTTGATCAACCAGTACTGCCATTGATTCCCGGCCACCAGATCATTGGAGAAGTGGTGAGCCTGGGACAGGATGTGCGTGGTTTTAAGAGCGGTGATCGGGTGGGCGTCCCCTGGCTGGGCGGCAGCTGTGGGCAATGCGACTTTTGTCGCTCTGCCAGCGAAAATCTCTGCGATTACGCCAGATATACTGGATATCAGAAAAATGGCGGGTTTGCTGAATACACGACGGCGGATGCAGAGTACTGCTTTCCCATACCGGATGGTTTTTCCGATGCCCAGGCCGCACCGCTGCTGTGCGCTGGGCTGATCGGCCATCGGGCACATCGCATGGCCGGGACCGGGCGACGGCTCGGCCTTTTCGGGTTTGGAGCTGCGGCCCATATTCTCATCCAGGTGGCGCGCCACCAGGGTCAGGAAGTCTTTGCGTTCACCCGGGAGGGGGATAGTGAGGCGCAGGCCTTCGCGCTTTCATTGGGCGCGACCTGGGCGGGTGATTCAACTGCCGCGTCACCGCAAGCGTTGGATGCTGCGATCATTTTTGCACCCGAGGGTGGCCTTGTTCCGCTGGCGCTTAAAGCGGTGCGCAAGGGAGGCAAGGTAGTCTGTGCGGGTATTCATATGTCTGAGATTCCTGCCTTTTCCTATGACTTGCTCTGGGAAGAGCGCTCGCTATGCTCGGTGGCCAACTTGACCCGACGTGATGGCGACGAATTCTTGCCGCTGGCCGCCAGTATTCCCATAGAAACTGAGATCACTGAGTACCCCTTGGCGCAATCCAATGTGGCGCTCGATGACTTGCGTGCCGGACGTGTTACGGGCGCCCTGGTTATCAGGCCCTGGTTATGAAGCCTGTCACGCCGGCAAATTTAACGACTCAATAACAGGAAGAAAATCGTGCGTAGCGTACTTGTTTTACTGGTGTTACTCGTATTTGTTTTTGGGGTCGCTCCCTTTGTTTTTTCGCCAATAGAACCCCAGACCTGGGAGCCCGGACCGAATCCCGGATTGACGGGTGAGTTTGCGGCAAATACCAGGCTGGCGGGTGTTGAGTTGCTGATGGAGGGAGAGGGTATTGGGCCGGAAGCCGTAGTTTGCTCCGAGGATGGTGCCCTCTATACCGGCTATGAAGATGGACGTATTGTCAGGCGAAATAAGAACGGCCAGACAGAGGAAATCGCCAATACGGGTGGACGCCCCTTGGGTATTAAGCAGGATGCCGCCGGACGACTGATAGTGGCCGATGCCGACCGCGGTCTGTTGGCTGTTACGGACGATGGTGAAATTTCGGTGCTCACTGATAGCTACGCGGGCGAGCGAATGATCTTTGTCGACGATCTCGACATCGCCGCCGATGGGACTATCTGGTTCTCAGACGCGTCTACTGACTACGACATTCACCACACCATGTATAACTTTCTCGAGGGCAACCAGACCGGCAGGCTATTGAGCTACGATCCCAGCTCCGGTGAAACGAGCCTGCACCTGGAGGGTATGTATTTTTCGAACGGTGTGGCCATGGGGCCCGACGATGCGTACGTACTGGTTAATGAAACCGGCTCCGGTATTGTTCACCAGCTCTGGTTAAAGGGCCCCAAGGCAGGGCAGCGAGGTATTTTTTACCAGGGTTTGCCCGGCACACCTGACAATATTACGTTCAACGGTTCTGATACCTTTTGGATTGCGCAGCCCTCTTTGCGTGAGGCGCTGGATGTCAATGCAGATAATCCTTACCTGAGACGCCTTATATCGCTGTTGCCAATAAGTGCATTGAGCGCATTTTCTGGTTCCTACTCATTTGTCGTCGGCCTGGATCTGCAGGGTGGGGTGGTAGCGAACCTGCAGGATGAAGCAGTGGGTTTTGCCAATATTACCAGTGCAATTCAGTGCGGCCAGTCGCTGTACCTTGGCAGTCTGACAATGCCCGGGATAGCGCGTTACCCCTTGAATTAAAGCGTAGACCTGCCTTACCTGCGTTGGTTGTGTTACCAACGGCATTGGCGGTTGGCATTCTGTACCGCTAGCCACTCGGCTAGAGGCGCGAAATAGTCGGTTACCGCGCTCGCGTCAATCTCTCGGGTACCGGTAAGTTCCTCCAGGGTGTCCTGCCAGGGTTGGCTTCGTCCTTTGCCCAGCATCGCCTTGAACTTCTCGCCGGCGACCTTGTTGCCGTAAAACGAACACTCGTGCAGTGGGCCCTCGTGGTCTGCCGCCTGACACAGCGCCTGGTAAAACTGGAATTGTAAAATGCCCGCCAGAAAGTAACGGGTATAGGGCACGTTACCGGGAATGTGGTACTTGGCGCCTGGATCAAAGTCCTCCTCGGTTCGCGCCACGGGAGCGACTATTCCCTGGTATCTTTCTCGAAGCCGCCACCACCGCTCGTTATAGGCGTCCGGCGCTATATCTCCCGAAAAGACGTCCCAACGCCATTCATCGACAAGCTTGGTCCAGGCAAGCTGGACGATCTTTTCCAGGGCGCGTGACATCTGGTCATTAATGACGGCCTCGCGACTGCTCCCCGGGTTCTCGATGAGGCCTACAGAAGCGAGATACTCCGGGGTCATCGCCAGGAGTACTGCATCGCCAACGGCTTCGTGGAAACCATCGTTCGCCCCACCCTTGAATAGCGTGGGTTGTTCCCCATAGGCGCGCGCGTAAATATTGTGGCCGAGTTCATGGTAGATAACACGCAGGTCACTGTAGGTCTGGTTTACACACATCTTGATGCGAATGTCCTCGCCGCCGTCCATATCGAACGCGCTGGCGTAGCAGACGACGTCCCGGTCCGCAGGTCTTGTCAGCATGGACCGCTCCCAAAAGCTATCAGGTAATGGGTCAAAGCCGATAGAGGTGTAGAAGCTCTCGGCCGATTCCACCATGGCCCTGGGCGAAAAATCCCGTTCTACCAGCGTCTGGGTAACGTCTACCTGCGCGGAAACGGGGTAGGGCTCAAGCAGGTCGTAGATCCGACTCCAGTTCTGTGCCCACATATTACCCAGCAGGTGCGCGGGCATGGGCCCCTGGGGCGCAAGTAACGACCCGCCATAGTGCTCGCTCAGCTCCGCGCGCACGTGGCAGTGCAACGCTTCATAGAGGGGCTCGATTTGGCCCCAGAGTCGCTCTGTTTCCAGTCTAAAATCATCCTCGGGCATGTCGTAGTTAGAGCGCCACATCTGGCCCAGGTCTTTATAGCCAAGGTGCTGCGCCCCTTCGTTGGTCAATTCGACGAAGCGCCGGTACTTCGGCCGAATGGGTTTGCTGACCTCACGCCAGCCAAGCCAGTATTCCAGGGCCTTCCCCGGGTCTCTGGTCGTGGCAATCAGTTCCTCCAGATCGCTGCCATACAGGCAGGGCGAACCGTCGGTCGGACAATACGTGCCCTCGCTGTAGATGCCCTCCATGTCGTTGGTAATATCGGCCAGCTCTTTTTGCGCATCGGCCCGGGGTGGGGCAGGCATCTGAGTACCGAGTGCCAGAATATCCAGGGCGCGCCGGGTTGCCTTGGGTACAGCCTGGTTTTTATAGCGCAGTGACTCTTCCACCGTTTCAGCGTGCCAGGCCAAATACTCCTGGTCTGCCAGAGAAGCGAGCAGTGCGGTGTCGTCATTGAGATAGGTATTGCGCACCCAGGCGGTGGCGGCGCCCTTGAGCCAGAGCTCATGCCTCTCGGCATTTTTACGAGTCACGAATGCTTCCGCGCTTTCCTGCAAGCTCGGACGACTGCTTGTGGCGTCCGGGCTGCCACAGCCTATGAGACTGAGCAAAATTAGTGGTGCCAGAAAGGGATAGTTAGGCATATCGTAAACCTACGCTGCTTGGCGTTTAAATTCTGAGGTGTCGCTGGCAGATTAGCAGCGAATGCACCTTGTTTCAGTATCTTCTGTTAGTGCGAAGCAACTTTCCCGTAGTGGACTATAGTGCGAGGTGCCCCTTTCGTTTCCGGGGAGCTGTGATACTTCCATTCAAGGATAGAGGATAAAAAAATGAAAAAACTGTTGATCGCACTACTATTGCTCTGCCCCCTGGCAGCGACTGCCGCCGAGGATTATGAGCTGGGCACTTACTGGACCGTCACCGGCGTAGACACTAAACCGGGTCATTTTCAGGATTACATCAGTGATCTGAACAATGTATGGCGCAAGTCTCTTGAGATGCTCAAGGCTGATGGCAAAGTCGTGTCCTATACCATGTTCTCCAATGTTAATGTCCGCGAAAATGAACCCGACCTGTGGCTGTTGGTGGAATGGAGCTCTGCCGCTGCTATGTTGGATACGCCCCAGGAGTACTTTGAGGCCCAGAACAAGGAGTTGTTTGGCTCCCTGGAAAAGGGCCAGAAAGCTAATATCAAGCGAGGTGATATCCGCACAATTATGAGTAACGTACTGATGCAGGAGGTGTCATTTAAGTAAGGTAGTCCGTAGTTAACCGGCCGGGCCATGGCGCCCGGCTTTTTTTTGCCAGCAGCAAAAGCGGTGGTCGATGCACCGATAGTCGAAAATCCATCCCCCTGATCCGCGGTGCTGTGACTTGATGCAGGGATGAGTTTGCGGTGGGATGAGTGATATGCGGGATAAAATACCATTGACGACCTACAACTGACCCTATAATAGGCCGATGCAAATACAACAAATGCTGGAAAACAAGCGCTACCTGTTCTGGGTCCTGCAATTTGCTGGCTGGGGCGGCTGGGCGATAACGTTTTATCTCGGGATGGTAGTTTGGGGCAGGCCGGAGTCTACCTACGCCATCTATCTTCCGGTCGTCAGCACCATGGGTATGCTGATTACCCTGTTATTGCGCGCACTGTATCGCGCGGTCTGGGAGAGAGAGATAATCTGGCGGGTAATCGCGATTCTCGGCGGTTCCTACCTTGCCGGTGCTACCTGGATGGCCAGCCGGGTTATTACTTTCCGCAGCCTTTTCCCCGAAGCGATGGCCGAGGCAGTGACCAAGGGAACCGGTTTCTGGTCACACTTTGAAGGAACCAATAGTGCCTTCATGGTGATGGTGGTCTGGAGTGCGCTCTACTTCGGTATCAAGTTTTACCTGATGGTTCAGGAAGAGAAGCAGCGCAGCCTGAAAGCACTGTCCATGGCCCATGAGGCGCAGTTGAAGATGCTGCACTACCAGCTCAATCCACATTTTCTGTTTAACACGCTGAACGCCATCTCTACCTTGATTCTTGATAAGGACACTGAGCTGGCCAATACCATGGTGACCCGGCTGTCACGGTTTCTTCGCTATTCGCTGGATAACGACCCTATGTTAAAGGTTACCGTGGCCGATGAAGTCGCCGCGCTGAAGCTTTACCTTGATATAGAAAAAGTCAGGTTCGACGAGCGACTTAAACTGATTTTTGAAGTGGATCCGGGTGCGCGCGATGCGCTCATGCCCAGTCTGTTGCTGCAGCCGCTGGTGGAGAACTCCATTAAGTACGCCATCTCGCAGGCGATCAATGGCGGTTCAATAGCGGTGTCAGCGTTGGTCGATGGTGGTGAGCTGGTATTGTCAGTCGCCGATGATGGGCCAGGGCTGGATTTGCGCCAGGGGCGCTTGCCCAAGGGCGGTGGTGTCGGCCTGGCAAACTGTCGCGAGCGGCTGAAAGAGATATACGGAGACAGCCAGTCATTCAGGCTGACGACTACCGAGCCGCACGGACTGACTATCACTATCCGTATACCGCTGGAAAAGGACGCTGCTGAACGATGACATCACTGAGAGCCATTGTGGTTGATGACGAGCGACTGGCGCGCCGAGGTCTGGCGCTGCGCCTGGCGGCAATTCCTCAGGTCGAAGTGGTAGCTGAATGCGCCAACGGGCAGGAGGCTCTCAAGGAGATAGCGGCCCAGTCGCCCGATGTGGTCTTTCTGGACATCCAGATGCCCGGCATGGATGGCTTTGACGTGGTGTGTGAGCTGCAGGCCGATGCCATGCCGCTCATTATTTTTGTCACGGCGTTTGACCAATACGCCATAGACGCTTTCAAAGTACATGCGCTCGACTACGTACTGAAGCCTATTGATGAAGAACGCCTGGCCGAAGCGGTAGAGCGTGCGGTGGTTCGACATGCCCAGCAGTCTATCGGCAGTAAAGAGGAGCTGTTGGCCGTAATAAGTGGTCGCAGCGAGTCAGGTGGCGCCAGGGAGTTGGTGGATGATGCACCCGGTGAGCAACAGTGGCCCGAGCGCTTAACGATAAAGGATGGCAGTGAGTTCCAGTTGGTCAAGATCGCTGATATCGAATGGGTTGATGCGGCGGGCGATTACATGTGCGTGCATGCCGCTGGCAAGACGCATATTATGCGCACGACCATGAAGCGCCTAGAGTCGAGCCTGAACCCCGATACGTTTATTCGCGTGCATCGCTCAAGTATTGTTAATGCGAATGCGATCGCCAGCGCCGCCTCCCACCTCAACGGCGAGTATGTATTAACGCTCACCAGTGGTGCCCAGTTGAAGGTAAGTCGCAGCTATCGCGACCGGATCAAGTCATTTCTTGACGGATAATCAGCGCGATGAGCCGTTACAAGAAACGGTTTATCGACAGAATCATTCAACTCATCGACAACTTTTCACCTCTCGCCGCAAGCCTGTTTTACGTCGTAGCAAGAACCCCTAACTTATGTCTCAAGGCCAGCGCATTGATAGCGCAAGGTTCTTGGGAAGCGACCACGGTCGCATTAATTGAGGTAGGGAGTAGATCTTATGAAAACGTTCACAAAAACATCAGTATTGTCAGTTGCCACTATGACCCTGGCACTGGGTATTTCCGCTCAGGCTTACGCAGAGCAAGTCGATGAGACCTTCGTGCAGGGTAATCATCAAGGTAGCCAGAGCATCACTATCCAGTACACAGCGAGCGAGCTGGCAAACGAGGAGGGTTTAGACAACCTTTACGGCCAGATCAAGCGTGCCGCACGAAAGGTTTGCGGTCCTACCGGACTGCGCGAGGCAGGTGGATTGAGCACAGCGGCACGAAACCGTGAGTGTTTTGAAGAGGCGGTGAGCGCTGCAGTCAGCCAGGTTGGTTCAGAACAGCTGGCCTCTATCGGCAACTAGTCGGGGTCTTCTCCCAGTCTCTCGCCTCCCCGGGCGGGAGTCCTCCGGAGTGCTGCAGCGATGCAGCACTCCAACCTATACCGCCTCTGATCAGGCGGCTGAGTCGCGCAGTACGGTATCCCCCAGGAAATTGAACAGCGCGTATTCGGTTTCAAAGATTGATTCTGCTTGTTCTATAGCTTGCTGCCACAGCGCGCTGTCCCCGGGTGTTTGAACCAGCGATTGCATGGTAGGGGATAGCCCATTCCATTCGCTGGCCGATTGTGTGGCCAGATCGACCGTGGTTGCTGTCACCAGGTCGGGCCTTTGCTGATTAGCCCATGCCATAAAAACGGCGAAGTGATTCCGAAAGAAGCCTCCGCCGGTACCAAACTTTATTATGGCGTTGTCGACATACTGGGCGTAGGGCGTCGGCTCGGGTAGGGTCTGCCATTGGTGAAGATGATCGATAAACGCGCGCATACCTTTCAGTCCTGTGGCAACGGAATCCGGCTTGCCCGTCATGGCCGCCATGCCATCGCGTTGAGAGCTATCTATGCCCTGCATTCTCTCCACCGTCTTGCGCAAAGCGATACCACAGGCCAACGGCAGCGGGTTGCGTTGTGCGCCGCTACTGAATTTACCCCACAGGTTGTGAGTGGATATGACGCTGCCGGGATTGCGGCTTTTGGCCAGCGCAGACAGGGAGCAAGTCTCGACATAGTCATTCACACGGTCGGCGATATAGCACTCGCCCTTGTCCTCGTCGAAGCCCAGCAAAATGAAGCGGTGGGCCGGAAAGTGGACCTTGAACTCTCGATAGTCCAGGTAATAGATATCGCCAGATAGCATGGTGGGCCTGCCCGCCAGAACTTCCTCGCGAACTTCTTGCCAGGCAAGTTCATCGTCGGCTTGTATCTGCTCCTGGTAGTCCAGCCCCAATGTATCAGCGAGGTCGGCTTCCATGGTTGAGCCCCGGCCAAACAGCATGAATGGCGGCTCTTCACCGGGAAAATCGAAGTAAACGGTATCAAGACCCGCGCCCAGACCGAACACCACCCCTTCCTCAAGATCCAGGTTGCAGTAGTGGTATATCAGGTTGCGCATCGCGCCACTGCCGCAGTGGCCGGCGGGTACGATTCGAAAGTCATCAATCAGGCAGCGCATTGTGTGAGTAGCCTCCAGGCTTGCTGTTGGCAGTATAGTGTAAATCGTTGTGGCCTTACCTCTCTTAAGGGGCGAATAACACGGTCGGCCGTCCCCTGACAGGGCCTGCGCCGCGATAAGATCAACCCAGCCGAGAGGGTCTGTTTAAGCCCGGTCCCTCATACTAAACAGACGCAGGTAGCTGTTTGGCCAGCTCGCGTAGTTCGAGCCCCCTTCGTAACCCATAAGGCTGACAGAATGGTGGTGAATCTGGACAAAAAAGTACTATCCACAACCTGTGATAGCGTGGGGAATATCACTGATATCGAATAAACCCCATAAAAAACAATGCATTACATCCAATTTGTGGTCATTTCGTAATTAATACACGAGTCTCGCCGGGGGAGATGATTTGCAGTGTTGACATGGTAAACTCCGCGGAATAATCAAATAAGTAACCGTAGGTAGTCACCATGTCCGTAAGCAACCGTAGCTGGGTTGGGCGTTGTCTCGCCGCAGTAGTCCTGGGAATCACAAGCTTTCAGCTCGGCGCCCAGCCGATGCTTGAAGAAGTCATCGTCACCGCGCAGAAACGCGAGCAGAGTCTACAGGATGTGCCGATCTCGGTATCTGCTTTCAGTGGCGCGGCATTGCAGGAATCGGGCATCAAGGACGTCTTCGACCTGCAGACCAATGCCCCGGGTCTGACCATCGACCAGAACCAGAACGCCACGACATCCAATTTCTCAATTCGGGGTGTGGGTACCGGCGGTAACAACTTTGGTCAGGAATCTTCGGTGGGCCTGTATGTCGACGGCGTGTATCGCTCTCGGCAGAGTTCCATGATCAATCAGTTGGTTGATATCGCCTCAGTGGAGGTGTTGCGCGGACCACAGGGCACCCTGTTTGGTCGTAACACACTCTCCGGTGCGGTGCAGTTTTTGACCGTGGCGCCTGACCATGAGGGGACGGCATTTGTCGAGGCCACTGTAGGTAACTACGACCTTGTAAACCTGAGCGGCGCGGTCTCTTTCAGCGCGATTGAAGATGTTCTGGCGTTTCGAGTGACCGGCTTTTCCAGTCAGCGGGATGGTTGGATAGAAAACCTTGCCGTGGATAGCAGCGATGAAATCTTCGACCGCGATCGTTGGGGCTGGCGCGCGCAGGCGTTGTGGACGCCCAACGATGATTTAACGGTCCGCGTGATCGTAGACGATTCCGAGGTTGATGAGGTGTGCTGTGGTACCACGGTCTGGTATGACAACAACCGGGAAGACTTGCGCTACAACGACGGTACGCTTGGGTCTGATGCTGGCCTGGAAGCCCGCGGTGCCACTTTCATTCCCGAGTCGCGTATCTGGGATAACAAGGTAGCCTATAACAAGAACCCAACCTCAGAGTCCGAGGATTCGGGGGTTTCTATTCAGATCGATTACGCCATGGGTGATTACACCTTGACCTCGATCAGTGGCTGGCGGTACTTCGACTCCTTCGACACCATTGATGCCGACTTTACCGATGCTGACGCGCTGTTTGATACCAATGACGCGGAGCAGGATTCGTTCTCGCAGGAGCTGAGGGTGGCCTTTATCGGGGACCGGCTGAACTACGTGGCGGGCCTCTACTATTTTGAGCAGAATCTAGACAGTGTCTCCAC
>CAZPVJ010000084.1:0-41903 GCA_964590005.1 uncultured Alteromonadaceae bacterium | reverse complement strand
TCCCTGTGAAGAGTTTGGTACCGGAGGCCGTACTTGATGGTCCGACATTTCGGCCGGCACGCGCTAGCCATTTCCTGTGAAGAGTTTGGTACCGGAGGCCGGACTTGATGGTCCGACATTTCGGCCGGCACGCGCCATTCTTTTTCCTGTGAAGAGTAATTGTGGTACCGGAGGCTGGACTTGATGGTCCGACATTTCGGCCGGCACGCGCTAGCCATTTCCTGTGAAGAGTTTGGTACCGGAGGCCGGACTTGAACCGGCACGCTATCGCTAGCACCGGATTTTGAATCCGGCGTGTCTACCAATTTCACCACTCCGGCATGAGGGCAAATATCGCGTCAGATGGCGCGTCTGGAGAGCGCGCGATTATAACAACCGACCTCTAAAGTGCAATATTTTGCTCTTAACCTGGCGCTTGTTTCTCTGTACACTTCGCGCCGTTTCTTGAGTGATCAATGAATTCATCAACCGCCCCGAGGGGCATATCTGAGTATCGAGGGAGAAAAGAACATGGCTATGAAACTGGTAAAGAAAACCGCTGAATACAGCATTTTCAGCGTGGTGATGAGCGCTACGATGTTCAGGACGCCAACAAGAACGCCGTCAATGGCGACGACAAGGTGCGTATTCTTGTCGAAGAGGGCCTGATCAAGGCTGCTCTGCCCGCCGAGCCGGTAGAGGAAGCCGCTGAAGAGGCGCCAGCTGAAGAAGCCGTCGCCGAAGAGGCCGTCGCTGAAGAGTCGGCACCGGCAGAAGAAGAGACCGCCGCTGAGGAAGCACCGGTTGAGGAAGAAGCCGCTGCCGAAGAGGCGCCCGCTGAAGAAGAGGCCCCCGCTGAGGAAGAGGGTGAAGACAAGGACAAGTAGTCCTGTCTCGTTCCAGTAAAGCCGGCCCAGCGCCGGCTTTTTTGACACTATGAAGCGCACCGACTTCCACTACGAGCTTCCCCAGGAGCTGATAGCCCAGCACCCGCTGAAAGAGCGATCAGCTAGCCGCTTGTTGTGCCTCGAAGGCACCGGCGGAAAGGTTACTCATGCTCTTTTTCCCGATCTGCTTGATCAGGTATCGGCTGGCGATCTACTGGTTTTTAATGATACGCGGGTTATCCCGGCGCGATTGTGGGGGCGCAAGGAAAGTGGTGGCAAGGTAGAGATTCTCGTTGAGCGCGTCACAGGGGACAATACGGCCCTCGGGCATGTCCGAAGTTCAAAGTCACCCAAGCCGGGCACACGTATTCTGCTCAGTCGCCATGAGGGTGGGCCCACGGGCCAACACAGCCTCAGGGTGACAGGCCGAGAAGGAGAATTTTTTTGCCTGGCCGCCGACGGCGCAATATCTGTGAGCGAAATCCTGTCGGATATCGGTCATATGCCATTGCCGCCTTATATCCAGCGTGAGGACGAGCTTGCTGACCAGGAG
This sequence comes from uncultured Alteromonadaceae bacterium, assembly GCA_964590005.1. Classification (GTDB taxonomy): domain Bacteria; phylum Pseudomonadota; class Gammaproteobacteria; order Pseudomonadales; family Halieaceae; genus CALJFL01. The sequence goes on along the minus strand of CAZPVJ010000084.1, from coordinate 40,484 downwards.
CGTTACCAAACGGTGTATGCCCGTCGCGAGGGCGCTGTAGCGGCTCCCACTGCGGGCCTGCACTTTACAGATGATCTCCTCGACAAGTTACGGGAAAAGGGGGTTGGGACAGCTCATGTGACACTGCATGTCGGCGCCGGGACATTCCAGCCGGTGCGCGCTGACGACATCACCCACCACATCATGCACTCCGAGTACGCGGAGGTGAATGAGTCGGTCTGCGAAGCAGTCCGCGCGGCGCGAGCACGGGGGGGAAGGGTGATCGCGGTGGGAACAACTGCCGTCCGATCGCTGGAAACAGCCAGTGCCGCCACCGGAACAGTCCAGCCCTTCACGGGCGATACGGATATTTTCATTTATCCGGGTTATCGATTCAAAGCGGTGGATGCGCTGGTAACCAACTTTCATCTACCCGAATCAACGCTGCTGATGCTGGTCAGCGCTTTCGCCGGTAAGGCGCATATAATGGCGGCTTATCAGCAGGCCGTGGCTGAGGGCTATCGGTTCTTCAGTTACGGGGATGCCATGTTTATTACCGCAGCGATTGATGCCCTGGAGCGCTCTTGACCCAGCAATGCCATATGGCCTTTAACGTTTCCGCGACGGATGGTAACGCCCGCCGTGGCAGCTTGGCATTTCCCCGCGGTACGGTCCAGACGCCTGCTTTTATGCCGGTAGGCACTTACGGCACTGTAAAAGGCATGTTGCCGAGGGATATCCAGGAAATCGGTGCAGAGATCGTTCTGGGCAACACCTTTCACCTCTGGTTGCGCCCGGGGACAGCGATAATAGAGCAGCACGGTGACCTTCACGATTTCATGGGATGGCAGGGCCCGATTCTTACAGACTCTGGCGGCTTCCAGGTGTTCAGCCTGGGAGATATGCGCAAAATCACCGAGGAAGGTGTCAAGTTTCAGTCGCCGGTGGATGGTGCCAAAGTGTTTCTGGACCCCGAGACATCAATGGCGATACAGCGCAGCCTGGGCAGTGATATTGTCATGATATTTGACGAGTGCACACCGTATCCCGCCACAGAAGAGCAGGCCCGCGATTCCATGGAACTGTCGCTGCGCTGGGCACAGCGGAGCAAGGCGGCGCACGGCGACAGTGTTGCAGCGTTGTTCGGGATAATTCAGGGCGGAATGTATGAGCATTTACGCGGTGAATCACTCGCGGGCCTCACCGACATCGGTTTTGACGGCTATGCTATTGGCGGATTGTCGGTGGGTGAGCCCAAGGCGGAAATGCTCGCGGTTCTGGATGTTATGCAGCCGCAGCTACCAGAGAATAAACCACGCTATCTCATGGGTGTCGGCACGCCCGCTGATATTCTCGAGGGTGTCCGTCGCGGCGTAGACATGTTCGACTGTGTCATGCCAACCCGCAATGCGCGCAACGGCAATATTTTCACGTCCCGCGGACAACTCAAGTTGCGCAACGCCCGCCACAAGACCAGTACTCTGCCACTTGATGAAGAGTGCAGCTGTTACACCTGCGAGAATTTCAGTCGCGCCTATTTGCATCACCTGGACAAGTGTAATGAAATCCTCGGCTCCCAATTGAACACGCTGCATAACCTGCACTTCTACCAGCAGCACATGCTGGGTATTCGCCAGGCGATAGAGCGGGGCGAGCTTGATCAGTTTGCGGCAAGCTTCTATGCCGGCCAGGCGAGAGGTGTGTGAGTGTATCGAATCAACTTCTATGTACCGGCCAGCCACCTGGAGTTGGTAAAGGACGCGCTTTTTGAGGCCGGGGCAGGCAGCCTGGGTGGTTACCAGCGTTGTAGTTGGCAGGTTGCAGGCGAGGGCCAGTTTTTACCCGGTGCCGATAGCGACCCGCATATTGGGACGGCGGGCCAATTGGAAAGGGTGGAGGAATACAAAGTTGAGATGGTTTGTCATCCCGACTGTATCAGTGCTGCTATAGACGCGCTGAAAGCCGCACATCCCTACGAAGAACCGGCCTGGGACGTCGTCGCGACCCTGTCGGAATTCCCTGCCTGACATGCTGCAAAGCGATATCCTGGCTGCTGTTGCCCGTGTCCTGCCGCTAGATGGGCTCGCCTGGGATGAATCGCCAGCCCGTCAGGCCGCTGTATTGGTTGCGCTGACAGCCGAACCGGAACCTAAGGTGCTACTGGGCCGCAGGGCCAGTCATCTGGCACTGCACCCGGGCGAAATTGCCTTCCCGGGCGGCAAGCGCGAACCGGAAGACGCCAGTCCCTGGGTGACGGCCAAGCGAGAAGCAATGGAAGAAGTGGGTATTCGGGAAGGGCAAGTCCATCCGCTCGGAGAGCTCCAGCCTTTGTTCACCCGTTACGGCTTCGAAGTGCATCCGTGTATCGCGCAAATACCCGTGGGTATTGAGCTGGTCATGGACGAGGGCGAGTTTGACAGCTTGTTCATGACGTCACTGTCTACATTTGCCGATGGGGAGATCTTTCGGCTGGAACAGATGTCGGATGGTGAGAATACCCGCATGGTCCCGCACTACCAGGTGGGCGATGACAATATTTGGGGCGTAACTGCGGCAGTGCTGGCACAGTTGGCCAACGTGGCTTACGATGCCGGCTTGGATTTAAAACGTAACTGGAAGGAAAAACCATGAAGTACACGCTGGGCGAGCATAGCGTTACCCTTGTCGGGGAGGGGCAGTTCATAGCACCCAATGCGGCTGTGATCGGCCAGGTTACGCTGCATGAAAATGCCAGCGTGTGGTTCAGTTGCGTACTTCGAGGCGACGTCGAGCGCATCGAGGTTGGTGCAGGCAGTAACATTCAGGATGGTACTGTCATGCATGCAGACCCCGGCTTCCCATTAACCGTGGGAAAAAACGTCACAGTGGGACACAATGCCATGTTGCACGGTTGCACCATCGGAGATGGCAGCCTGGTTGGCATAAATGCGGTGGTCCTGAACGGTGCCCGGGTCGGACGCGGTTGCCTGATTGGTGCCAATGCTCTGGTAACAGAGGGTATGGAAATTCCCGACGGGAGTCTTGTGCTGGGTTCTCCCGCGAAAATCAAAACGACTCTCAGCGAAGAACAGCAGTTGGCGCTCGGCCACAACGCCGATCATTACGTTGGTAACGCGCGCCGGTTTATGGAATCTCTGGTGGAACAATCTTGAACGACGACGAGCCCAAGTCGCCGTGTATTTCAATATGCGTGCTGGATGAACAGGATACCTGCCAGGGTTGCTATCGCAGTGCTGAAGAGATTACCGACTGGTTTATGGCAAGTGCGCAGGAGAAGCGCGCTATACTCGACAGGGCGAAAGAGCGCCTGCTGGCCTCCAACCCGATCCGACTGAGCTAGTCCGCGACACGCGGCCGCGCCTTGACGGCCTGTACCACGTTGCCGGCCAACTCGAGTATCTCCAGGCGATAGCCGTCGATGATCAAGCCTGCGTTAGCGTCTGGAAAAGACTCAAGATACTCGAGAATCAGGCCGCTTAGGGTCTTTGGCCCATCGGTGGGCAGCTCCCATTGCAGGTGGCGATTCACCTCGCGCACGTTGGCCGTACCCGCGATGATGTAACTGCCATCTCGCTGCGGATAAATGTTGTCCATGGGGTCCTGCAGATTGGAAGTGAACTCGCCCACAATTTCTTCCAGGATATCTTCCAGGGCGACCAAGCCCATTACCTGGCCGTACTCATCCACCACAATCCCCATGCGCAGTTTCTTGTTCTGGAAGTTCAACAACTGCGTATGCAGCGGTGTGCTTTCTGGAATGAAATAGGGCTTGTCCATCTCGCGCTCAAGGGCTGCGCGGTCCAGACCCTGTTGATCGATGACCCTGCTCAGGCTTCGCATATGCAGGATGCCGAGTATGTTATCGATATCCTCGCGCCACACCGGTAGCAGTGTGTGGGAACTGTTCTGCAGGCAATGCATGATGTCGTCGTCATCATCATCCAGGTCAATACCGTAGACCTCCGACCGCGGCACCATGATGTCGTCAACTTCCACTTCCTCGAGATCGAGAATATTGAGCAACATGCCGCGGTGTTGTGTCGGTATGAGTTGGCCCGCCTCGGTAACGATGGTTCGCAGCTCTTCTGACGACACGCTTTCGTCATTGCCCTTGGCGGGGTCAAAACCAAGCAATCTGAGCAAGCCATTGGTAATACCGTTTACGCCTACCACGATAGGGTAGAGCAGCTTCAGCAGGGGCCACAGAATGACGCTGGCAGGAAACGCGATTTTCTCCGGGTACAGTGCCGCGATTGTCTTGGGTGTTATCTCGGCAAAAATAAGGATGACCAGGGTCAGTGCTATGGTTGCAATGACTATCCCGGCGTCACCCCACAGGCGAATGGCGATAACCGTAGCGATGGCAGACGCGGCAATATTAACCAGGTTGTTGCCAATCAGGATCAGGCCTATCAGACGATCGGGACGATCGAGCAGCTTGCTGGCACGCCTCGCCCCGCGATGTTTATTTTTTCTCAGGTGCTTCAACCGGTAACGGTTGAGGGACATCATGCCCGTCTCCGAACTGGAGAAAAAAGCGGACATGAAAATCAGAGCAGCCAGAACCGAGAATAAGAGACCCAGCGGTGCCTCGTTCAAATCGGATGTCGTTCCTGTGCGGTGGCAGAACGGCCATCTTGAAGAAAAAGGGCGTTGCCGGCAAGTGCTGTTGAGGGGTGTAATTCAGCCATTTCAGGCGCGCTGAAGTACCAGTTCCAGAACCAGTTTGGAGCCGAAGAAGGCCAGCATCAGTAACGCAAATCCAGCGAGGGTCAGCCGAACTGCCGTCTGGCTTCGCCAGCCAAGCTGGTAGTGACCCCACAACAGCAGGGAGAATAGGGCCCAGGCGATCATGGTCAGTACGGTCTTGTGCACGAGATGCTGGGCGAAAATATCCTCGATAAACAGGGCGCCAGAGACAATGGCCAGGGTCAGCATGAGTACCCCAACCCACAGCAGCTCGAACAGCATCGTTTCCATTAACTGCAGGGGTGGCAAAACCTGGATGATCCCGCGGGTATGTTTATGCCGTAGCTGGTGATCTTGCAGGGCCACGACCGCTGATTGAATGGCGGCCAGCGTCAGCACCGCGTAGGCGAGTATGGAGCTACCGATATGCACGCTCATGCCTATCCCCATGCCGCTTTCAGTTGGGGTGCTGGTAGAAGGGCCAAAAGTGGAGACCAATACCGAGAGCGCGGACAGAGGAAACAACAGCACCAGCAGGTTTTGCAGGGGTCTACGCACCAGGGAGACCACGCAGGCGACATTAACCAGCAGGAAAATCAGCGCGGAGACTTTATAAAACCCGAGGTCAACGCCATCACCGCCAAAAACGGCCGAGTGGGCGACCACAGCGTGTCCCAGCAGTGCCGCAAGCCCCAGGCCAATTACCGTTCGACTGGTCTCACCGCGTCGCTGACTGATAGTCAGCAACTGGATGCCACTCGCGGCCAGGTAGAGTAGCGCGGAGATGACGGCGAGGAAGGCGATCGACATTGGTTTTGGGGATGGGCCCGGGTGGCGTATACTTCGCTACCTTGTACCGGCTTGTCCCTGAATAATCAATAGCGTTACCGCCTCACCGAGAGTTGCCCAATGTTCCAGAGTCTGTCAGATCGCCTGTCCTCCAGCCTGCGTTCCGTTACCGGAAAAGCGCGTCTGACGGAGGAGAACATCCAGGAAACCCTGCGCGAGGTTCGCATGGCCTTGTTGGAGGCCGACGTTGCACTGCCCGTGGTCAAGGACTTTGTAGAGGCCGTGAAGCAGCGGGCGCTGGGCCAGGAGGTGATGAAGAGCCTGAGTCCGGGGCAGGCTTTCCTCAAGATCGTCCAGGCGGAACTAGAGTCGGTCATGGGCGTCGCCAATGAGTCCCTGAATCTGGCAACCCAGCCGCCGGCTGTGATCATGATGGCCGGGCTGCAAGGCGCCGGTAAAACCACGTCGGTCGCGAAGCTCGCCAGGTACCTCAAAGAGCGTGAGAAAAAATCGGTCACCGTGGTGAGTGCCGACGTGTACCGGCCAGCAGCTATCAAGCAGCTGCAGACCCTCGCTGGCGAAGTGGGCGCGGATTTTTTCCCCAGTGATGCCGAGCAGAAGCCGGTAGAGATTGTGCAGGCGGCACTGGACCATGCGCGGATTAAGTTCAGTGATGTGCTGATAGTCGATACGGCGGGTCGCCTCGCGGTGGATGAGCCGATGATGGCCGAAATCGCCGCCTTGCACGGCGTGCTGAAGCCTGTCGAAACGCTGTTTGTGGTTGACGCCATGACCGGTCAGGATGCCGCCAATACGGCCAAGGCATTTGGCGAGGCACTGCCGCTGACCGGCGTGATACTGACCAAGGTTGACGCCGATACCCGTGGCGGTGCCGCGTTGTCGGTGCGCTCAATTACCGGCAAACCTATCAAGTTCCTTGGTGTGGGGGAAAAGACCGCTGCCCTGGATCCCTTTCACCCGGATCGCCTGGCCTCGCGCATCCTGGGAATGGGCGATGTTATGTCGCTCATCGAGGAGGCGGAGCAGAAAGTTGATAAGGCCAAGGCGGAGCGCCTGGCCAAGAAGGTCAAGAAGGGCCAGCGCTTCGATTTAGAGGACTTTCGAGATCAGCTGCAGCAGATGAACAATATGGGTGGAATTACCGGCATGCTCGACAAATTGCCGGGTATGGGCAACATGGCGCAAATGGCCCAACAGAATCTGGATACCAAAATGTTCGCTCGTATGGAGGCCATGATTAATTCCATGACCCCGGCAGAGCGGCGCAAGCCGGAATTGATCGCGGGCTCCCGGAAGCGCCGGATTACGCAGGGCTCGGGCACCCAGGTGCAGGACCTGAATCGTTTGCTAAAGCAGCACAAGCAGATGCAGAAGATGATGAAGAAAATGAAGGGCGGTGGCATGCAAAAGATGATGCGCGGCCTTGGCGGAATGATGCCACCCGGTGGCGGTGGCATGGGCGGCCCCGGCGGCGGGATGCCATTTCAGTAAGAGCCTGGCGGCAGCTCAGCAGGGCTGTAAGCTGCGCGATCCGCGTGTTCGCTAACGTGCGGAATTCATTAAAAAAATTCCGATTCTGGGGTTTAAAAGCTCGGGTAATTTCCGTATGATACGCCACCTTTCCGGCCTACAGGTCGGATTTTGTCGTGGGAAATCCGGCGAGTTCGCCGCAGATGCCACCTAATTTTCAGGCATTTAGCGAAAATGGTAACAATTCGACTATCTCGTGGTGGTGCCAAGAAGCGCCCGTTTTACCACTTGACCGTGACTGACAGCCGCAAGGCGCGCGATGGCCGCTTTATCGAGCGTGTTGGCTTCTTCAATCCCTGTGCCCGTGGCCAGGAAGAACGCCTGCGCGTGGAAGCAGATCGCATCGAGTACTGGCAGGGCCAGGGCGCACAGTTGTCCCCTCGCGTTGCCAAGCTGGTTAAGGACGCTGCAGCGGCCTGATCTGATACGGGTTTATGAGTAGCCCCGATGCCAGTGAGTACCTGGTGGCCGGAAAAATTACCGGCAGCTACGGAATAAAGGGCTGGGTCAAAATTCACTCATACACGGAGCCCCTGGAGAACTTCCTCGGCTTCGATAGCTGGATGTTGCGGCGCAGGGGTACCCTGGAGCCGATTACGTTTAGCACTGGCAAGCGCCACGGCAAAGGCCTGATCGCCCACATAGAGGGCGTTGATGACCGCGACCTGGCGGAGACTTTCAAGGGACTGGAGGTCGCCGTAGAGTCCAGTATGCTGCCGCCGCTTGCGCAGGGAGAATACTACTGGCGGCAACTGCAGGGTTTGCAGGTGTGGTGCCAGGAAGAGCAAAAACGGGAGTTACTGGGAACAGTCGACTACCTGATTGAAACCGGCGCCAACGATGTGTTGGTGGTCAAGGCTTGCGAAGGCAGCCTGGACGACCGGGAGAGACTGATTCCATATGTGCCTGGAGACGTAGTGACCAGGGTAGACCTTGAAGCGGGCACATTAGAGGTCAACTGGTTCCTGGACGCTTAGGAATCTAGCGCGAGGATCGGAGCAGGACACAATGCAGATTGCGCTGGTGAGCCTGTTTCCGGAAATGTTCGCGGCTGTCAGCGACCACGGTGTGACCGGTCGCGCGGTTGAGCAGGGACTGGTGAGTTTGCATCACTTGAACCCGCGCGATTACACGGTCGATAAACATCGGACCGTTGACGACAGGCCCTACGGCGGTGGCCCAGGGATGTTGATGAAGATTGATCCTTTGCAGCAGGCGATAGCGGCGGCGAAGGAAGTGGTAGGCAGCGAGGCCAAAGTGGTTTACCTGTCACCGCAGGGCAGGCGCCTGGACCACGACATGACGCTGTCGCTGGCCGATGAGCCCGCCCTGGTATTGGTCGCAGGCCGCTATGAAGGTGTAGATGAGCGCCTCATAGCGACCGAAGTGGACGAGGAATTGTCCATTGGTGACTACGTACTGAGCGGCGGCGAGCTGGCTGCTATGGTGGTCATTGACGCGGTGACCAGGCAAGTGCCGGGCGCGTTGGGCCATGAATTATCGGCGCAGGAGGATTCCTATGCCGATGGGTTGCTGGATTGTCCGCATTACACTCGACCCGAGGAGTATGCGGGACAGAAGGTACCGGAAGTATTACTCAGCGGCGATCACGAGAAGATTCGTCGCTGGCGCCTGCAGCAGTCATTGGGTCGTACCCTTGAGAGACGACCCGACCTGCTGGAAGGACGGGAGATGACTCCCGAAGAAGTTGAATTGTTGGCGGCCTACTGCCGCGAACACGGACTGACACTAGATCGCTAGCTGTGAAGCTACGAATGGAACACAACAGGAGCGCACCATGAGCACCAACAACATTATTTCCCAGCTTGACGCTGAGCAAATGGAAAAGGAACTGCCCGAGTTCGGTCCCGGTGATACCGTGGTCGTTCAGGTGAAAGTGAAGGAAGGCAACCGGGAGCGTCTGCAGGCCTTTGAGGGCGTGGTGATTGGTAAGCGTAATCGTGGACTGAACAGTGCCTTTACCGTGCGCAAGATTTCTCATGGCGTAGGTGTCGAGCGTACATTCCAGGTCTACAGCAAGTTGGTTGACAGCATCCAGGTCAAGCGTCGCGGCGACGTTCGCCAGGCCAAGCTGTACTACCTGCGTGACCTCTCCGGCCGAGCTGCCCGCATCAAGGAGAAACTCGCCAACTAGGCGTTAAAACGGCACCAGCGAAAGCGGCCTGCGGGCCGCTTTTTTGTGTCTCTGGTTTCTGTATAGTGGTGGTCCATGCCTGACAGCCTGCCCGAACATCCTGAAATAGAGCGATACATCGACGCGATGTGGATGGAGAAAGGCTTGTCCGATAACACCCTGAGCTCCTATCGCCGCGATCTGCGCCAATACCATGGTTGGCTGGTAAGTAACCGCCAATCCACGGTGGTGCGCGCCGACCGAAGTGATCTCCAATCGTATCTTGGCGCGCGCCTGAAGCAGGGCCAGAGCCAGCGTTCAACCGCACGTTTCATGTCATGCGCCCGGGGGTTTTACCACTTCCTGTTGCGGGAAGGGCGCATCACGGTCGACCCGACGCTTGACGTAGACAGCCCGAAACTGGGCCGGCCGTTACCAAAATCCCTGTCGGAAGCCGATGTTGATAAGCTGTTGGAAGCACCTGACCTGGACATACCGCTGGAGTTTCGCGACCGTAGCATGTTGGAACTGCTTTACGCGTGCGGCCTGCGGGTCACGGAGCTGACCAGTTTGCGATTATCGCAGATAAGTATTAACCAGGGGGTGGTCAGGGTATTCGGCAAGGGCAGCAAGGAAAGGCTGGTGCCGATGGGCGAGGAAGCGCTGGCCTGGTTGCAACGTTACCTGGCGGGACCGCGGACCGAGCTGCTAAAGGGTGTACCCTCCGATATTGTCTTTCCGAGCCGGCGCGGTAAAGAGATGACTCGCCAGACCTTCTGGTATCGTATTAAAATCTACGCCGAGAGGGCTGAGATCAAGAAAGCGCTGTCGCCGCACACACTGCGTCATGCCTTCGCAACGCACCTTTTGAATCACGGGGCCGACCTTAGGGTAGTGCAGATGCTGCTGGGGCATAGCGACCTGACCACGACGCAGATTTATACCCACGTCGCTAAACAGCGCATGCAGGAACTGCATGCAGAGCACCATCCGCGCGGCTGAACCACAAGGGAACTTACTTGCGTGCCATGGCTCCAATAAGGGCATGCGAATATCGAGCGAAAGAGGAAATAACATGACTGGGAAATTTTTTGGCGCTGCGCTGACAGGATTACTGTTCAGCCTTGCGGTATTCGCGGCGGAGCCGGTAGACAAAGCCGTTGAAGAGCAACTGCGCAAAAACCTGGCCATACCCAGCATGAATCTCGCCGTCGACTCGGTTGCAGCGAGTGAAATTCCGGGTTTGTACGCGGTGCAATTTGTCAATGGGCCGCTGGTCTACGCCAATGCCACCGGCAGCTACTTTATAGTGGGTGACCTGTATTCGGTAGCCGGCGATTCACTGGTGAATGTCACCGAGCGCAGCCGGGACGGTGACCGGCTGGCGCTGATCGACTCTGTCGCCAGTGAAGATATGATCGTGTTTTCCCCGGAAGGCGAGACCCGGGCGTACGTAACGGTATTTACCGATACCTCGTGCTACTACTGCCAGAAACTCCACCAGGAAGTGCCTGAGCTCAACAAACGCGGGGTTGAGGTACGCTATCTTGCCTATCCTCGATCCGGTGTGGGCTCCGAGAGTTACCGTCAGTTGGCGAGCGCCTGGTGCGCCGATGATCGCCAGGGCACACTGACCCGACTGAAAAATCGCGAAACGGTTGAAGAGAACTCCTGCGCTGACAACCCCGTGGCCGCTCAATATGAGTTAGGTGGCAAGGTTGGCGTACGTGGAACGCCAGCGATTGTGACCGAATCAGGGCAGATGATTCCGGGCTATCAGTCAGCAGATGACCTGATAGCCACCCTGGGACTGAAGTAGTTCGTCAATAATTCCTTTCCGGCCCCCGTTGCGTTGACAGCGTGGGGCTGACTCAGTACTGTTTTCCCCCTTTTTTTGCCAATCTGCCGGCATTTGGCAGCTACCCGGATTTAGTGACGTGGACGACAAGTTTCAGCGCATCCAGCGCCTTCCTCCCTATGTATTCAACATCATTGGCGAGCTCAAGCAAGAGGCGAGGGCGGCGGGTGAAGACATTATCGATTTTGGCATGGGCAACCCGGATCAGCCGACCCCAGGCCATATCGTCGATAAGCTGGTCGAGACGGCGAAGCGTGGCGATACACACCGCTATTCCCAATCGAAGGGTATTCCGCGTCTGCGTAAAGCCATCTGCGATTGGTATCAGAGGCGCTATGACGTCGACCTGGATCCGACATCAGAGGCTATCGTTACGCTGGGGTCCAAAGAGGGGCTGGCGCACCTGGCACTGGCAACGACCGGGCCCGGTGACGCAATCCTGGTGCCCAACCCGTCCTATCCGATCCACCCTTATGGTTTTGTGATCTCGGGGGCGGATATCCGGCATGTACCCATGGGCGAGGATATCGATTTCTTTGGCGAGTTGGACAGCGCAATACGCAACACCTGGCCCAAACCCAAAATGCTGGTACTGAACTTTCCATCCAATCCGACCGCACATTGTGTTGACCTGGAATTCTTCGAGAAAGTGGTGGCTATAGCGCGGGAGCACGGTATCTGGGTTGTACAGGACCTCGCCTACGCCGACCTGTGTTACGACGGTTATGTTGCGCCTTCGATCCTGCAGGTGCCGGGCGCGCGCGACGTTGCAGTAGAGTTTTTCTCCATGTCCAAGAGTTACAACATGCCGGGATGGCGGGTAGGCTTTTGCTGTGGCAACCGTGAGCTGGTCGGCGCGCTTGGTCGCATGAAATCCTATCTGGACTACGGCATGTTTACACCCATACAGGTTGCTGCCATCGCCGCCCTGGAAGGCGACCAGGCCTGTGTCAGTGAGATCAATGCCATGTACAAGTCCCGCCGAGATGTCCTTTGCGGTGGCCTTAACGCGGCAGGTTGGCCGGTGGAGCCGCCTCGCGCGACGATGTTTGTCTGGGCCCGGCTGCCAGAGCCCTATCGCGAGATGGGCTCGCTCGAATTCAGCAAGAAGTTGTTGGAGGAGGCCAAGGTGGCGGTATCTCCTGGCGTGGGCTTTGGGGAATACGGCGAGGGCTATGTGCGCTTTGGCCTGATTGAAAATGAGCATCGCACCCGCCAGGCAATTCGCAACATCAAGCGCATGATGAAGAAAGACGGTCATGCCCCGGTGGCCACCGCAGAGACAGTAACGGAATCCTGATGAAAACGGTCAATATCGGAATTTGCGGGCTTGGCACCGTGGGTGGTGGCACATTCAATGTCCTCAAGCGTAACCAGGTCCTGGTCGATGGGCGAGCCCAGGCGCCACTGGCCGTTACTCACGTTGGCGCCCGGCGAGATAATCCCAACTGCGACCTGGGTGCCACCCGTGTCAGCCGCGATATTTTTGAGGTGGTTCGGGACCCCGACGTCGATATTGTGGTCGAGTTGATCGGTGGGACCACGGTTGCCCGCGAGTTGATCGAAGAAGCGATTCGTAACGGCAAGCACGTGGTGACTGCCAATAAGGCGCTGATAGCGGAGTTTGGCAATGACCTATTCCCGCTCGCCGCGGAGTATGGCGTTGCGCTGCGTTACGAGGCCGCGGTGGCCGGCGGCATCCCTATTATCAAGTCTTTGCGCGAGGGTCTGGCGGGCAACCGCATTGAATGGCTGGCGGGCATTATTAATGGCACCGGCAACTTCATCCTCACTGAAATGCGAGACAAGGGCAGGGAATTTGCCGACGTGCTGGCCGAAGCCCAGGCTCTGGGTTATGCCGAGGCAGATCCCACCTTTGACGTAGAGGGCATAGATGCAGCCCATAAGCTGGTCATTCTGGCCTCGCTGGCATTCGGTATTCCACTCGAATTCGATGCCGTCTACGCCGAGGGCATCACCGCCATTACCCCAAAGGACCTGGATTACGCCCAGGAACTGGGCTACCGCATCAAGCATCTGGGTGTTGCCAAACAGGGAGACAAGGGTGTGGAGTTACGTGTGCACCCGACACTCGTGCCGGAGCAGCGTTTGCTGGCCAACGTTGATGGGGTAATGAACGCGGTTCTTGTGGAGGGCGACGCGGTTGGCCCCACATTGTATTACGGTGCTGGGGCGGGTGCCGAGCCGACCGCGTCAGCCGTGGTGGCCGACATAGTGGACCTCGCGCGTGATCTCAGCGCAGGGCAGGTTTGCCGGGTGCCAGCACTGGGCGTAGCCTCGGAGCAGGTCAGGCAGTTGCCTATCGTACCCATGGCAGACGTCCAAACGGCATGGTACCTGCGCCTGGAAGCCGAGGATAAGCCCGGCGTCATGTCCCAGGTCGCCAGTCTGTTCGGGGAGCGCGGTATCAGCATTGAAGCGTTGATTCAGAAGGCGCCCGCAGCCGGTCAAACCCGGGTAACGGTCATTGTGATTACCAATGTGGCTGCCCAGGGCGATCTGGAAATGGCCGTTGGCGCTATCGAAGCACTGCCGACGATAAAGGGCAGTATCGCCCGAATTCGGGTTGAAACTCTTGATGGATGACAGGTAGCTTCTCGTGAAATACATCAGCACTCGCGGCAATGCGCCCGCCCTCGATTTCGAGCAAGTCCTGTTGACGGGACTTGCCGCTGACGGTGGTCTGTACGTGCCAGAATCCCTGCCGACATTCAGTGCGGCTGAAATAGCCGATATGGCTGCGCTCAGCTACCCCCAGTTGGCGCAGCGGATCATCAGTCCCTTCGTGGCCGGTTGTATACCCGACAAGGACCTGGAGGTCCTGATCGAAGAGACCTATGCAGAATTTCGTCACGACGCTGTGGCACCCATGGTGCAACTGGCTAACAACCAGTGGGTCATGGAGTTGTTTCATGGTCCAACCCTGGCGTTCAAGGACTTTGCCCTGCAGTTGCTCGGGCGCTTGTTGGACTATGTCCTGGAGCGCAAGCACCAGAAGGTGGTGATTATGGGTGCCACCTCGGGTGATACCGGCTCCGCCGCTATTGAGGGCTGCAAGCGCTGTAAGAATATCGACATATTTATCCTCCACCCGCACCAGCGAGTTTCCGAAGTCCAGCGCCGCCAGATGACCACGGTTGAAGGTGCCGGGATTCACAACCTGGCGGTTGAAGGGAACTTTGATGACTGTCAGGCCATGGTCAAGGCGAGCTTTGCCGATCGCAGTTTCCTGCCGGAAGACCGTAGACTGGTAGCGGTGAACTCGATCAATTGGGCGCGGATCATGGCTCAGATCGTCTATTATTTTTACGCGGCCGTGGCCCTGGGTTCACCAGCGCGCCCGGTGGCCTTCTCGGTTCCAACAGGTAACTTCGGCGATATCTTTGCCGGCTACCTGGCCAAGCAGATGGGCCTGCCTATCGAGCGACTGATCATCGCGACCAATAGAAACGATGTCCTGCACCGCGTTATGACCACCAGTACCTACGGTCGCCAGCCACTGGAGCAGAGTTTGTCACCCAGTATGGACATCACGGTGTCCAGCAATTTTGAGCGGCTACTGTTCGACCTTTATGAGCGCGACGGAGCTGCCATTGCCGACCTAATGCACCGCTTCGACGAGGGCGATATCGCCTTCTCCGAGCAGGCGATGGCCAGCGCCCGTGCTCTTTTCAGCAGCCAGTGTGTATCGGACCGGGAGACCGAGGAGCAGATAGCCAGCACCTGGCAAACCTGCGAATACCTGCTCGATCCCCATACGGCTATTGGGGTCAAGGCGGCACTCGAGGCCGGCCTGCCCGCTGAATTGCCCGTTATCACCCTGGCCACGGCTCACCCCGCCAAATTCCCCGCTGCAGTGCGCAGTGCCGGCGTAGATTGTGAGCCCGCTTTGCCGCTGCACCTGAAAGATTTGTTCGACAGAACCGAGCGGTTTGAGGTACTACCTAACGAGTTGCCTGCCGTGCAACAGTTCATGGCTGGCCACATCAACGCCTGATCGCGCGGATGAATAAGGTCATCCGCAGGCGGGAACCGGGCACCGAAGAAGGTATCTCGCCTCTGGTGGACTCTGGCTTGCACCCCTTGCTGGCAAGGGTATATCGCGGTCGTGGCGTCCGCTCACCCGATGAGCTTGATCTCGGCCTGGGCCAACTCGTTCCCCCTTCATCCCTGTTGCATGCCGACACTGCCGCGGCTTTTCTGGCAGACGCACTGGCCGAGAACCAGAAAATCACAGTGGTGGGTGATTTTGATGCCGATGGCGCCACCAGCACCGCGCTTGTAGTGAGCGCTTTGCGGGCGATGGGGTCGACCCGGGTGGGGTACCTGGTGCCCAACCGGTTTGAATATGGATACGGCTTGACCCCTGAGATCGTGGCGCTGGCGGCCCGCGAAGAGCCAGACATTATCATCACGGTAGATAACGGTATTTCCAGCGTTGAAGGGGTTGACGCTGCTTCGGCGGCTGGCATCCGAACGCTGGTTACCGATCATCACCTTGCCGGCAGGGTGCTGCCGGAGGCAGAGGTGATCGTCAATCCAAATCAACCCGGTTGTGACTTTCCGAGTAAGAACCTCGCCGGCGTGGGTGTGATCTTCTACATCATGCTGGCGCTGCGCGCAGAGCTTCGTCGACGGGGTTGGTTTGAGTCCCAATCAATCGCCGAGCCCAACCTCGCCCAGTACCTGGATCTCGTCGCCCTGGGGACCGTCGCCGACGTGGTCTCGCTCGATCGCAATAACAGGATACTCGTTGCAGGTGGGCTGCAGCGTATCAGGGCGGGTCATGCGCGCCCGGGGATCAGTGCACTGCTGGAGGTTGCTGGCCGAAACCCCGACGCTCTGGTTGCCTCCGACCTCGGTTTTGCCGTGGGCCCGAGACTCAACGCCGCGGGGCGGCTGGACGATATGTCCATAGGTATCGAATGTTTGTTGAGCCCTGACAACCATGCCGCGCGGCCGTTGGCGCAGCAGCTGCACCAGTTCAACCAGGATCGGCGGGTGATCGAGAAAGACATGCAGTCGGAGGCGCTGTCCTTGCTGGATGAGCTTCCCCTGGACACGGCGGGCGAGCCCCCGCCTGGTATTACGCTCTATGATCCGGGCTGGCACCAGGGGGTGGTGGGTATTCTGGCGTCGCGGATAAAAGATCGGCTGCACCGGCCAACCATCGCATTTGCCAACGCCGAGGACGGGCAGATCAAGGGCTCGGCCCGTTCAATCCCAGGTATCCATATCCGCGATATTCTCGATGCAGTGGCCACCCGACATCCCGGTCTCGTCACCAAGTTTGGGGGTCATGCGATGGCGGCAGGATTGAGCCTGGAACGCGATTCCTACGAGGATTTTGCCTCGGCATTTGTCGACGAAATCGGCCGCCACGTCGAGGATGTTCATTTGCAGGCGGTCATTGATTCAGATGGAGAGCTGCAGGCGGCGGATTACAACCTGGAGGTGGCCAGCACGTTACGCTTTGCCGGCCCATGGGGCCAGCACTTTCCCGAGCCTTTGTTTGACGGACGGTTCAATATCGTCCAGCAGCGATTGGTGGGAGAGAAACACCTGAAACTGGTATTGGCGCTGCCAGGTACCGGAGAACTGGTGGACGCGATCGCATTTAATGTCGACCTGGACCAATGGCCCGACGCGTCTCGCGAGGAAGTGGAGGCGGCGTTCCGGCTCGATGTGAATGAGTTTCGCGGCCGCCGTTCGCTGCAACTGGTGATTGAACACCTCGCTTAGCCGCCCACCTCGCGCAGTACGTCAACTATTGCCACTTGCCCCGCATTCCCTGAACCGGTCGGCTGCGTTAAAATGCGCGGCTTTTTACAGGATTGGCAGGACCATGCTCGAGATCAACCCGCTGGTACAGACCCTCAAGGACATCACCGCGCGCACCGACGTGCTTAGGGGGTATCTTTGACTTCGCCAATCGCAAGGAGCGCCTGG
The DNA here is from genome assembly GCA_964590005.1 of uncultured Alteromonadaceae bacterium. GTDB lineage: Bacteria > Pseudomonadota > Gammaproteobacteria > Pseudomonadales > Halieaceae > CALJFL01. The sequence continues at coordinate 23,514 of CAZPVJ010000084.1, read as the reverse complement.
CCGAGGTAGAACTGGAATTGGCCGAGCCCAGTGTCTCGGACGACCCCGCGCGAGCCCAGGAACTGGGTCGTGAGAGAGCCTCTCTCGAGGCCATCGTGCATACCATTGAGGCCCTGGATACTGGCGTTGCTGACTCGAGCGACCTGCTGGAAATGGCAGCGGCTGAAGATGATGAAGATACTGTCGCTGAGATCCAGGGTGAGATAGACGGCTATGTACGCCAGCTGGAGCAGCTGGAGTTCCGTCGCATGTTTGACGGAGAGATGGACGCGAATAACGCGTTTCTCGATATCCAGGCGGGATCGGGTGGTACCGAGGCACAGGATTGGGCAGAAATGATGCTGCGCATGTACCTCCGCTGGGGTGAGTCACACGACTTCAAGACCGAGTTGATCGAGGTATCGGCAGGTGATGTGGCGGGTATCAAGAGTGCCACGATCAAGTTTGAGGGCGAGTATGCCTTTGGCTGGTTGCGGACCGAGACCGGCGTGCATCGACTGGTACGCAAGTCGCCTTTTGATTCCGGGAATCGTCGTCATACCTCGTTCGCCTCCGTATTCGTCGCCCCCGAGATAGATGACAATATCGAAATAGAGATCAACCCCGCTGATCTTCGGGTCGATACCTACCGAGCCAGTGGCGCCGGTGGTCAGCACGTTAACAAAACCGACTCTGCTGTTCGCCTCACTCACAACCCATCGGGTATTGTGGTGCAGTGCCAGACCGAGCGTTCGCAACATCAGAACCGGGATAACGCCATGAAGTTACTGCGGGCCAAGCTCTACGAGATGGAGATTCTCAAGCGCAATGAGGAAAAACAGGCGATGGAAGACAATAAGGCAGACATCGGCTGGGGTAGCCAGATTCGCTCCTACGTGCTCGACTCATCTCGTATCAAGGACCTGCGCACCGGTGTCGAAACCAGTAATACGCAGGCAGTGCTGGATGGCTCTATCGACCAGTTTATAGAGGCCTCGCTGAAAAGCGGGCTGTAACAGGTAACGAATATGACTGACTCTGATGCGGGACCAGAAGGCCTGCTCGACGAAAATAAACTGATTGCCGAGCGGCGTGGCAAGCTGGCCGAGCTTCGCTCACGCCGCAATGCCTTCCCCAACGACTTTCGGCGTACTGCTCATGCCCAGGAGTTACAGCGCCGGTACGGAGACAGTGACAAGGCCACGCTCGAGGAAGCCAATACCGTGTATGCCGTCGCGGGCCGCCTGATCCGCAACCGCGGAGCCTTCTTGCTCATTCAGGACGATACCAGCCAGATCCAGCTTTACCTCAACCGTAAGGGCCTGGATGAGGAGACCCTGGCTGAAATCAAGACCTGGGACCTGGGCGATATCGTTTGTGCAACCGGACCCATCCACAAGTCGGGGAAAGGCGATCTCTATATCAACATGGAGCAAGCCCGACTGTTGACCAAGGCGCTGAGACCGTTGCCCGATAAATATCACGGGCTGGCTGACCAGGAGTTACGCTACCGGCAGCGTTATGTCGACTTGATTGTGAATCCCGAGTCACGGGAAGTCTTTCGCACGCGCTCCAGGATCATCACCTATATTCGCGATTTCATGCAGCAGCGTGACTTTATGGAAGTCGAGACGCCGATGATGCAGGTGATCCCAGGGGGTGCTACGGCCAAGCCCTTCGTTACGCATCACAACGCGCTTGATGTTGACATGTACTTGCGCATCGCGCCTGAACTCTATTTGAAGCGGCTCACGGTGGGGGGCTTCGAGCGGGTTTTCGAGATAAACCGGAGTTTCCGTAACGAGGGATTATCCACCCGACATAATCCCGAGTTCACCATGCTCGAATTTTATTGGGCCTACGCCGACTACCAGGACGCCATGGATCTCACCGAGGAAATGTTGCGCGGCCTGACCCAAACCGTGCTCGGTAGTACGACGGTTGAGTACCAGGGCGGCAGCTATGACTTTTCCCAACCGTTCACCCGGATGTCGGTCTTTGATTCCATTTTGCATTTTAACGACGATATCAGCGCTGCGGAGCTTGGTGACGATGCCCAGGCTCGGGGGATTGCAAAGCGTCTTGGCATCGAGCTGAAAGACAGCTGGGGGCTGGGTAAGGTACAGATCGAGATATTCGAGAAAACGGTGGAACATCTGCTGGATCAGCCGACATTCATCACCGCCTATCCCACCGAGGTGTCTCCGCTCGCCCGCCGCAATGACAGCGATCCTTTCGTGACCGATCGCTTCGAGTTCTTCGTCGGCGGTCGTGAGCTGGCCAATGGGTTTTCCGAGCTCAATGACGCTGAGGACCAGGCGGAACGCTTTCATGCGCAGGTTGCCGAGAAGGACGCCGGTGATGAGGAGGCCATGCATTTCGATCACGACTATGTCCGGGCGCTGGAGTACGGCATGCCGCCAACGGCGGGAGAGGGTATAGGCATTGATCGCCTGGTGATGTTGTTGACTGACTCGCCCTCTATCCGCGATGTTCTGCTGTTTCCGCATATGCGGCCCGAGTGAGTGTCCTTTCCTAGACTGGGGCACTGACTTCTCGCTCGCAAGGCTTCGGTGCTACACTCCCGGTCTAATGTTTGTGTTGGGAGTTCGGCCTTGCCAATCAAGCCACTGCGCTTTGCCCTGCTGATTTTCGCTGGTCTGCTCCTGCAGGCTTGCGAGATGATGCCGACCTCGACCGAACCTGCGGAACCCGAACCCGTCCCCGAACTCACGCTCAATTTGCCCGAAGAATCGCAGTGCACATGCGTGGAGGATGTACCTGCGGACTATACCTTTTTGGAAAAGGGTTTTACTGCCCTGTCCAGGGGTGATCATATTGAGGCCGTGCAGCACTTTCAGCGCTATCAGCGTCTGGAGAAGTCGGAGACTGCTAACTGGGAATCAGCTATCGCGATCGCCTATGTCAGTATGCTCAGTTCCAGTCCTTTCTACGACGCCGAAGCCGCTCGCAAGAGCTATCGCAGGTTGAAGCAGGACTACACCGAGGATATGCAGGTACACGAAAAGACCCTGATTATGGCCCAGTCGCTGGAGTCATTCGTGGTACTGGACCGGCATATTGCCGACCTTGAAAACAACAATGCGACCCTCAAGGAAGACCTGGAGAAACGCGAGGAAGCAATCAAGCGCCTGCGTGAGCTAACTCTGGGTCAGCGGGGAGGACGATAGTAAATGTCGAGCCGTCACCGGGAGCACTGCGCACGCTGATACTGCCTCCCATCAGGTCGCAGTATTCCCGACAGATCGCTAGTCCCAGCCCGGTGCCACCATAATTGGCACTGGTCGAGGAATCAGCCTGGACAAACGCCTCAAAAACTCGCTGCTGTTGTTCCTCGTCCATCCCGATACCCGTATCGCGCACGGCAAATTCGTACCAGCCCTCCCGTCCTTCCAGCGGCCCCGCAGACAGGCTGATATATCCGTTCTCGGTAAACTTGCAGGCGTTGCTCATCAGGTTGGTGAATATCTGCCGAAACTTGGCCTGGTCGTTGTACAACGTGGGAAGCTCGCTGAAATCCGGTAGTTGTAGCGCATTATTCCGGTCGCGAAGCAAGGGGGCGAGAGAATCACAGACCTGGGTGATGAGCTCGCCGGGCTGGAATGTTTCGCAGTGCAAGGACATCTTGCCGGTCTCGATTTTGGAGAGGTCGAGAATATCGTTGATCAGTGAGAGTAGCTGTCGCCCGGACAGGGTCACCTTGTCCAGGTCCCGCTGGAATTGCTCGCGGTCGACATCCCTGTTGTCGTCCAGCTCGTCGCGCAGCATTTCACTGTAACCGATGATGGCGTTGAGCGGCGTTCGCAGCTCATGACTGACATTGGCCAGGAAAATGCTCTTTGCGGCGTTGGCCTCGTCGGCGACATCCCGCGCCCTGCGCACATCGTAAATCGCATTGCGCAGCTTGTCTGACATGTCATTGAAGGCGGCGGCGAGATCGCCGAGCTCGCCTTTGTCATCCATATTATCGATGCGGAAATTGAGGTCGCCGCTACCGATCCTCTCGGTTCCGGTCTTCAGCCGCTTCAGGGATTTATTGGTATAGCGCACGAGAAAGAAACCCAACGTGGCAGTCAGGAAGATGGAGGCGATAAAACCGATTACGGTGATGCGGTCGGTCAGGGCTATCGTCCGGTCGATGATGCTGGCGCGCTGCACGGCGATGAATGCCTGCCGTTGTTCCAGCTCCTTCAGTCGCTGACTGGTTTCCAGGTAGGGTAGGGGATCGTCCACGTCGCTGCGGTAGCCGCGGTCGTTGTAGTTGCTGTAAAACTCCAGCCAACCGTCGAGCAGCGCGTCGCTGGCGCTGGACAGCTTTTCGAAGTAGCCCTCGGTGGCATCATGGCTCAGCCTGCCCAGACGTTGTATCGCGTCTCGTATTGCCGCCACCTCGGTTTCGGCCTGGGCGATCTCGTCGTCGTCCAGCTGGTCCTCGGTGGTATCGCGCAGTGTCGCCAGCACCAGGGTCTGCTGACGCTGGTTGTCCAGCAGCTGCTCCACTTCCGCCGATAGCTGTGACGCAGTGACCGAATTGCGGTAGGCGACCATGCTCTCGCTTCGAGCGAAACTACCCCAGAAGTGCGTCCCGACATTGGCGGCGAACAGTATCAAAATAGCGACCAGGGCCAGGGTTAATCGGCGTCTTAAGCTCATTTGCCGGAGAGCTTCCCGATCTTTATCAGCAGGCCCGGGAAGTCGACCGGTTTGGTGGCGTAGTCGTCGCAGCCGGCCTCCAGTGCATTGAGGCGGTCTGCCTCCATTGCGTGGGCGGTCAGCGCTATGATGGGGATATCCTTGATTCTCTCGTCTTCCCTGGCCTTACGACAAGCGGTCCAGCCGTCCAGAACCGGCAGGTTCATGTCCATCAGTACCAGCCGGGGACGCTCGGATACCATTTTATCGAGTGCCTCCTGCCCGTTTTCTGCCGGAATGACCTCGATCCCGGCGCGATTCAACCGCCGAATGAGCATATCCCGATTCAGCTCATTGTCTTCTACCAACAGGATGGGCCGCTCATCAGTCACCGGGAAGTGCCTCGATCTGATGGATGACGACGGTTTCCTCGATACCCTTTACCTTGAGCTCCCTGGGCTCACCAATTTGGTAGCTCTGCTTGAGTTTTTCAAGCGTGCTGGCGGAAATCAGGGTCTCGCCGCCTGCCGATTGATCCTCGATGCGGGAGGTTACATTCATTGGGTGGCCGACGAAGCCATACTTGCTGCGCCGTTCGGAGCCGATGTTGCCGGCAATCACCTTGCCCGTGTTCAGCGCGATACCGGTGGTGACTTCGGGCAAACCCTCGTCAGCGTTCTGCCGGTTTATCTCCGCCATCGCCGCCTGCATCGCCAGCGCGCAGCGCACGGCATTGTCTGCATCCTCGTCGGTACGCTGGGGCGCGCCGAACACGGCGAGGATCGCGTCACCGATAAACTCGTCGATGGTGCCCTTGTGAGCCATGATGATTTCAGTCATCGCGCCCAGGTAGCGATTAAGCATTTTGACCACCTGTGCCGGCTCCAGTTGCTCACTGAGTGTGGTAAACCCCCTGATGTCAGACATCATGATGGTGACCTCGCGCAGGTCTCCGCCCAGCTCGAGTCCTTCCGGGCGTTCCAGGATGTCAGTGACGATATCATCGGACAGGTAGCGGCCGAAGGTGGCCCGGATAAACTTCTCGTTGCGCTCCAGCTGCTGCCGGTATTGCTCTTCACGGTCGTGCCAGCGCTTGCGTTCAATGCCCGCTTTTATCCTGGCTTGCAGCAACACCGGGTTGAACGGCTTGAACAGGTAATCATCGGCCCCCGCCTCGATGCACTCGATGATATCGTCCATGTCCTGTCGGCCCGAGATAACAATGACCGGTGTCGCTCGCCAGTCGGGGTGATCCTTGATGCGCCGCAGTACCTCTCTACCATCCATACCCGGCATCATCAGGTCCAGCAATACGACATCTACATCGGAGTTTTCCAGGGTGACCAGGGCCTCCTCGCCACTGGCGGCGGTCACCACCATGTGCCCGCTGCGGGACAGGTAGCGGGCGACCAATTCACGATTCTCCCGCAGGTCGTCCACGGCCAGTATGAAGCCGGGATCTGAGGCGATAGCCTTGTGACTCCCCGTATCACTTTTTTTGTCATCAGGCATTTCACCGGTATGGACGGTGTGCACCGCGCTGAGCAGCCTGGCGAGGGTGTCGTCCAGTTCCGGTGGTGTACCTTCCAGGTCCTCCCTGAGCATTTCAGAGTATCCCCGAAGCGCTGCCAGCACATTCATCAAATCGTGTGTTGACTCTCCTTCGCGCCAGTCAGCCAGTAGCGCCTCCAGCCGCTGGGCTGCTTCAAACAGCCGTGCAAAATCTTCCCTGGCAGCATCGGCGATGGTGCCCTGGTGCTCTGCGTACTGCTGACGTAGCTCGACATTGGCCCAGAGCAGCATGTCACTCCATTGGGCGGGCGTCTGGCTGGAGGTATCGCTCACGCTGGCGTGAATCCTTCTTGGAATTAGTGGTTTAGAGTATAGCGATGCAAACGAGACGGGGGAAACGGCATCTGGTTGCTAATTCGCTCATGCATTTTCGGCGGAATTTGCGTTCACGGGTGCGCAAAGGCAAAACTTTGGGTTACTATTGTGGCAATAGCTTTAGGGACTAGGCTTTACACGAGACAGGTTCACCAATGTTGCAGCAGGTAGAAATTTTTCAGGGGCTGTCAGCTGAGGAGCTGGAAGCTCTCGCGGCCAGCAGTACCAGCCGTTCATTCCCCAAGAACACCGTGGTCATTCACGAAAATGACCCGGCAGATTCACTGTTCGTGATCGAGAGCGGTAAGGTCAAGGTGTACTGCAGCGACAGGAACGGCAAGGAATTCATCATGAATACCCAGGGTGCCGGTGACTATTTTGGTGAGCTGGCCCTGCTCGACGATTCCACGCGTTCTGCGTCAGTGCGTACCGTCGAGAAAAGCAGTTTCTGCATCATCTATAAAGAAGACTTCAATCGCGTGCTCGATGAGCATCCAAATATCGGCCGACAGCTGGTTAAGAACCTGGCCCAGCGGGTCCGCAAGCTGACGGCAGACGTCAAGAGCCTCGCCCTGCAGGATGTCTATGGCCGGGTCGCCAACGTGCTCATGGACCTGTCCGAGGAGCGTGGCGATGGTACCCTCTACATCCCTGAGAAACTGACCCAGCAGGATATTGCTGACCGGGTGGGTGCCTCGCGCGAGATGGTGGCTCGTATTCTCAAAGATCTGACCATCGGTGAGTACATCCGCTTTGAGGGTCGTCACATCATCATCAATACCCGCCTGCCAGCGAAGTATTAAGCCCTAGTTGTCCGGAGCCTCTCCGCCTTCATCCGGGGCGGCGTTCTCTATTGTGTTCACAGTAAGTCCCAGCCGGCCATCAGCCAGGCGTGCCTCAAGGTGCTCGCCCTGGGTGACCTTCGCCACGTTGCTGACCACCTTACCTTCCTGGTCGGTAATGATGGCGTAGCCGCGTTGCAGGGTTGCCAGCGGGCTGAGTGAATCGAGCATCTGTGCCAGGTGAGCGAGACGGGAACCGGCCGCATCCAGGCGCTGTCGCATTGCGCTCTCCAGCCTCTGCTGCAGGCCGGCGAGTTGTTGCTGGCCCTGCTGAACGCGCGGCAGCGGCGATTGCGCCAGTAGTCGCGATTGCAGCAGCGCCAATTCGCCTTGCTTTTGCCGCAACAGGTTGCGTTGCGCAAGAATCAGGCGCTGTTCCAGGTCATCCAGTCGCTGGGCCTGCTCCCGCAACTGAGCTCCGGGGTGCTTGAGTCGCCGTTTCAGGTGCTCCAGCTCTTTTGCTGCGTCGGCCAGTTTCCTGCGAATCAATCGCTCCAGTGTCACCTCGATGTTTTGCAGGCGCTCCAGCCACTCGCGCTGGTCGGGGCTCAGCATCTCTGCCGCGGCCGAGGGCGTGGCTGCGCGGTGATCGGCCACCAGGTCGGCAATGCTGAAATCGACCTCATGGCCGACAGCACTGACTATGGGCAATGCGCTCGCGGCTATGGCCCGCGCCACGGTTTCCTCGTTGAAGGCCCAGAGGTCTTCAAGAGAACCGCCGCCGCGGCCGACGATAAGGGCATCCAGGTCGATCTTGCCCTCCTGCTGCCAGCGATTGGCCCGCTCGATAGCGCCGACAATCTCAGCGGGCGCTTCATCGCCCTGCACAGCGACCGGCAGGATGTACACCTCGATTGCGGGGCAGCGCCGCTTTAGGACCGTCAGAATGTCGTGAATAGCGGCCCCCGTGGGCGAGGTCACCACGCCCAGCCGGGAGACTGATGTGGGTAGTGGTTGCTTGCGGTCGCTGTCGAAAAGCCCTTCAGCTTGCAGTTTCGCTTTGAGTCGCTCGAAGGCAGCTTGCAGCGCACCTGCGCCAGCATGCTCCAGGTGCTCCACAATGAGCTGGAATTCGCCGCGGCCCTCGTAAAGTGATACCCGGCAGCGTAGGCGGATAGCGTCGCCGTTCTCGGGGGTGAAGCGGACACGCTGGTTGCGATTGCGAAACATGGCGCAGCGCACCTGGGCGTCCCCGTCTTTCAAAGAGAAATACCAGTGGCCGGAAGAGGGCGCCACAAAGTTTGATACTTCGCCTTCCACCCATACAAAGTCGAAGTGGCTTTCCAGCAGGGAGCGCGCCTGCCGGTTCAGCTGGCTGACGGTCAGGGTCTTCGGTGGGTCTATCGCTTCAAAAGGATTGGACACGACGGCGAGGGCACGACTGTTATTTACTGGGGGTCACTCAAAGATTTATAATTGCACGTTTACGCTCGACTCGCCAGCAGGAGAACGACAGCATGCTACGTATCGCACAGGAAGCCCTGACATTCGATGACGTACTCTTGCTGCCTGGCTACTCGGAAGTCGTGGCTACCGATGTTTCACTGCGTACCCAGCTAACGCGAGAGATCAGCATCAACATGCCGCTGGTTTCTGCGGCCATGGATACGGTAACCGAGTCCCGGCTGGCCATTGCCATGGCCCAGGAAGGCGGTATCGGCATCATTCATAAGAGCATGACCGTCACAGAGCAGGCTGAGCAGGTTCGCAAGGTCAAGAAATTCGAGAGCGGGGTCGTCAAGGACCCGATCACCATCCAGCAGAATGCGACCATTGCCGAGCTCATCGAACTGACTAGCGCCAATGGTATTTCCGGTGTACCGGTACTCGACGGCAAAGACCTGGTGGGCATTGTCACCCGACGCGACCTGCGCTTTGAATCCAATCCCGAGAAGCTGGTCTCCGCTATCATGACTCCGAAGGACAAACTGGTCACCGTCAAGGAGGGCGCGGGGTCGGAGGAGGTCCAGCGGCTCCTGCACCAGCACCGTATCGAGAAAATACTGGTGGTGAACGATAACTTCGATCTCACCGGCATGATTACGGTAAAGGACTTCGACAAGGCCGAGAGCTTTCCCGAGGCCAGTAAAGATTCCTATGGCCAGTTGCGGGTAGGCGCTTCCGTGGGCACCAGCCCGGATACCGATGACCGGGTAGCCGCGCTGGTTGCCGCCGGGGTCGATGTGCTCGTGGTTGATACCGCCCATGGCCACTCACGTAACGTGATTGATCGCGTTAAACGGATCAAGGCGGAGTACCCATCGGTGCAGGTGGTTGGCGGTAATATCGCCACCGGCGCCGCAGCGGTAGCCCTGGCGGATGCCGGTGCCGACGCGGTGAAGGTCGGTATAGGGCCTGGTTCTATCTGTACAACGCGCATCGTGACCGGCATCGGGGTGCCCCAGGTCAGTGCCATTGCCAACGTGGTTGAAGCCCTTCGTAACAAGGGAATTCCGGTCATTGCGGACGGTGGCATCCGTTTCTCGGGCGACATCGCCAAGGCAATAGCCGCCGGCGCACACACCGTAATGATGGGCAGTATGTTTGCCGGTACCGAGGAGGCGCCGGGCGAGGTGGAGCTTTACCAGGGGCGAACCTATAAGGCCTACCGAGGTATGGGTTCACTCGGTGCCATGTCGCAGACCCAGGGTTCTTCTGACCGTTATTTCCAGGATGCCAGCAAGGGTATGGAAAAGCTGGTACCCGAGGGCATTGAAGGCCGGGTGCCCTACAAAGGTCCTGTGGCAGCCATTGTTCACCAGCTGATGGGTGGGGTCAGGTCTGCCATGGGATACACAGGCAGTGCTGATCTTGAGACCATGCGGACACAGCCGGAGTTCGTTCGGGTGACCGCCGCGGGAATGTCCGAGAGTCATGTGCACGACGTATCGATTACCAAGGAAGCCCCCAACTACCCTGTGCGATAGGGGTAGAGCAGAAACGCGGGGCCTACGGGCCCCGCTTTGGTTTGGCTGGAGATTCCGGCAGCAGTTTAGGTTTTAGTCAGGACAGCAGATGAGCGCAGATATTCACAGCCAGAAAATCCTTATCCTGGATTTTGGCTCGCAATACACCCAATTGATTGCCCGGCGAGTACGAGAGGTCGGTGTCTACAGCGAGATCAGGGCCTGGGATATGAGCGAGGCCGACATCCGTGAGTTTGACCCGCGTGGCATTATTCTATCCGGTGGCCCCGAGTCAGTGGCGGCCGATGAGTCTCCCAGGGCGCCCGCGGCGATCTTCGATATGGGCATTCCAGTGCTGGGAATCTGCTACGGCATGCAGACCATGGCCGAACAATTTGGTGGCCGGGTGTCGCCATCAAACACCAGCGAATTCGGTTATGCCCAGATTCGACTCATCGGCAACGGCGGCCTGCTGCACGACATCCGCGATCATATCGATGACCAAGGGCGGTCGCTGCTCGATGTCTGGATGAGCCACGGTGACAAGGTGGTTGAACTGCCCGAGGAATTCGAGCTGATCGCCGAGACCGATAACTGCCCGATTGCTGCGATGGCGCATCGCGAAAAACCCTTTTACGGCATCCAGTTTCACCCCGAGGTAACTCACACGCTTCAGGGTGTGCGAATTTTTGAGCACTTCGTGCTGGAACTCTGCGGGTGCGAGGTGCTGTGGACGCCAGCCAATATTGTGGAGGACGCGATAAACCGGGTGCGTGGTACCGTCGGTAAAGACAAGGTACTGCTGGGTTTGTCGGGCGGTGTCGATTCCTCCGTGGTTGCGGCCCTTTTACACCGCGCAATCGGCGATCAGCTGACCTGCGTGTTCGTGGACAATGGCCTGTTGCGCCTGCACGAGGGCGACCAGGTCATGGACATGTTCGCCAGCAACATGGGGGTGAAAGTGATTCGCAGCGATGCGCAGGACTTGTTCCTGTCGAAGCTCACCGGCGTCGCGGACCCCGAAGAAAAACGCAAGGTTATCGGTAACACCTTCATCGAGGTTTTCGACGAGGAGGCAGCCAGGCTGCGAGACGTCAATTGGTTGGCCCAGGGCACCATTTATCCCGACGTCATCGAATCCGCCGGCGCCAAAACCGGTAAGGCCCATGTAATCAAGTCGCATCACAATGTCGGTGGACTGCCCGACGACATGGAGATGCAGCTGGTGGAACCGCTGCGCGAGTTGTTCAAGGACGAGGTGCGCAAAATCGGCCTGGAGCTCGGACTACCCTACGACATGGTTTATCGTCATCCATTTCCCGGGCCCGGCCTGGGAGTGCGAATTCTTGGCGAGGTTAAAAAAGAATATGCGGATCTGTTGCGTGAGGCAGACGCCATCTTCATCGAGGAACTGCATCGCGAAGACTGGTACCACAAGACTGCACAGGCCTTCGCCGTGTTTCTGCCGGTCAAATCTGTGGGGGTCGTCGGTGATGCCCGTCGTTACGAGTATGTCATCGCCCTGCGGGCGGTGGAGACTATCGACTTCATGACGGCGCGCTGGGCCCATCTACCCTATGAATTGCTGGAGCGGGTTTCCAATCGCATCATTAATGAGATCTCCGGTGTATCTCGGGTAACCTACGATGTCAGCAGCAAGCCGCCGGCGACCATTGAGTGGGAGTAGGGCGCTGACGGCGCTGCAATCCCCGTGAATCTGCACATCATCACCACCGGCGGCACCATCGACAAAATCTACTTCGATGCCAAAAGTGACTACCAGGTCGGCGAGCCGGTTATTGGCGAGCTCCTGGCAACAATGGCGGTGGGTTTCCCCTTCACCGTGCAATCGGCCATGCGCAAGGACAGCCTGGACATGACCGGCGAGGACCGTGCGCTGATACGGCGACTTGCCGAGGACTGCGAGGCGGAGTGTGTTCTGATTACCCACGGTACCGATGGCATGGTTGCGACCGCGCTTGAATTGCAAGGTATCGAGGGCAAATGCATCGTCTTGACCGGCGCCTTGCAGCCGGCCGCTTTCGCCCAGAGCGATGCTATTTTCAATATTGGCTGCGCTATCGGCGCTGTGCAAAGCAAGCCCGCCGGCGTCTATATCGCCATGAATGGCCAGGTGTTCGACGCCAGCCGAGTCAAAAAGAACGTTGCCGCGAACCGTTTCGAAAGCCTGCCCTGAAACCGCCATCCCGGCGCCTTAGCTGTTGTCTTTTGGTGCGGGCGACTACACTTTAAACAGCGTTAACCGGACTTGGCCTGCGACTGGCAAGGTCTTTGAGGGACTATCTGTATGAAAGCACTCGTGAAAAAAGAGGCCTGCCCGGGGCTCTGGCTCGAGGACGTACCGGAACCCGGGATCGGTATAAACGATGTGCTGATTAAGGTCAGGCGTACCGCTATTTGCGGCACCGACATGCATATCTACAACTGGGACAGCTGGGCCCAGAAGACCATCCCTGTTCCTATGGTTGTAGGGCATGAATTTGTTGGCAAGATTGCCGAGGTCGGCGCCAATGTGAATGACTTCCATCCGGGTCAACTGGTGTCCGGTGAGGGGCACGTGGTGTGTGGCCGCTGCCGCAACTGCATGGCGGGGCGGCGCCACCTGTGCGCTTATACCAGTGGCATTGGTGTCGATCGGCCCGGTGCCTTCGCCGAATACGTTGTATTGCCCATGTCCAATGTGTGGGAGCATTCGGAGGGTATCGACCTGGATGTCGCCGCTTTGTTTGATCCTTTTGGTAATGCGGTTCACACAGCCCTGCAGTGGCCGTTGCTGGGTGAGGATGTATTGATCACCGGAGCCGGGCCGATTGGCGTTATGGCAGCTGCGGTATGCCGGCACTCAGGCGCTCGTAACGTGGTGATAACGGATGTTGTCGATGACCGCCTCGCGCTGGCGGCGAAACTGGGTGCAAACCGTACGGTAAACGTGACTCGGGAGAGTATTGCCGATGTGCAGCGCGAACTGAATATGACCGAGGGTTTTGATGTCGGTCTTGAAATGTCGGGTAACGGGCAGGCCTTTAATGAACTGTTGGCCAATATGTGCCATGGCGGGAAAGTCTCTATATTGGGTATTCCCAGCGAAAATACGGCCATCGACTGGAATCTCGTTATTTTCAATATGCTGACACTCAAGGGTATCTATGGTCGGGAGATGTATGAAACCTGGTACAAAATGTCGGTAATGATCGATTCCGGGCTGGATATTTCACCGGTAATTACCCACAGGATGCCTTACCAGGAATTCCAGCAGGGATTCGATGTCATGAGCAGTGGCCAGGCGAGTAAAGTGGTCTTGAACTGGGATTAGTCCGAAGGAGAGTTCGAATGTACGGCGCTTATCAGGAGCATCTGTCCAGCCAGTTGGCAGACATCGAAACCGCTGGCCTGACCAAGCATGAGCGTTTGATCACCACGCCCCAGGGTGCCCATGTTGGCGTGCAGGGGGGGCGCGAGGTCCTCAACCTGTGCGCCAACAATTATCTTGGTCTTGCCCAGCACCCGCAGGTGAATGCGGCGGCGGCTCGGGGGCTGGAGGAGTGGGGCTATGGAATGGCCTCGGTGCGCTTTATCTGCGGCACCCAGTCACTGCACAAAGAGCTTGAGGCTACCCTCAGCGCTTTTTTGGGTACCGAGGACACGATTCTCTACCCGAGCTGTTTCGATGCCAACGGAGGCCTGTTTGAAACGCTGCTGGGCGAGGAAGACGCCGTGATTTCTGACGCGCTGAATCACGCCAGTATCATCGATGGTATTCGATTGTCCAAGGCGCAGCGTTATCGCTATCGCAACAACGACATGACCGACCTGGAAGCACAGCTGCAGGCGGCTGACGCTGCCGGTGCCCGGTTCAAGTTGATTTCCACCGACGGGGTTTTCTCCATGGACGGCTTTATCGCGCGTCTGGATGAGATCTGTGCATTGGCAGACAAGTACAACGCCCTGGTCCATTTTGATGACTGTCACGCCACCGGGTTCATCGGTGCCAGGGGTCGTGGTACCCATGAGTTGCGCGGCTGCATGGATCGGGTAGACATTATTACCGGTACGCTCGGTAAGGCCCTGGGGGGTGCCAGTGGCGGATTTACCGCGGCGCGCAAAGAAATCGTCGCACTGTTACGCCAGCGGTCCCGTCCCTACCTGTTCTCCAACACGGTTGCACCGCCGGTTGTCGCCGGTGCCATAAAGGCCATTGAATTGGTGGACGAAGCGCCACAGTTACGCGAGAGACTGTATCGGAACACCGCTTTATTTCGCGAGGGTCTTGAAGCCCTGGGTTTCGACCTGCTGCCCGGCGAGCACCCGATCGTGCCGGTTATGCTCCACGATGCCACAGTGGCTGCACGCCTCGCGGAGGAGATACTTCGCCAGGGTGTCTACGTGGTAGCCTTTTCCTTCCCCGTTGTTCCACAGGGCCGGGCCCGTATCCGAACCCAGATGTCTGCGGCGTTGAGCGATGACGATATCCAACTTGCACTGGAAGCCTTCGGGCGCGCCAAGTCCCTGGTGCTGTAGCGTGATGCTTGTACGGTGAGTGACATGACTGACTCCCAACACGAACACTGGATGCGACGCGCACTCGCTTTGGCGGCGCTTGCCGCTGACAGGGAGGAGGTGCCTGTTGGGGCGGTGGTCGTAAGGGATGGGGAGTTACTTGGTGAGGGCTATAACCAGGTTATTTCGGCTGCTGACCCCAGCGCCCATGCCGAAATTGTTGCACTGCGTGACGCTGCAGCCGGAGTGGGCAATTATCGGCTTCCCGGCGCCATACTGTATGTCACCCTGGAGCCCTGCACCATGTGCGCTGGTGCCCTGGTGCACGCCAGGGTCGCCGAGTTGGTGTTTGCCGCGCGCGAGCCCAGGGCCGGCGTTGTCTGTAGCACCTGTGAGCTTCTCGACGAGCCCTGGTACAACCACCGGGTCAGTTGGAGTGAAGGCGTTCTGGCAGACGAGAGTAGCGCGATGTTGCAGGCGTTTTTCCGGGCCCGTCGCTGACAGGCCGTTGTTACAGAGCTGACATGCGGGTGTGCTGCAGCAGTTCTGGCAGGTAAGCATCGAGCATGGCCGGCGGTAGCTGCTGTTGTTCGGGCAGATCCTGCCAGTGCAGGATGTTGTAGTAGTGTCGAATGTTCTGGACGTAAGTGACGGCCTCAAGACCCCGCGCATAACCGTAGCGCACGGTCTCGTAGTATTTACTCTTCTGCAGTAGCGGCAGGCGCTCCAACACATCATTCCACAGGTGCGGGTCGCCGCCCTGACGCTCTGTGAGCACCCGGGCATCTTCCAGGTGACCCATGCCGATGTTGTATGCGGCCAGCGCGAACCAGGTGCGGTCGGGCTCATAGATATCCGATGGCAGTCGACGCTTGATGTTCTTCAGGTAGCGGGCACCGCCACGCAGGCTCTGGAGAGGATCGGTACGGTCGTCAACGCCCATCTCCCGGGCGGTGGGTACGGTTAGCATCATCATGCCGCGAACGCCTGTTGGGGAGGTGGCCTGCGGATCCCAGTGAGACTCCTGGTAGGCGATTGCGGCGAGCAAGTGCCAGTCGAGCTGGAACTCTTCAGCAACTTGCTCTATCAGGTCCCGGTAGTCCGGCAATTTCTTGCGCATATTGCGTGCGAAGGTGTGTGAGCCCACCCGTGATACGCCAGCCGCGTGGCCAAAGTGTAATTCCCTGAGCCGCTCCAGCGTGCCATCAGCCTGCAGGCGCTGGATGAATCCGTCGATGTATTCTCGCAGCCCGGCATTGTCCTCGCCAGCGGCCAGGTACCAGACCATACTTTGTTCTGAGCCCAGGTCGAAGGCCACCTCCAGCCTGGGATACAGGCTCTGCTGGACGCTGAATTCATTGGAATCGATGATTGCCAGTTCGGCGTAATCGTCGTCAACCAGTTCCAGCAGCGCCATGGAGTCGACGTCATCAATTTCCTCGATTTCAAGGTCCGGGAAGCCACCCTGGCGCAATGCCGCGAGCGCCTCCGCGTGGGAGCTGCCGGCCAGGACCAGCACCCGTCGACCCTGTAATTCGGCAACGCTTCGGGGTTTTTTACGACCGGTTCGGTAGATCACCTGCGGCCTGAGCATGTGGTACGCGACGGAGTGGGGGAACAGGGCCTCGCGCTGGCCGGTGAGGGTCAGGCCAGCCGCGGCGAAGTCCGCCTCGCCACGGCTCAGTTGGGTAAATATGTCATCCAGGCTGAAGGCGGGCTGCATAGTCAGCGCCACACCCATATCCTGGGCCAGTAACGAGGCAAGGTCGTACTCGAAGCCCTCGGGGTCGTCATTATTGAGATAGAAGGTAGTAGGGCTGGCGCGGGTTACCACCAGCAACTCGCCGTCTTCGAGGATGCGCTGCAGGCTATCCTTACCCGAACAGGCCGTCAGGCTGGCGAGCAGGGCCAGCAGCAGGACGGTGTTCCTCCAGGCAAGCGGTTTCATACCCGTATTCTAGTCCTCGGCTGTTCTTCCCTCACAGGCACAATTACCGTGGTAAATGGCGCCATTTTCGGTTAACTGGTGGGGTGCAAATGGGTACAATACCGCCTTTCCCGAAGACCTCCGCCTGGAGTTTTCCACAGTATGCTAATTCTGCCCGGCGCCCCGGCACTGTCAGCCTTCCGTTTACAGAAGCTGGCCCGGAAGCTGACTGCCATTGATACTGGCATTCGCATCCTTCACACCGAGTTTATTCATTTTGCCGACTGCGACGCAGACCTTGCGCCTGAGCAGGCCAGGGTATTGGACAGCCTGCTGGAGTATGGACCTGCGCTGACCACCGATTCGGTGGCCGAGGCGCGCCAACAAGGCCAGGTAATACTGGTAATTCCGCGACCCGGCACCATTTCGCCCTGGTCCAGCAAGGCCACAGATATTGCCCATAATTGCGGGCTGGCCGCGGTTAAGCGTTTGGAACGCGGTACGGCCTATTACCTGGCGCTGCCAGATAGCCTGAACGGCGAACAGCAGGCGCAACTGCATGCCGCACTTCACGACCGTATGACCGAGGCGGTACTCACCGAGCTCAATGCCGCCCAGGCATTGTTCGAGGTAGCCAGGCCCGCCGCGATGGGGTCTGTCGATATCCTGGCTGGGGGTAGGGACGCCCTGGTAGCGGCGGATAGCAACCTGGGACTGGCATTGGCCGATGACGAAATAGATTACCTGGTGGAGAGCTTCTCGGCATTGGGTCGCAATCCGAACGACATAGAGCTGATGATGTTCGCCCAGGCTAACTCCGAGCACTGCCGGCATAAGATTTTCAACGCCAGTTGGACGATCGATGGCGAGGAGCAAAGCCACTCCCTGTTCGGCATGATCCGCAATACTCATGCACTCGGTGGTGAAGGGGTTCTGTCGGCGTATTCAGACAATGCCGCCGTAGTGGAAGGGCATACTGCCGGGCGTTTCTACCCCGATCCTGAAACCGCCGAATACGGGTTTTCACAGGAACCCATTCACTTGCTGATGAAGGTAGAAACCCACAACCACCCCACCGCTATCGCGCCTTACCCCGGGGCCGGCACAGGCTCTGGTGGTGAGATACGCGACGAGGGTGCGGTGGGGCGTGGCTCCAAGCCTAAAGTGGGTCTGACCGGCTTTTCCGTATCAAACCTCAATATCCCCGGCTACGCACAGCCCTGGGAAATGCCCTATGGCAAGCCCGATCGTATCGTCTCGGCGCTAGACATCATGATCGAGGGGCCAATCGGAGGTGCTGCCTTCAATAATGAATTCGGCCGCCCCAATTTGTGTGGCTATTTCCGTAGCTATGAGGCCAGTGTGCCGGGAGCGAACGGCGACGAGGTCCGTGGCTATCACAAGCCCATAATGATCGCCGGTGGCTATGGCAATATCCGGGCTGACCATGTCCAGAAAGGGGATTTCAGCGCTGGTGCCCAGCTCGTGGTCCTGGGCGGTCCGGCGATGTTGATCGGCCTGGGTGGCGGCGCCGCCTCTTCCATGGCCAGCGGCGCCAGCCATGAAGACCTGGACTTTGCCTCGGTACAGCGCCAGAACCCTGAAATGGAGCGTCGCTGCCAGGAAGTGATCGACCGCTGCTGGCAGCTGGGTGACGATAACCCGATCGCATTTATCCACGATGTGGGGGCGGGCGGGCTTTCCAACGCGATGCCGGAACTGGTTAAGGATGGGGGTCGCGGTGGTCGCTTCGAATTGCGCGCAGTGCCCAACGATGAACCCGGTATGTCGCCGCTGGAAATCTGGTGTAACGAATCCCAGGAACGCTACGTCATGGCCGTCGAGCCGCAGAACCTGGCTGCTTTTGAAGCGATCTGTGAACGAGAGCGCTGTCCCTATGCTGTCATTGGTGAAGCGACTGATGAGTTACACCTGTCGGTGAGCGACCGCGAATTCGGCAACGCCCCGGTCGATCTCCCCATGTCGGTCCTGTTTGGCAAGCCGCCCAAAATGCAGAGAGAGGTCATCCGCAAAGCCATTGCTCACCGAAGTCTGCAATTGGCGCCGGAACCGGCCGAGGCACTGGAGCGCGTGCTGCAGTTGCCAACTGTCGCCAGCAAAAACTTCCTGATTACGATTGGGGATCGCACGGTAACCGGTATGGTCGTGCGCGACCAGATGGTGGGTCCCTGGCAGGTGCCGGTAGCCGATTGTGCCGTCACTACTGTCTCCTACGACAGTTATGCCGGTGAGGCCATGGCGATGGGCGAGCGCACGCCACTGGCGCTGGTTAGCGGCCCGGCTTCCGGACGTATGGCCATTGCCGAGACCCTGACAAACCTCTGCAGTGCCCCCATAGACAGCATCAGCGACGTGCGCCTGTCCGCCAACTGGATGTGTGCCGCCGGCTATGGCGTCGAAGATGAGACGCTCTACGATACAGTGCACGCAGTGGGCATGGAGTTCTGTCCGGCGTTGGGTATTACCGTACCCGTGGGCAAGGATTCCATGTCCATGCGAACCACCTGGCAGGATGATGCAGAATCCAAAGCGGTTACCGCGCCGGTATCGCTTGTCGTGTCGGGTTTTTCCCCGGTGTCCGATGTTCGCCTGGCGGTCACACCGCAATTGCAAGCCGCCGAGGATGCCGAGCTGCTGCTGATTGACATCGGCCGTGGAGCCAACCGGCTGGGCGGATCGGCGCTGGCCCAGGTCTACAGTGAATTGGGTGATAGCGTTCCCGACATCGATCAACCCGAGGACTTGCGCAATTTCTTTACGCTGGTACAGGACGCGCTGAAGCGCGGTGACGTGCTGGCCTACCATGACAGGTCAGACGGCGGCCTGGTGACCACGTTGCTGGAGATGGCCTTTGCCGGCCGTTGCGGCCTGGATGTGGATCTCTCCAGGCTTCCGGGCACCGCCCTGGACAAACTGTTCAATGAGGAGGCTGGCGCCGTCTTACAGCTTGGCACCGGGGCGGCGGCCACGCTCAAAGCCCAGGCAGAGTCGTTGGGACTGGCCAATTGCCTCTTTAGCATCGGCCGCGCGCGAGCGGATGATGCCGTTACCGTCGTCGATGATGGTGAGACCATCATTGAAGGAAGCCGCGCCAAACTCCAAGGTCTCTGGGCCAGAACCAGTTACGAGCTGCAGGCCCTGCGTGATAACCCCGAGTGTGCTCAGGAGGAATTCGCGCGTGTCGGCCAGGATGACCCCGGTTTGTCGGTGGAGCTTGGCTTTGATGCAAGCGAGGATATTTCAGCACCCTTTATCGCCACCGGGGTTCGGCCTCGGGTGGCCGTTTTGCGCGAACAGGGCGTCAATGGTCACGTGGAAATGGCGGCGGCCTTTCATCGCGCCGGCTTCAATCCAGTGGATGTCCATATGAGCGACGTGCTCAATGACAAGCTGGACCTGGAAGATTTCAAGGGGCTGGTTGCCTGTGGTGGCTTCTCCTACGGCGATGTACTGGGCGCAGGGGAGGGCTGGGCCAAGAGTATTCGGTTCAATAGCGAGGTGAGGGACCAGTTTGCCCGCTTCTTTCAGCGGCAAGATACGTTCACTCTGGGGGTGTGTAACGGCTGCCAGATGGTGTCCACGTTGAAAGACCTTATCCCGGGTGCTGAGCACTGGCCCCGCTTTGTCCGTAACCGGTCAGAGCAGTTTGAGGCCCGCGTGGCCCTGGTGCGAGTGGAAGACAGCCCATCAGTGCTGTTACAGGGTATGTCGGGCTCGCATTTGCCCATTGCGGTGGCGCATGGTGAAGGCCGGGCCGAGTTCGCCAGTGATAAAGAGCAACAGGCATGCCTTGAAAGCGGAACAATTGCCCTCACCTATAGAGAGAACGATCTGCAGTTAGCCAGCCGATATCCCGCCAATCCCAATGGCTCACCCGCCGGGATCAGCGGGTTAAGCAGCACGGACGGCAGGGCCACGATAATGATGCCGCACCCGGAACGGGTGTATCGCAAGGTGCAGAATTCCTGGCAACCGCCTCAGTGGGAAGAGGACGGGGGTTGGATGCGACTGTTCCGTAATGCTCGAGTCTGGTTGGGATAGGATGCGCCACCCGACAGGCTGTTGTTGGCACAACGCAATAATCTATAATGGCGCCTTTTTTTGGCGGGGGTTGCGACAGACCCTCGCCATTGCTAGAGCTTAACTATGCTGAATAAGTATCCCCTGTGGAAGTACCTGCTCGTACTGTTTGTACTGATGCTCGGGTTTTTCTACGCCGCTCCCAATTTGTATGCACCGGACCCCGCCCTGCAGATCACTGGAGAGAGCAGTGCCCAGCTCATTGATGATGCCATTCTTGGCCGGGCCCTGACCGCGCTGGAAGAAAGTGATATCGAACATTTTGGCGAGGTCATCGACGCCGATGGCCGCAATGCGCTGATTCGATTGCGGGACGCGGATAGCCAACTCACTGCGCAGGCCCGGGTATCACGTGCCCTGGGCGACGGCTTTATTGTCGCCCTCAACCTGGCGCCGACGACACCAGAATGGCTTAGCGATTATGGCGGTCAGCCGATGAAGCTGGGCCTGGACCTCAGTGGCGGTGTGCATTTCAAGCTCGAGGTGGATGTTGATGCCGCGGTGGAGCGGCGTATGGAGTATTACTTCAATGCCACCAAGCGTGCATTACGTGAAGAGCGCATCCGTGGCTTTGTCACCGTTAACGACAAGGGTCAGGTGGAGGCGCGCTTTCGCAGCGAGGAGCTGCGTGAGCAGGCCCGGAGCATTATTGCGGAGAACCACCCGGAACTGGTGCTGGATCGTATAAACGAGGACGACAGCTGGAACGTCACTGCCAGCATGACGGACCAGGTTCGCAAGGAAATTGCCGATTACTCCGTCAGCCAGAACCTGACGACTCTGCGAAATCGGGTCAATGAGCTGGGTGTCTCGGAGCCTTTGGTGCAGCGCCAGGGCCAGAACCGAATCGTGGTGGAACTCCCTGGTATACAGGACACGGCGGAGGCCAAGCGAATCCTGGGTAAGGTCGCCAACCTGGAATTCAGGCTGGTGGCCAATCTCGATGCGCCCGCTGGCGACAAGCAGCAGTTTGAGTATCGCAGCGCCGATCGTGCAGGTATGAGCGAGTGGTTGGAACGCGACGTGATCATCACGGGCGAGCGGGTTTCCAACGCGCAGGCCAGCTTTGACCAGAATGGCCGGCCAAATGTGCAGATAAGCCTGGACAGCGAGGGCGGCACCATGATGTCCCGGGCGACTCGCAACAACATCAAGCGCCGTATGGGCGTGTTGTTTATTGAGCGCAAGTACCGCACCCGTTACGAGCGCCAGGAAGACGGTACCGAGGTAGCCGTCAAAATTCCCTATGACGAGAAGAAACTGCTGACCGCGCCGGTTATTCAATCGGCCCTGGGTGCGCAGTTCCAGATCACCGGCCTGGACAGCCCCCTGGAATCATCAGAACTCGCACTGATGTTGCGGGCTGGTGCGCTGGCAGCGCCCATCAGCTTCGTGGAGGAGCGCACCGTGGGTCCTTCACTGGGTGCCGAGAATATTCGCCTCGGGGTCAAATCCGTACAGTACGGCTTGATGCTGGTGGTGCTGTTCATGGTGTTGTACTACCGGGTATTTGGCGTGGCTGCCGTAATCGCCCTGAGTTGCAACCTGGTGTTACTGGTTGCCTTCATGTCGTTGATAGGGGCCACCCTGACCTTACCGGGAATTGCCGGTATCGTGCTTACGGTGGGTATGGCGGTGGACGCCAACGTGTTGATTTTCTCGCGAATACGAGAGGAAGTCCGCAACGGGCTGTCGCCCCAAATGGCGATTCACTCCGGCTTTGAGCGTGCCGTGGCTACCATCCTTGATGCCAACCTGACCACCCTGATTGTCGCCGTTATCCTGTACGCCGTGGGTACTGGCCCTGTGAAGGGCTTCGCGGTGACCCTGTCTGTGGGTATCGTAACCTCTATGTTCACCGCCATCATGGGTACCCGGGCGCTGGTCAACATAATGTATGGCGGAAGAAAGGTGAAAAGCCTCGCCATTGGCGGTACGGCCGCGGGAGCAAGCAAGGCATGAATACAATCAATTTCATGGGGCAGCGCAAGCTCGCCTTTGCGTTCTCGGCGATTCTGATTGTTGGCGCGATAATCTCTCTGTCGACGCGGCAACTTAACTGGGGACTGGATTTCACCGGCGGTACATTGGTAGAAGTTCACTACAGTGAAACCGCCGACCTGGACGCTATTCGTGGCACCCTGGATGCCGGGGGCTATGCCGGCGCGATCGTCGTCAGCTTTGGTACAGACCAGGATGTGTTGATTCGTCTGCCGCAGGGCTATTCCGACAACGAGGGCGCCGCACTGCTGGGTAAGCTGCAGGAGGCCTTCGGTGGAGCCGTAGAACTGCGCCGCATCGAGTTCGTCGGTCCGCAGGTGGGTGATGAATTACGGGAGCAGGGTGGTCTGGCCATGCTGCTCGCTCTTGGTCTGGTGATGCTGTATATCGCCTTTCGCTTTCAGTTCAAGTTCGCGGTTGGTGCCGTGGTAGCCCTGATTCACGACGTGATCGTAACCCTGGGCTTTTTCTCCATAGCGGGTATGGAGTTCGACCTGACGGTACTCGCAGCACTGCTGGCGGTTATCGGTTACTCCCTCCACGATACCATTGTTGTATCCGACCGTATCCGGGAAAACTTCCGCAAGATACGCCGGGCCGAACCCGTTGAGGTCATCAATATTTCACTCACCGAAACCCTGGGTCGTACCCTGGTGACGTCGTTGACCACCTTGCTGGTATTGATGGCGCTGGCCCTGTT
>CAZPVJ010000083.1:0-4148 GCA_964590005.1 uncultured Alteromonadaceae bacterium | reverse complement strand
TTCGCTTTGGCCTTGGGCTTCGCTTTGGCCTTGGGCTTCGCTTTGGCCTTGGGCTTCGCTTTGGCCTTGGGCTTCGCTTTGGCCTTAGGCTTCGCTTTGGCCTTGGGCTTCGCTTTGGCCTTCGGGTTCGCTTTGGCCTTGGGCTTCGCTTTAGCCTTGGGCTTCGCTTTGGCTTTGGCCTTAGGCTTTGCTTTCGGCTTGCTCGCCTTCTTGGTCTTCGCAGAGGCGCGTTTGGCAGCTGCTTTCAATTTCGCCTCCGCCTTTTTCTCGGCGGCCTTGGCTTTGGCAACGACTTTCTTTTCCGCAGCCTTCAGTTGCTTTTCAAGACGCTTTTCAAGTGCGGCAAGCTTCTTGGCGTCAGCCTTGGCTCTCGCCTTGGCCCACTTTTCAGCCTGGGCAGCCAGTGCCTTGGCCTTATCCAGTTCGGCCTTGGCAGCCAGCTCCGCTTTCCTGGCCAGCAGTTTTTCCTTGGCGGCCATTTGCGCTGCTTTTAATTTCGCGGCCTCGGCAACATCGCTGGCGCGCTTACTGGCAGCGGCCAACCGTTCACGCATTGCCTTAATACGAGCTGAAGACCGTGCGGCAGCGGCGGATGCTGATTTGGCTATGCGCTTGTCTGCTGCTTTCTTGGACTTGGCAGCGGCCTTTCTGGCAGAGGCTGCCTTTTTACGAGCCTTGGCAAGCGCTTTCTTTTCGGCTTCAGCTGCTTTTTTCAACTTTGCCAACACTTCGTTGGCCTTCTTTACCGCAGGTGAAACAGGTGCTGCTTTTTTAGGTGCTGCCTTCTTGGCAGCCGCCTTGCGCTTGGCAGGAGCCTTACGCTTTGCAGGTGCCTTACGTTTTGCCGGCGCTTTACGCGCTGCCGGCTTTCGTTTTGCTTTAGCCTTCTTCTTAGCGGTAGCCATTACGCATATCTCCACTGTTGTTATTAATGTGACGCCACTAAAAAGTAACAACTATTTCAAAGTCTTACAACACTTTCGCTGGGCTTTGGCAGACATCAAAACCCAGCGAATTTCGCAGGAAACACTGTTTTTCAGGAGCTAAAGGTAGGATTCTCGACCTTCTATTGGCGAGACAAAGACAGAAAACCGCGTATTTTATAGGCTATTTCTTGCTGGCCAGTAGCGCCAGGGTGTTCATGTCGACCAGGTATGTGGGGTTTTGGATCGCGAACGCCACAAAAAGTGGCGTTACATAAAAATTACCAATTTTGATTTTTTTGCATCTTCTCAAAAAAATAGGACAACTTTGATCGTTTGGGGTGATACGTCAGCTCAGTGCTAGCAGCACCTTGTTCTTAATGTCGTCTACGGAACCGACTCCTTCGATACGATGATAAGTCGGCGCTTTGTCTCCACCCATGGTCTGGTAAAACTCAATCAACGGTGCTGTTTGCGAATGATAAACCTGCAGGCGTTTGCGCACAGTCTCTTCGCTATCGTCTTCGCGCTGGACCAGTGGCTCACCGGTTTCATCGTCTTTATTATCTTCCCGGGGTGGATTGTGTTCGATGTGATAGACGCGACCGGAGCCAGGGTGGACGCGGCGACCACTGAGACGAGAAACAATTGCCTCATCTTCAACGGCTATCTCTACAACATGATCGATGTTAACGCCGGCGGATACCATCGCTTCGGCTTGCGGAATCGTTCTGGGGAAGCCATCAAAAAGAAAACCCGACTGGCAGTCATCTTGCTGAATCCGCTCTTTCACCAGGCCAATGATAATATCGTCTGAGACAAGACCACCGGAATCCATCACTGCCTTGGCCTTTAAACCGAGTTCCGTTTCAGCCTTGACCGCCGCGCGCAGCATATCACCGGTCGAGATCTGGGGAATTCCAAACTTATCGGTAATAAATTGGGCTTGTGTACCCTTACCTGCGCCCGGCGCGCCCAAAAGAATTAATCGCATGCAGTAAAGTCCTCGATAAGCTGTTTCTACACCGGTGAGTCGTTCCGGTAGTAGCCCGTTAAGGCGTGGCCGTTGGGAAGGCTGGTAACCTTATACAACAGCCGTGATTAGCACAAGCCCCGTGGTTCAGGGCGCAGATTTAGCGAGCCGCCACAGCTGGTCCAGCTGTTCTTCGTCGAGCTCCTCGAGCCGCTCACCTCGCTGTGAGGCCAGCAGCTCCATTTTTTCCACCCGGGATTCAAACTTGCCCGACGCCTTGCGCAAAGTAGACTCCGCATCGACGCCTAGATGCCTGGCAACATTGACGCAGCTGAATATGAGATCGCCCAGCTCATCGGCCATCTGATCGGGATCACCTTGCACCATCGCAGCGCGTAACTCGTTCAGTTCTTCTTCCAGCTTGCTAGCCGCGCCATTAATATCGGCCCAATCGAAACCGACCCGGGCCGCGCGCTTCTGCAACTTCTGCGCCCGCGGAAGCGCAGGCAAGGCCACCGGAACATCGGACAGTACGCCGTCTTGCTTTCGGGATTTGCGCTCTTCCTGCTTGATCGACTCCCAACTCTCTTTCACCGAGGCTATAGAAGCAGCGTCATCTACCACCCCCTCGATATCGCCGTTAGCGAACACGTGAGGATGACGTCGGACCAGTTTTTCCACCAGGGTGTGGACCACCGAATCGAAAGAAAACAAGTTTTCCTCGGCCGCCATCTGGGCATAGAAAACCACCTGGAACAAAACATCGCCCAACTCTTCTGCAATGTGCGGGTAATCCTGGTGTGCGATCGCGTCAGCTAATTCATAGCATTCCTCGAGGGTCGAAGGCACGATACTGTCGAAGGTCTGCTCCAGGTCCCAGGGGCAACCCGAATCCGGGTCGCGCAATCGCTGCATAACGCGCAGCAAGTCGGCCATACAATAGCGCGGTTCACTCACAACGACTGGCACCTAATCAGAGACACGAACGGCGGAAATCACGTTTTTCAGGCGATTAATCCTTTCCAACAGCTTCGATAACGAGCCAAGATTCGGCACCTCGACACGCAGCCGCATGGTGGCCGTATGCGATTTCTTGTGGGATTGCGTATTGATGGCCAGGACATTAAGGCGCGCATTGGCAAAGAGTTCAGTGATATCGCGCAACAGTCCCTGGCGGTCGTAACATTCGATCGCTACATCCACCTCGTAGTTTTCCTGGGGCGATTTACCCCAGGCCACCTCGATAACGCGCTCGGGTGATGATTCCTGCAGCGTCATGATCCGGGCACAATCACTGCGATGAATACTGACGCCCCTGCCCTGGGTGATAAAACCGGTGATCGCATCTCCCGGCAGGGGTTTGCAGCATCCCGCCATATGAGTGAGCAAGTTGCCCACGCCCTGGACCTGAACCGGGCTGCGATACCCGGTTGATCCCGGGGTCAGCCGCAGCTGCGGCTCGGGTCTCTCACCCACCAGGCCCTGCGCCGCGTTGAGCACCTGGGCAGAAGACAGGTCTCCGGCACCTACTGCGGCATACATATCTTCTACCGTATGCACCTGGACCTTGGCTGCCACACGCCGGTAATCAACGCTGGTCAGGGCAAGACGCTTGAACTCGCGATCCAGTAGATGACGTCCGGCATCAATGTTTTCATCGCGTGCCTGGGCCTTGAACCAGTGCTGCACCTTGGCCCGTGCGCGAGATGTTCTCAGGTAGCCCAGGCCGGACTGCAACCAGTCGCGTTTGGGGTGGCCGTCTTTGCTGGTCAGGATCTCGACGCGCTCACCGGTCTGTAATTTGTAAGTCAACGGCACAATCGCACCGTTGACCTTGGCACCCCGGCATCGGTGTCCCACCTCGGTATGCACGTGATAGGCAAAATCAAGCGGCGTAGCACCCTGCGCCAGGTTGACCACATCGCCATCGGGGGTAAACACGTAAACCCTGTCCTGCGCGACATCAAAGCTAAACTGCTCGACAACACTGCGACTATCGCCGGTGTCTTCATACCAGTCCAGCACCTGGCGCAACCAGGCAATCTTCTCTTCGTAGGTGCTGGCGAGCCCACTCTCATCATCGGCACCCTTATAGCGCCAATGGGCACAGACACCTAGCTCTGCCTCTTCATCCATTTTCTCCGTGCGTATCTGGATCTCCAGCGTCTTGCCCGCAGGCCCGATAACAGCAGTGTGCAGTGAGCGGTAGCCGTTTTCCTTGGGGTTGGCGATGTAGTCATCAAACTCGTTGG
>CAZPVJ010000082.1:0-5538 GCA_964590005.1 uncultured Alteromonadaceae bacterium | reverse complement strand
AGTTGACGGCATTCAGCGCTCAGGTGAACCAGGTGAAGCGTCTTACCCGCGGTGAGATAGCGCTCCGCCAGGGTATCGATGGCCTCCAGGCCCGAGTGGTCCGCCACGCGTGATCGGGCGAAATCGATTACCACATCGTCGTTATCCTCAGCAGGATCAAAGCGTTCCAGAAAAGAAGTCACAGAGCCAAAGAACAAGGGCCCGGTGACGGCATACACCGTAGATCCCTTGTGGTCTTCCTTCGATTCGATCCGGATAAACTTGGCGTGCTCCCAGGCAAATATCAGCGCCGAGACAATGACGCCGACGACCACTGCGACCGCCAGGTCGGTGGCCACGGTCACACCTGAAACCAGGATAAGCACCAGGGCATCTGAGCGGGGCACCTTGCGAATGACGCGAAAGCTACTCCATTCAAAGGTGCCTATTACGACGATGAACATCACGCCGATCAGTGCGGCCAGTGGGATTTGTTCGATCAGGGGCGATGCCACCAGGATAAAAAGGAGCAAGAACAATGCGGCTGAAATGCCGGAAAGCCGGCCGCGTCCGCCGGAATTCACATTAATCATGCTCTGCCCGATCATTGCGCAGCCCCCCATACCACCAAAGCAGCCGGTGACCGTATTGGCGATACCCTGGCCAACACACTCCTTGTTTCCACGGCCGCGGCTTTCCGTGATTTCGTCAACCAGTCGCAGTGTAAGCAGGGATTCGATGAGGCCTATCGCCGCCAGGATAACCGCATAGGGAAAGATGATCGCCAGGGTTTCGAAGGTAAAGGGTACAGCGGGAATATGAAATTCCGGTAAGCCGCCCTTGATGGAAGCAACATCACCCACGACCCGGGTGTCCAGGTCGAGCCCCAAAACCAGCAGGCTGACAACCAGAATCGCCACCAGCGACGAGGGCAGGGCGGTCGTCAATTTGGGTAGGAAATGGATAATGACCATGGTCAGGAAAACCAGACCCAACAGCATGTAGAGTTGTGTCCCTTCCAGCCAGGCAACATCGAGTATGGAGTCTTGCATGAAAGTACCATCCAGCCAGCCAGGCTCTCCGGCCATGCCAAACTGGCCCAATTGCGCCAGGAATATCACGATGGCCAGGCCGTTAACGAAGCCCAGCATCACCGGGTGGGGTACCATGCGAATAAACTTGCCCAGTCTCATGGCCCCCGCAGTTATCTGCAGAATGCCCATGAGAACGACGGTGGCGAAGAGGTATTCAACCCCATGGTCGGCCACCAGTGCGACCATCACAACCGCGAGTGCACCGGTAGCCCCCGAGATCATGCCTGGTCGGCCACCTATGCAGGCGGTTATCAGTCCGACCATAAAGGCAGCGTACAGGCCTACCAGTGGCTCCACGCCGGCAACGAAGGCAAAGGCCACAGCCTCGGGCACCAGTGCCAGGGCTACTGTGAGGCCGGAAAGCACGTCGTTTTTTACGGTCGCTACTTTACTGGGGTGAAATTCAAACATCGCCTTCTCTTAACACGCGCCCGCGTCCCTCGCTGGAAGGGCGCATTGGGGTAATAGTGGGAAAACCAGTCGGCGGTAGTGTTGTTATGCGACGAGTGGGACGGCGCGCATTCTAGTGGATGGGTTCGGCGACTACAATCAATGATTGAGCCAGTATGCATTAGTTACATTGAGCCGATTTAGCCTTGTGTAGCGCGGTGTCAGAGTCTGGGGAGCGTCCGGCACAGCCAGTCTAATCTGGAGCCGGCCTGAACGCATTTTTGGTCAGGCCTTCGGGCTCTTGATGTTAACAATAATAGATCACAATTCGATATTTGTTTGGTAGAATAGAATTATGATTTCACTCAAGCAGATTCATTACGCCCTGGCTGTAGAGCGCCATCTGCACTTCAAGCGTGCGGCAGAGGAATGCAATATCTCCCAGTCCGCTTTGAGCACCGCTTTGTCAGAAATGGAAAAGCAGCTTGGGTTCCAGGTTTTCGAGCGCGATAACCGCAAGGTGCTTGTCACGCCACTGGGCAAGCAGGTGCTCGAGCGAGCGCGTTTCATCGAACTGCAGATGAACGATCTGGAGAAGCTCGCTGACGCTCAGCGCCAGCCCCTGAGTACCCCGCTGGCCTTGGGTGTCATCCCCACGATTGGACCCTACCTGCTGCCGCGTGTATTACCTGCTTTGCAAGAGCGGTATCCCAATTTGGCTCTGGATATCGTCGAGGACCAGTCTGCAGAGGTGGTTGATCAGCTGCGCCGAGGTGCTCTCGATGCAGCCATCATAGCCTTGCCCTACGATTGCGAGGGTCTGCTGACTTTCCCCTTCTGGCAGGAGGACCTGTTCTGGATAGTGCACCGGGACGATGCTTGCGCACAGTGCAAGGTGGCGACCACAGCTGAACTCTCGGATTCGCACCTGATGCTGTTGAAAGACGGCCATTGCCTGACCGATCATGCCCTGTCTGCCTGCAAGCTGGAAGTGCTAACCCGACACAGTTTCAGCGCCACCAGTTTGTCTACCTTGATCGAACTGGTGGTGGCGAACCTTGGGTCTACCCTGGTGCCCGAGATAGCCCTGGGTCAGTTGGTCCAGGATAATCCAAAATTGGCCAGCGTACCGCTGGAGGAGACTGGTCCCCACCGCGAACTGGCTATCGTTATCCGCCCCAATTACCCTGGCATGGCTAATGTTGAGGCACTTGTCGACTTGTTCCGCGAGCAACTCGAAGCGGCCCCGGCAACCTGATCAACGCGGATTTGCCGCATGTTCTGGAAAGCCAATCGTCACCATCCAGATAATTGATTGGCGCCACCCAACCCTCCTGTCTATCTTCTACGATGAGGCGTGATGGCGAGTGTCATCACCTTAGAATCATAGTGACATGAGAATATTGGACAGGAGCAGACTTATGAAATCACCTAGTGCAATACTTGCCACTGCGGTGGCCGGTGCCCTTGCGCTGTCAGTGGCCAGCGTGCCTGTGGCAGCCGAAGTGGCCACCGAGATCAGCAAGCCCGCAGGTGCCAAAGGGGCCGGCATGGCCAAGCCCGGGCAACCCAAGAGTAATCAGTTCTGGTGGCCGGATCAGCTCGATCTGGCACCGCTGCGTGACCACGATTCGCGCTCCAACCCGCTTGGTGAGGACTTCAGCTACGCCGAGGCGTTCAATGCGCTGGATCTTGCCGCTGTTAAGAAAGATGTGGATACAGTGCTGACCACGTCGCAGGATTGGTGGCCCGCTGATTGGGGCAATTACGGCCCATTTTTTATTCGCATGTCCTGGCATAGCGCGGGTACCTACCGAACCCTGGATGGCCGTGGTGGCGGCGACGGCGGCCAGATGCGTTTCGACCCGCTGAACAGCTGGCCCGACAACGGTAACCTCGACAAGGCCCGTCGCCTGCTCTGGCCGGTAAAGCAGAAGTATGGCGAGGCCCTGTCCTGGGGTGACCTGATGATCCTCGCCGGCAATGTGGCGCTGGAGAACATGGGGTTTGAGACCTACGGATTCGCCGGTGGTCGCGCTGACGACTGGGAACCGGACCTGGTCTACTGGGGCCCCGAGGTGGAAATGCTGGCCAGCGATCGCCAGGAAAAAAACGGCAAGCTCCAGCGTCCGCTGGGGGCGACGCACATGGGACTTATCTACGTGAACCCGGAAGGTCCCCGCGGTAAGCCTGATCCGGTCGGCTCGGCTAAAAACATCCGTATCGCTTTTGGTCGCATGGCCATGAATGATGAGGAAACCGTTGCACTGGTCGCCGGAGGTCACACCTTCGGTAAGATGCACGGGGCCCACAAACCCGCCGACTGCGTTGGCCCGGAGCCCGGCGCGGCCCCGATGGAAGAGCAGGGACTCGGCTGGAAGAACAGCTGCGGTAAAGGTCATTCCGAAGATACTGTCACCAGTGGGCTTGAGGGTGCCTGGACCCAGGCGCCGACCCAGTGGACCACCCTTTACCTGTCCAACCTGTTGAACAATGAGTGGGAACAGTCGCGCAGTCCTGCCGGCGCCATCATCTGGGTACCCAAGGACAAGGCTCTGCACAACACCGTGCCCGATGCCCATGTCGAGGGCAAGTTCAACCCGCCGGTGATGACAACCGCAGACCTGGCTCTCAAGGCCGACCCGGCTTATCGGGCTGTCGCCGAGAGCTTCCTGGAAGATCCGGCCAAGTACCAGCTGGCGTTTGCCAAGGCCTGGTACAAGCTGACCCATCGCGACATGGGGCCGAGTGTCCGTTACCTGGGCGATGAGGTGCCCAGCGAGGAGTTGATCTGGCAGGATCCCATTCCCGCCGTGGACTACAAACTGGTCAGCGATCGCGATGTCGCCAAGCTGAAGAAAG
The DNA here is from genome assembly GCA_964590005.1 of uncultured Alteromonadaceae bacterium. GTDB lineage: Bacteria > Pseudomonadota > Gammaproteobacteria > Pseudomonadales > Halieaceae > CALJFL01. The sequence continues at coordinate 1,213 of CAZPVJ010000082.1, read as the reverse complement.
AAATTCTGGATAGTGGCCTGAGCGTATCGGAGCTGGTGGGCGCCGCGTGGGCCTCCGCGTCCAGCTATCGCGCCAGCGACATGCGCGGTGGAGCCAACGGGGCGCGGGTAGCACTGAAGCCGCAGAACGGTTGGGCCGCCAACGACCCTGAGCAACTGGCCAAGGTCATCGGCGCCCTGCGCGAGATCCAGCGTGATTTCAATGGCGGTCGCAAGCAGATATCCCTCGCGGACATGATTGTCCTGGGTGGTGCCGCGGCCATTGAGAAAGCCGCTGCCGATGCCGGTGTCGAGGTTGAAGTGCCGTTTGTACCGGGTCGAGGCGATGCCAGCCAGGCGCAAACCGATGTGGCGTCGTTCTCGCTGCTCGAGCCCAAGGCAGACGCTTTCCGCAATTACTTCAACGCGGAAACAGCCTACCGCTCACCGACCGAAATGCTGGTCGACCGGGCCGATCAGCTCAGCCTGACGGTACCCGAGATGACCGTGCTTATCGGCGGTATGCGGGCACTTGGCGCCAACACCGGTGGCAGCAAACACGGTGTCTTTACCGACAAGCCGGGCACTTTGAACAATGACTTTTTCGTCAACCTGCTCGACATGTCGACTCGCTGGCAGAAGTCGGGTGAGGGCTTGTACGAAGGTGTTGATCGCGCCACGGGCAATGCGAAATACACCGCAACACCGGTGGACCTGGTATTCGGTTCCAACTCCGAGTTGCGCGCCATCGCTGAAGTGTACGCCTACGATAACGCCTCCGAGCGCTTCGCCAATGACTTTGTCGCGGCCTGGACGAAGGTGATGCAACTGGATCGCTTCGATCTCAAGTAAAGGTTAAGGGGCGACAGCGGCGAGCGACTCGACAGCCTCGCCGCCGTTTACCACAGACCTGAAACCACACCAGAGGCGCCCGCACGATACGTGCGGGCGCTTTTTTTGTTATAAAGGACACCGTTTCTTCGGCACAGGGGGCCGGGAGTGGATCAACACAGCGAGATGGACCTGTACGTTTTCCATCGTTCCTATTACTGCGGCAAGATGATGGCCTACCTGCGGTATAAGCAGATACCGCATACACCGGTGTACAAATCCCTGGCCGAGGTCGGGGACCTGCTGCTCGAGAACACGGGCTTGCGGGTCATGCCGGTTATTCAGCTCAAGGACGGGCGCTGGATGAACGACACCACGCCCATGATTCTCTGGATGGAGCAGGC
>CAZPVJ010000081.1:0-43401 GCA_964590005.1 uncultured Alteromonadaceae bacterium | reverse complement strand
CATCATGGTGCCGATCTTGTAGGGTACCGATACCGCCTTGGCCTGCGTCACCTCGCGGATGCTCCTGTCGATAATGGCGTTGATCAGGCGGATTTCCCGAACGTTGATGACCAGTGGAATCATGATCTCCGGCAATGCCTTGTGACCCTGCTCGATTGCATCGGCTGCAGCGCTTATGATCGCCTTGACCTGCATTTCAGTAATTTCAGGATACACAACGGAGAGGCGGCAGCCGCGGAATCCAAGCATGGGGTTGACCTCCTCCAGACGCTCGGCAATCTCGCGAATCTGGCTCGCCGGCTTGCCGATGCGCTGTGCCAGCGCTGCCCGGTCTTCTTCGGTCTGCGGCAGGAACTCGTGCAGCGGTGGATCAAGCAGGCGAATAGTCACCGGCAGACCATCCATAACCTTGAATAACTCAAGGATGTCGTCGTGCTGGAACACCTGTAACTGGCCCAGAAACTTTTGCCGTTCCTCGTTGCTTTCGGCCAGGATCATGGCCCGCATGATGTCGATGCGCTCGGCTTCGAAGAACATGTGTTCAGTCCGGCATAGCCCGATGCCCTCAGCACCCAACTCCCTGGCCTTGGCCGCGTCCTCCGGTGTCTCCGCGTTTGCCCGGACCTTGAGTCTTCTATGCTTGTCGGCCCAGGAGAGCAACACCTGGAAGTCGTCGCTGGAGCTTGCCTCGGTCTTGGGGATGTCGCCCAGCATCACCTCCCCGGAAGTGCCGTCGATGGTAATGACGTCGCCACGCTTGATGATCACGCCGCCCGTTGTGCTGGCTGTCCCTTTGCCGTAATCGATAGTCAGCTCGCCGCAGCCGGTGATGGCGCAGACGCCCATACCTCGAGCCACCACCGCGGCGTGAGAGGTCATACCGCCCAACTCGGTGAGTATGCCTGCGGCCACTTTCATGCCATGGATATCCTCCGGGGTGGTTTCGCGGCGAACCAGGATCACGCTGTGCCCCAGTGCCACTTCCTGTTCTGCCTCCTCGGCAGAAAAAACCACCTGGCCGGTCGCGCCGCCGGGACTTGCTGGCAGTCCTGTAGCCACGATATCGGTTTTTGCGCTCTGGTCCACCATGGGGTGCAGAAAGGCTTCCACGTGGTCGGTCGATACGCGCATCAGGGCTTCGCTCTCTGTGATAAGCCCCTCTTTGACCATGTCCACGGCGATTTTTACCGATGCTCGACCCGTCCGCTTACCACTGCGGGTCTGCAACATATAGAACCTGCCTTCCTGCACAGTGAACTCGATATCCTGCATATCGCGGTAGTGCTTTTCGAGCAGTGCCTGAGTTTCGTATAACTCTGTGTAAACCTCTGGTAAACCTTTCTTGAGTGCTTCGATGGGTTCGGGCGTGCGCGTACCGGCGACCACATCTTCGCCGGCGGCGTTAAACAGGAATTCACCGAAAAACGTGGGTTCGCCGGTCGAGGGATTACGGGTAAATGCCACGCCTGAACCCGAAGTTTCACCGAAGTTGCCAAACACCATGGCCTGCACATTGACCGCGGTGCCCAGCGCTTCGGGAATATTGTTCATCTCCCGGTAGACGTTGGCTCGCGGTGTATGCCAGGACATGAATACCGCTTCGACGGCAAGTCGTAGCTGTTCGAAGGGGTCTTGGGGGAAATCAGTGATGCCCTTGAAAATATCGATGATTGCCTGCCAGTCTCCGGCATCCATTTCGATATCGAGTGCTTTACCGTGTTCCGCTTTGTAGCGGGTGATTTCATGTTCGAACTTTTCGCCATCGACTCCCAGGACCACGTCAGCAAACATCTGGATAAAACGACGATAGCTGTCGTAGGCAAAGCGCGGGTTGTCGGTTTTGCGAGCCAGGCCCTCGGTGATCTCGTCGTTAAGGCCAAGATTGAGAATAGTATTCATCATGCCCGGCATGGACACGGGTGCTCCGGAACGCACCGAGAACAGTAGCGGATTTTCAGGGTCGCCAAAGCGGGCTCCCATGCGCTTTTCCACCAGGTCCAGGGCTACCCGGTATTCCTGTTCCAGCAGGTTGGGCAGCCGATTACCTGACTGGAAGAATTCCCGGCAAGTCGGGGTCGTTATGATGAAGCCATAGGGTACGGGCAGTCCCAGGTTGGTCATCTCACAGAGGTTGGCGCCCTTACCGCCGAGTAACTCGCGGTCGTCTTTGCTGCCCTCGTTAAACAGGTAAACGCGCTTGGCCATGAAAAATCCTCAACAGATAGTGGATGGCGGGGAATTAGACCCCCAAAACAGCGGGCGAGTATACCGGCTCTGGCCACCTGTAGGGAGCCTCAAAAACGGTAAAATACCTTTTATTTCAATGGCTTGTAGTCATACTACAACAACTGGAGGCTTCCCCCCACCGCGCAGGATAGCAATTGTAGTAAAACTACAGAATTTTGTAGTCTGGTCAACGCTGTGCGAGCAGGTCCATCAGCCGGTCGAGCTCCGCCAGCTCGGCGGTAGCGGGCACCATGAATAGCTCCTCACAGCCTGCCGCCTCGGCATTATCCAGCGCTTCGCGTACGGCGTCTGGTGTGCTGCGATGAACCGATTCAGCCATCATGGTGGCGATTTCCGGGCCTGCAATGGCAAGGTATTCATAGACGTAGTCGTAGAGCTTTTGCTGGCCATTGTCGGCCAGGGTGTACCAGAATCCTCCGAGGCGGTAGGGTGTTTCTGCACGCCCCGCAGCCTGCCAGGCATCATTGGCCATGGTGAACGTATTCTGCAGCTCCTGCTCCTCGCCGTTACCCGACCAGGCGTAGAGGCCATCTGACCAGCGCGCGCAGCGAGCGATACTTTTAGGGCCCATGGCGCCGGCTAAAATACGAGGACCACCAGCCTGTGTTGGCAATGGTCCTATGGGGCCGCCGCCCTCGATAATCTCTTCCCCTGCCCAGACCCGGCGCAGGGTTGCCACCTGCTGGTCCATGCGGCCATAGCGACCCTTAAATGTGGCTCCTACCGCTTCGTAGTCCTTCTCCCGGCCACCGTACCCCACCACGATTTGTTTGACCCTGCCGCCGGATAGAATGTCCAGGGTGGCGACTTCCTTGGCTACGCGCGTGGCATTGTGCATGGGCAATACGTAAAGCGTAGGCGTTATCTCTACCCGTTGCGTGGCCATAGCCGCCGCTGCAAGTACAACCCGCATATCGTAGGTTGGGCCGTGAATCCGCTCTCCACAGGAGACGCTATGGAAGGGTCCTTCATCAACGCGGGTAAACCAATCGATATAATCCTCCCGAGTTAATCCAGCTTTCATATAGGGTAGGCAGATTCCAATTTTCATCGCTGTGATTCTCCAGGTATCGGGGGCGCCTTAATGGTAGTGCGAGTAGTGTGTGATCGCTGTACAGGATGGTGAACCAGGCGCGTGATTATCGCCGCAAAGTCAGTAGTGGCCATTCAATTACTGGCGGCGCGTAGGCAGGGAAGTTAGGTTGCGGCAAGGCGGAAACAATAAGGTGGAAACAGCAATGAAAGTGGATGGCCCCTTCTACGCACAGATGAAAGATGCGGCCGCAGAGGCCAAGCGCCTGGCGGGCATTGGCTATGATGGCGTGTACACCCTGGAGGGAAGCTGGGATCCTTTTCTGCCGCTGGCCCTGGCCAGTGAACATGCCCCCGATCTGGATATCGCCACGGGTATCGCCGTGGCGTTTCCGCGTAACCCCATGCATCTTGCCTATCAGGCCTGGGACCTGCAGAACTTTAGCCAGGGCAGGTTTTATCTGGGTATTGGTTCTCAGATAAAGGCGCATATCGAAAATCGTTTCGGTGTGGATTTCAATCCACCGGCCGCCCGCATGCGCGATTACATTCTGGCATTGAAGGCGATCTTCGAGTGTTGGCAAACAGGCGGCGACCTCGACTACAACGGTCGTTTTTATCGCCATACGCTGATGACGCCCATGTTCAACCCGGGGCCGAACGCATTTGGCGTGCCACCCGTGTTCCTGGGCGCGCTAGGTCCCAAGATGACGGAAGTGGCGGGAGAGGTTGCCGACGGGCTTATTGTGCACCCATTCAATAGCCTGCCCTTTTTGCAGGACAGGGCGCTGCCGGCGGTTGAGTCTGGCCTTGCCCTGTCAGGGCGCCAGCGATCCGAGTTTACCCTGCAGATCAACGCGATCATCATTACCGGTGAAACCGAGGAGGCCATGGCGGCGGCCACAGAAAGCGTGAAGGGCTTGCTCGGGTTCTACGCCTCTACTCCGGCCTATCGTCCACCTATGGAGGCGGTTGGTTACGGTGACTTGCAGCCGGAGTTGAATCGTCTGAGCAAGGAAGGGAAGTGGGACCAGCTTGGCGCTCACATTGATGAGGCGTTTCTGGATGCCTTCACAACCCGTGGTAAGCCAGAGGAGATACCCGCTTTGCTCAAGCAAAAGTACGGCCCCTACGCAGACAGGTTGGCCGTTTACGCACCCTATGCTGCCCCGGACGACATGTGGGCCCAAATACTGGCGGAACTTAAATCGGCCTGAGCGATTTAGTCAGGAATTTTGGCCCTCCGATTGCTTATGTTAGCTAAACCAAACCGTTAGCATTTCACTGATGTTACTGCCATAAAGGAACCGCAATGGACATCCAGTTTACCCAACAACAATTGGACCTCAGGGATGAGCTACGCGCCTATTTCAAGGCGCTGATGACGCCGGAGCTACAAGCGGAGTGCGAGCGCGACATGGGTGAGGGTGGCGGCCCGCTCTGGCGAGAAGCGTTGCGCCAGATCGGCCGAGATGGATGGATCGGTGTTGGCTGGCCCGAGGAGTGGGGTGGTCGAGGTATGACGCCGCTGGAACAGTTTATTTTTATTGAGGAAGTGATGCGCGTTGGCTTTCCGTTTCCATTCCTCACCACCGAGTCAGTTGGCCCGATGATAGCGGAGTTTGCCAACGAGAATTTGAAGCAGGAAATCGTTCCACGAATATTATCCGGGGAATGCCTGATCTCTATCGGTTACTCAGAGCCCGGTGCCGGAACCGACCTGGCCAGCTTGAAGACCTCCGCAGTGCGAGACGGCGACGACTGGATCATCAACGGTCAGAAGATGTGGACCTCGCTGGCCCATTTTTGTGATTACACCTGGCTGGCGGTAAGAACCGACCCCGATGCACCCAAGAAGCACAAGGGCATCACCATGTTCCTGGTGCCTAACTCTGACCCGGGGTTCAGCTATACCCCGGTACATACCCTTGGGGGGGTGCGCACTAATGCCACCTATTACGACAACATCCGGGTTAGTGACGATATGCGGGTTGGTGAGCTCAACGGTGGCTGGCGTTTGGTGACCAGTCAGTTGAACAGGGAGCGTCTCGGCTTGATCAATTTTGGCCCGGTGTCCCAGTTGTTCAACCAGATTACCACCTGGGCCAGGACAACGGTGTTGCCGACTGGCGCCAAAGTCATAGACCAACATTGGGTTCAGCATAATCTCGCCCGCTGTCGTGCCACGATCGAATGCATGAAGCTGATCGTCTACAAGCAGTCCTGGGCGATGACCGAGGGCACACTCGATATGGCAGATGCCTCTGCGGCGAAAGTATACGGGTCCGAGGCATTTATCGAGATATTCCGGCTGCTTGGGGAGGTGATGGGCCAGTCATCATTGTTCCGGGCGGGCAACAGTCATATCACGGCTGAGGCGGCGAAACTGGAGCGCCTGTATCGAACCGCATCGATCATTACTTTTGGTGGCGGCGCCAACGAAATACAACGTGACATCATTTCGGCGGCCGGGCTATGGATGCCCAGGGCCAGCCGCTAGCGGGAGCGACGATAATGGATTTTGGTTTTTCTGAAGAACAGGTCCAGGTCCAGGGGTTGGCGCGCCAGATCCTCTCGGACCAGGTGTCAGCGGAAACGCTGGCTGCTTATGACGAGTATGCCAGTGAGCGGTTCGACCGCGAACTATGGCAGGCATTGCTCGCTGCAGGGCTTCCCGGTGTAGCAGTGTCCGAGGAATTTGGTGGCATGGGGTTTGGTTTCACTGAGCTGGCGTTATTCGTCGAAGAGGTGGGTCGAACTATCGCCGCACTGCCGGTCATTACTCATTGCGTAGCCGCCATGCTTCCCATTCAGCAGTTTGCCCCAGCAGAGTTACGTGCCGCTCTTCTGCCGGCGGCGGCAAAGGGCGAAGTCCTGCTGACAGCGGCACTTGGCGAGCCACTTAACGAAGATGCCGCTGCGCCCAGTGCTACCGTTGGAGAACCTGACGGCGACGGATTCGTCCTGTCCGGCTGTAAGCTTGGCGTTCCCTTCGCGGCTATGGCGGACAAAGTCCTGTTGGCAGTTGCGGTGGCGGACGACGTTGCCGTGGTGCTGATTGATACCAGAGCGAGAGGTGTCGTTCTGGAGCCGATGCAGTCCACCACCTTTGAACCGCAGTACCAACTCACCCTGGATCGTGTCAGCGTACCCAAAGACCAGGTTGTGGTGGCCACAGGCGGCGCTGCCGTCATGTCCTGGCTGGAGTCGCGCGTAGCGGCTGCGCTGTGTGCCCACCAGCTGGGGGCGGCGGATGCCGCCATGCGCCTGGCGGCAAGCTATACCTCGGAGCGTAAACAGTTTGATGTACCAGTGGCCACATTTCAGGCTGTGGGCCACCGGGTAGCCGACTGTTACATCGATGTAGAATGCCTGCGGCTGACAACCTACCAGGCCGTATCACTGCTCGATGCGGGGGTGGCCGCCGAAACAGAGGTTCATATCGCCAAAATCTGGGCGGGTGACTGTGGTCACCGTGTCAGCTATGCGGCTCAGCACGTGCATGGCGGCACAGGCATTGATCGGGATTATCCCCTCTGGCGCTATTGCCTCTGGCTGCGCAACAATGAGCTGGTGCTGGGTAGCAGTGCCCGCCATATCGCGGAGCTCGGCGAGCAATTAGCGCGAGGTGAGGCTTTGTTCAGCTGACTTGCCGCTGTCCCCCCGGGTATGACAGCATGTCACGCCCGGTTGCTACTTGTGAGTGTCAATAGTGCGAACACAACGTCCCTGGCATGATCTTGCTCACGGCATTACCTGTATCGATGCCGGTTATGTCGATTCGGGTATGGCCTGCTTTTACCTCCTGGGCAGGGATGGTGAGTATGCGGTCATCGAGACCGGCACCTCCCATAGTCTGCAAGCGCTAAAGGACTGTCTGCACAGTAAGGGTATTGCGGATGAGCAACTGCGCTACGTAATCCCCACCCATGTTCACCTCGATCATGCCGGTGGCGCGGGCACCATAATGGATCGGTTTCCACGGGCAACGCTGCTGGTGCATCCCCGAGGGGCGCGGCACCTGGTTGATCCGACCCGTTTAGTGGCGAGCTCTGAGGCCGTTTACGGAAAAAAAGCTTTCGAGCGGATGTATGGCCAGATCACCCCAGTGCCCGAAGACAGGGTTGTAGAAGTCCCTGACGGCGGAACCGTCGAACTCGGCCACTCCACCCTTGAGTTCCGTCATACCCGCGGTCACGCCGATCATCATTTCTGTATCTGGGACGCGCTCAGTCGGGGTTGGTTTACCGGTGATATGTTCGGTATCAGTTACCAGTTTTTGCGATTGGCAACCGGTAACTTTGTATTCCCGGCAACGACACCCACGCAGTTTAACCCCGAGTTGTTTACCGAGTCGGTCAGACTGTTGGAGAGCTACTCTCCGCAATGGATGTACCTCACCCACTTCGGCGAGTTGGCCTATACGCCGTCCGCAGGTGAGCTGCTGCTCAGCCAGGTGTCCGCCTATGCGGAACTGGCTCCACTGCATGCGAGTGATCACGAGGCCATGAAGGCTGCAATTCTGGCCTGCACGCGCGCGGCAGCCCGTAGGCAGATGCCTGAACAGGAGCACGAGCTTGACGCCCTGACCGGGCGCCTGGCGTGGGATATGGAGCTTAATGCCCAGGGACTGGCGGTCTGGTTACAAAAAACGGGAGCGGATCGTGCCAAATCCCATTTGTGACGGGCAACAGTCCTCACCGACACCGGGTCCAGCTTAGGTTAAACTATCGCCATCATGTTGTGTCCTCCCAATTCCCTACCGGTAGCGGTCACGCTACTCGCTGCGCTCTTGCTTGCTGCCTGTGGTGGCGAGGAGGTACGCAAGGCGCAGCCTATTCCAGCGGGAAATGTCGACATGGTCGACTTCAGTGGCAATTGGGAGCTTGACTATGGCAAGAGCGATAACATTCAGGCCGAGCTCAATGTCATGGTGCGTGAATTGCGTCGCCAGGCTGAACGAAGAGCCCAGGCCCAGCAGCGCGGGTCGAATCAGCGGAGCAGCGGGAGCATCGCTGTCGGCAACAATAACAGCGGTGCCTCGGTTATCGGTCTTGCCCGGATGGCGGATTTGATAACCCAGTCCCAATTACTTGAAATAGAGCAGAGCGAGAATGATATCCGTGTCAAACGCGAAGAGAATTTTGCCTTAACCTGCGAATTTTTCGACGATAAATCGATGGTCATCGAGAATCCGCTGGGTACTGAATCCTGCGGTTGGGTGGGTCATCAGCTGCTGTTTCGGATATTGCTGCCGGAGGGGCTCAGTATTCAACACGTGCTGACACGCAGTCCTACCGGTGAGCAGATGAGTATCGCCACCACTGTCGTATCTGATCGTGTTACCACCCCCTTTACCTTGAACAGGGTTTACCGGCGTTTTGAGCCCGGCAGTAGCGGCTACACCTGCGAAGTTACGCTGACCAAGGGTCGCGTATGCACAACGGAGGCCAAGTGAGACGTCTTGTCCTGGTCTTGTTGGCCATCACTCTATGCGCGTGTAGTACGCCGCAAACAAAGACCCCGGAGCCAGTGTCACCGGCAGTGGCTGCCTGGCCGCCTCCGGTTGGCAGCGTAGTGTTGCGGCAGGCTGGGTCTGGGACGGGAGAACCATTGCTTGACGTGGGGGTGGCTATTTTTGACCCAGGTGTCCCAGAGGACGAGTCCACTCACAGTAAGCTCGGTATTTTTCCGGATATCCGACGCGCGGAAGCCCAGTATATGCCGGTGCTCTTGCGGGAAACGCTGGTAGACAGCAATGCCTGGGGTCCGGTGCGCGTGCTGCCGGAGCCCAACGATACAACCGTACTGCTTGTGACTGGTCGCATTGAATACTCCGACGGGCTCAGGCTGGTTCTGGCACTGAAGGCAGTCGATGTGACCGGCCGAGTTTGGGTGGACAGGCTGTACCACGACCAGACGCGGGAATCTGACTATCCTGTACCCGAAGGGGCCGACCCTTATCAGGACCTGTACCGCCAATTTGCCAACGACTTGCTGGCGGCGCGTGATTCACTCGATCCGGCAGCGCTTCGCCAGGTGCCCGCCATAGCCCAGCTCGCTTATGCTGAATCGCTTTCTCCGGACGCCTTTGCAGGATTCCTGGCGCGTGATGAAGAAGGGTTACTGAAGGCGACCAGGTTGCCGGCCCAGGGCGACCCCATGATGGCGCGTGTGCAGCGCATACAGAATCAGGAATACCTGTTCATTGATACCGTCGATGAACAGTATCTCCAGCTCTCAGAGGAAATGGGGCCTACTTACGACCTTTGGCGACAGTACGGGCGAGAGCAGGCAATTTATAAGGAAGATTATCAGCGGCGTCTTGCGACACGAGAAAGCCAGGGTAGGCGAGGCACCTTTCCGGCCATGCAGCAAACCTATAATGCCTATAAGTGGACCAAGATTCAGCAGCAAGACCTTCACGAACTGGCGGTGGGTTTCGATAACGAGGTCGCTCCCACCGTACTGGAGGCGAGTGGCAAAGTCTTTCGCCTGAGTGGCACCCTGGATAGCCAGTACACCGAATGGCGCGACATCCTGCGCCAGATTTTTGCCCTTGAAACGGGCTTACCTGCCAGTTAGCTAACGTCTCGGCGCAGGGGCTCGAACACCGCCAGTAGGGCCGGCAGCACGACGAAGGTCACCACTACCAGCAGCGTAATGGCCACAGACAATATCAGACCGATGGACGCGGCACCCTGGTGAGGGCTGAATGCCAGGGAGAAGAACGTGCCCACTGTTGTGAGCGCGCTAAGCGTAACCGCCCTCGGTGTACTCGACTGCAAAAGTTCGCCGATATTTTTAGCGCCGTGATAACGGTGCACCACGTGAATGCCGGTATCGACACCCAGCCCAAAAATCAGTGGCACTACCAGAATATTTGCCATGTTGATTGTCAGTCCGGTTAACTCGATCAGCGCAAAAGTGAACAGGCAGGTCAGAGCGAGTGGAATAAGAATCAACAGCGGCGTCAGAGGTTCACGAAAATACAGTAGCAGCACGATCATGATGCCGGAGAGCGCGAGCACCACGGCTGTATGGAAGGATCGCACCACGACCTGGCCGATACCTCGTTCGACTACCGTTCGGCCGGCGATGTTGGGGGCGACGCTCTCGACACTTGATACAAAGCGATCCATAGCGTCCAGCGAGTCCAGTTGTTCCGCCGGTAACACCGACAGCAGGTGGTTGCCGTCGCTCGCAATCAGGCGTGACCTCAATTCCGGTGGCAGGCTTTCCAGGGTAAAGGGCTGCGCCCGCAATTGCGCCTGGAGTAGCTGCAACTGACTGAAGAGGCTCGTCAGCAGGTCTTGTTGCAGTTGCTTGCGATCGGCTTCGCTGGACAGCTCAGCCAGTTTGCTCGCCACCGAAGAGACCAGGCTGACATCTTGGAGATCATAAATGCTGGTGATGCGCGGCAAGGTCGCGAGTAATTGCTGTTGAGCGCGTTCCGCTGCCCGGGCATCCCAGGGTAACGGTAGGGAAAGCGTCATGTCGAAAGCGCTGGCCAGGGGCGCCAACAGCGCGGCTGTTCTATTCTGATCGCCGGGAATCAAGTCCTGAGGTGTTGTCACATTCGCTACTTCCGGCAGTGCTGAGAGTTTGACAGCCAATTCGGTTGCCTCCTGGGGCGGCGCCAGAACCGAGATAGTGTAGTTGGTGCCAATGCCCTCCCGCTGCAGTTCGAGCAAGGTAGCCATCGCTTCAGAGGTTTTGTCGCGCATGGCCAGTACGCTGTAGTCGAAGCGCGCATCTTTGGCGAACCAGAAAGCCCCCGCGGCAACAATACCGGTTGCTGTCAGTACAGCCAGGGGGTTGAGGCGGTCCAGGCCAAAGTGCAGCTTTTTGCTACCGCGCCAGCGCTGTGGCATTCCGAACACACTGAACCAGGCTGGTATCAGGGTTAAAGTCAATACAAACGCAATCAGCATGCCACCGGCTGAAATAACGCCGAGTTCTGCCAGCCCGCGATACTCCGTAGGGTAAAATCCAAGAAATGCCAAACCCGATGTCACTGTGCACAGAAGTAAAGCCGTGCCAATGTCGTCTGTAGCGCTTGCCAGCGGCGTGGCTGCTTCATTTTCTCTTCCAAGACTTTCTTCGACACGCAGGCTGTAGTGAAGCGCGAAATCCACGCCAAGACCGAAAAACATTACCAGGAAGACCAGTGACAGCGTGTTAAAACTCCCCACGGCGAGACAGGCGTACAGTGTTGTCCAGGCAATTCCGGCACCAAGCAGGCTGAATATCACCAGACTGATCGACCACGACCTCACGCCGACTGCCAATACCAGGCCTAACAGAATGAGTGATAGCGCTCCCGCAAACTGTATCCCCTGTAGTGCCACCTGTAACTCTTCATCCGCCATGGCCAATTCACCGGTTAAACGGATTGATACTTCCGGAAACTGGGGAGCTACCGCAGCGATTGAGTTCCTGGTCGCAGCTATGACTGCCTTGGAGGGTGCTTTTTCATTGAACTGCTGCTTACCTGCCAACAGTATCAGTTGATAGTGGTTTTTATTATCCGCTGCTGCGCTCGTCGGGAGCCAATTCACTGCTCTGCCTGGCGCGGCAAGGGCAGATTCCAGCTTCTCCAGGAGGCCTTCGGTGGCGTCCGATCGCCCGCCGTCCAGCTCGTCCTGCAGTAGCAGCTGTCTGAGCAGGTCGAAAAAGCCAGTGAGTCCCGGATCGGCGTTCAGTTGCCGCGCAAGCGGCATCAATTCCTGAACTTGCTCGCCAAGGCTCGAGATTTGCCGACTCTCCAATCGATACAAGCTGTGCTCTGCGAGGAAGTCATTACGGGCTGGAGCGATGGCCCGGTGATACCAGCCCGATTCCCGCAGTACGACCAGTAAGCTGTCAGTGGCGGCGTCGACCTGTTTCCGTTCAGAGCCAGACAAGACTACGATCGCAGCATCCTGGAACTGTGGGAAAGCCGCTTTGTACGCTTCTTGCTGCGCATGCCAGCGGTTATCCGGTCCCGGGCGGATTAGCTTGCCAACGTCTGAATCGAGGCTAAACAGGTGTACCGCCGCCACACCGGCTGCCAGGGAACACAGCCCAGTCAGCCACAGTGTTAACCGGGCATGGCGGTGGACCAGCAGTACCCAGCGGGTGATGGCGTTGCGAAGAAGATGGGACATGGAGCCCCTGTAATCCGGGTCGAGTCCGCACCTTAGCAGATTCCCTCAAAACGTAGTAAGCGGGATACCGCAATCGGTGTTGCATAGGCTATGCTGTAGGCATGACTGACGATTCCATGGATGCCGAACAGGATTCCCTGTTCAACGCGCTGCGTAAGTTGACCGGGCAGGTTGCCGGTGGAACGCTGGAAATTGCACGGACTACCGCCACGATGACCGCCATGTTTGGAGAGACGTGGCTGCGCAATACGCTGGTCAATAGTCTCGAGCCGGAGCGGCTTGAGGCGATGGCAGAGGCCGGCCACTTTCTGCGCGATGCCAGGGAGACCGCGGGTCTGTCGCTGAAGGACCTGGCCGATAGCCTGGGTCTGGCTGACAAGTCTGTTCTTGAAAATGTGGAGAGTGGCGAGTCTATCCTGCCCCTCGAAACTATGCTGCGGGCTGCCTCGCTGCTGGCTCGCCACGATCCTATTCCTTTTTTGCTCAAATTCATGCGCACATACAATCCCCAATTGGAGAAGACCCTGGAACAGTGGGGGGTGATGGCGCTACCGCGTCACTTCGAGCGAGAGCGACGGTTCGTCAATATCTACCGCCAGCACGATTTCCTGCGGAGCTTGAGCGACGAGGAGCATGATCGATTTATCGACTATATGCAGAGTTCAACCAACCTCGTGATCGAGGTGATGGAAAAGGAGAAGGCTGCGAATCGCCCAGCCCCACGCAAGCCCCGTGCGAAGGCCTCGGCCGCCAAGGCGCCGCGTAAATCTACGTCCAGAAAACGCAAGGCGGCTCCCCGCAGTAAAAAATCCTGAGGTAACACGTGACTGAATCGCAGCAGCCCACGTGGTTCGCCGCCTGCCCCAAAGGCATTGAATCCCTGCTGGCACATGAATTGTCGACGCTCGGCGCGGACGCTACGCGAGAAACTGTTGCGGGTGTCTATTTTGAAGGAACACAGGCAGTGGCCTATCGCGCCTGCCTCTGGTCGCGCCTGGCTAATCGCATTCTGATGCCCTTGCACCGTTTTCCGGTTAGCGATGCTGACAGCCTGTACGCCGGGTTGCGACAAATCGCCTGGAATACGCTGTTTAAAGCAGACAGCACGCTGGCCATCGATTTTCTTGGGCAAAACGACGCTATCCGCAATACCCAGTTCGGCGCGCAAAAAAGCAAGGACGCCATCGTTGACTGGTTTGTTGACAACGGCGGCGTGCGTCCGTCGGTGGATCGCAAAAATCCCGGTGTACGCATCAACTTGCGACTGGTGAAGTCACAGCTGCATGTGGCCCTCGATTTTTCGGGTGGCAGCCTGCACCGGCGAGGGTATCGCCAGGGAGCTGGAGAGGCGCCGCTGAAGGAAAACCTGGCGGCAGCCCTGCTAATGAGGGCGGACTGGCCGGGGATGGCGGCCCGAGGCGGCGCGCTCATCGACCCCATGTGTGGTTCTGCCACCTTGTTGTTGGAGGGCGCCATGATGATTGCCGATGTGGCGCCAGCCCTGAACAGGAGACGCTTTGGTTTCGAGCATTGGCTGGGCCACAACCGGGATCAGTGGCGGATGATACAGGCGGATGCTGAGGCCCGGGCGCAGCAGGGCAGGGCGCGGCAACTGCCGGAGATAAGAGGTTACGACGCAGACCCCCGGGTTATCCGCAAGGCACAGGAAAATATCGCCAGTGCCGGCCTAGAAAAAACAGTAAGAGTAAGTTGTAAGTCACTGTCAGAGCTGAAAAAACCTACCCATATTCCACTGGAAGATGGACTGATAGTCTGCAATCCGCCCTACGGTGAGCGGCTGGGTGAGAAGGCCAGCCTACGCTTCTTGTACCAGCAGTTGGGGGAGGCCATGGCACGGGAATTCCCGGGTTGGCAGGCCGCCGTTTTTACTGCCGACCTGGAACTCGGGAAGGCAATCGGCTTGCGCAGTCACAAACGCTACACCTTGTGGAACGGGGCGCTGGAGACGAGTTTGCTGTTGTTCGACCTCAACGACAATAGCTTCAGGCCGATGTCGTCTGGCAGTAAGGCGGAAGCGGCTGCGCCGGAGAGCGCCACTGGCGCATTGTCGGCGGGCGCCGAGATGTTCGCCAACCGGATACGGAAAAACCGTAAGCGCCTGGCCAACTGGGTTAAGCGGGACAATATCAGTTGTTATCGACTGTACGACGCCGATATGCCCGAATACGCAGTCGCTGTTGACCTGTATGATGGATTTGCCCACGTCGCTGAGTATCGGGCTCCCAAAGGGGTTGCAGAGGATGCGGCCGCACGCCGCCTCGCAGAGATCGTAGCCGCGCTGCCACAGGCGCTGGGTTTGCCCGAAGATCACATCGTTTACAAGCAGCGCAGTCGCCAGCGAGGCGCCGGGCAATACCAGAAGCAAGATGATAGGGAGGAGTTGCTGACAGTAGCGGAGGGCAGGGCCAAACTGTTGGTGAACCTTCACGACTACATTGATACCGGACTTTTCCTGGATCATCGACCGCTGCGATTGCGCCTGGCAGAAGAAAGTCGCGGCAAGCATTTTCTCAACCTCTTCTGTTACACGGGTAGCGCGACCGTGCACGCTGCACTGGGTGGCGCCAAATCGACGACCAGTGTCGACTTGTCCAAAACCTATCTCGGTTGGCTGCGCAAGAACCTCGCCGTGAACGGGCTGGCTGAAAACCGTAACCAGGTGATAAGGGCGAACTGTGTGGAGTGGCTGGAGGCGTGTGACAAGCAATATGATCTCATCATGCTCGACCCACCGTCCTTTTCCAACTCGTCGGCGATGGCGGAGGATTTTGATGTGCAGCGAGACCATTCGCAGTTGCTGCGCGCGGCGATGCGTTGTTTAAGGTCGGATGGCTGCCTCTACTTTTCGAATAACCGACGTGGCTTCAAGCTCGAGCCCAAGATCGCGGAGCAGTTCGACTGTTCGGATATTACTCGCGAAACCCTGGATCCTGACTTCCAGCGAAATCCCCGTATCCATCGCTGTTGGCGATTCAAACACAGGGGTCAGTGATAGCGGAGAAACGACTGGGGAGACGCTACCAAGGCGCGAATTGTTCTGTCTGGCCTTGACTGCACCCCACAAAAATAAAAGTCCCGCCGGTTAGTGACTACCAACCGCGACAGAGAAACTCTATCCACAAAGCCTAGTAAGACGCTGTATTTGTAGGCTCTCGTCGCCCGCACTTTGCGAAAGTGCTTAAAAAAATACGTAAGTTATTGATTTAGGTTTGTAAAGCGTGCCAGCGCGATGATCTATTCCCGAGGAAACAGGACCTCGGCCATCGCTTATTGTTGCGGGTGGACGCCCGCTATCCCCATAGTTATCCACAGACGGACCTGTGGATAACTACTCCGGATCGGCGAGTTTCAGTAATTGCTTGCCGACGTTGCGGCCGTCAAACAGGCGCTGGAAGGTGGCGGGAATATTCTCGAAGCCCTCCTGGACATCTTCGCGCCAGGCGATCTCACCGGCCATAACCCATTCCGCCAATTGCGCTATCGCTTCTTCGGCACGATCGAGGAAGTCCAGGACGATAAAACCCTGCATCCTGATGCGTCGCGTCACCAGGGTCATCATATTATGCGGCCCGGGAGCGGGTGTTTCATCGTTGTAGCCCGAAATGCCGCCACAGAGGGCGATGCGCCCAAAGTCCGCCATATGGGCGATGCCGGCTTCCAGGGTTTCGCCACCGATATTATCGAAAAAGACATTGATACCTTCGGGGCAAAGCTCACCAATACGGTGCTCGATGTTTTCGGCCTTGTAGTCGATCACGTGCTCTATTTTGCAGGCGTCTTGCAACCATTGGCATTTCTCGGGGCCGCCGGCAATGCCGACAACCTTGCAACCTTTCAGCCTGGCTATTTGCGCGACCACGGAGCCGGTAGCGCCGGCAGCGCCGGAGACCAGTACTGTCTCACCGGGTTTGGGCTGACCGACATCGAGCAGGCCGAAGTAGGCCGTCAGGCTGGTGCTACCAAATACACTCAACGCCATTCCGGGCGGTGTTCCCGCTGGCAGCGGCTGCACGGGCATGGCGCCCTCGGCATTGCCAATACTGTATTCCTGCCAGTTCAATAGACCCTGCACCAGGGTTCCCACGGGCAGTTCCTCATTCTCTGAAGCAACGACCTGGCCCACGCCGCTGGCGCGCATGGGCTCACCTATCGCGACCGGTGGCAGATAGCTGCGTTCGTCTTCCACCCAGCCACGCATCGCCGGGTCGAATCCCAGGGTGAGTGTCTTCACCAGTACCTCACCTGCCTCTAGCCTGGGTTGGGGCACCGGGGAAGTGACAAGGTCGAAATGCTCCGGTCCAAGTATGGTTGTCGGACGTTCTTTCAGTAGCCACTGACGATTACTTGTGCCCATCTGTTTTCTCCCAGTCATGTTGCTGTACACCTGGTCGGCATTGACTGCCATAGACCGTGGTTGATTCCGGCCGGTATATCAACACAGAGTGTGCCTTGAAGCCACTGGTTTCGGCTTGCGATATGATGAATCCACGTTCTGTGACGGGGATAGGGCGGCCCGATCGAAAAAATGAAGCATCTGCTGATTATCTATAACAGCCAGAGTGGTGCCTGCGCGAGGCTGGCCTGTGCCGCCGGCGCCGGGGCTGATGCGGCCGGGGTTGCCCGGGTAACTGTCCAACGGGCAGTAGATGCGGGTGTTGCCCAGTTGGCATCAGCTGACGGTGTGCTATTGGTCGCTGCCGAGAATTCCGGTGCACTGGCGGGTGGCATGAAGGACTTTCTCGACCGCACTTTTTACCCGGCTATTGCGCGATCACTGGTATTGCCTTACGCGTTGTTGATCAGCGCAGGCAATGATGGCCGAGGCGCTGTATCGCAAGCGCAGCGCATCCTCTCCGGTATCCCGTTTACAGAAGCTGCTGAACCGCTGATACTGCGCGGCGATGTGGGCCGGGATCATTGTTCGCGTGCGCACGAAATGGGACAGGCCCTGGCCGTAGGCCTGGACATGGGAATATTCTAGGAGACAGCTGTCCATGAGCGACAAGCCCCAGCAGACAGTACCCGAGGGTTTTGAGCAACTGCCCAGCGGACTCGGGTTTACCGACAACCTGCAGCCCTGTTATCGCCGTATACGGGAGAATGAAGTCAGCTTCGGTCTGTTCGTGGCTGAGCAGCATTGCAATCTGATGGGAGTCTGTCACGGCGGTGTGCTGACCACCCTCGCTGACGTGGCGGCAGCCGCCGGACTCAATGTTGCCCGCGGAGTTGTGGCGGGCAGCCCAACGCTCAATCTCAGCCTGGACTTTGTCGCCGCGGGTCGACTTGGGGACTGGTTGCAGGCCGATGTTGACCAGGCCACCCTCAAGCGGCGATTCGGATTTTCCCATGGCACGATCAGCGGTCCGAACGGGCTGGTCGCACGCTTCAATGGCACTTTCTACCTACCCGACCATAAAGGGGTGTGGAAAGACGCAGAGAAAGCGGAGCGGTTTAGCGATGGCAACGATCCATTTGGCGCGCCAACCTAGACATCCGCATCATCTCTGAGTACGTCCACGAAAGCCTCAGCCGCTCGCGACAGGCTTCTACCACGGTGATAAACCACACCCAACTGACGCTCCAGCTCGACGCTCTCGACGTCCAGCGTAACCAGCGAGTCCGTGAGCATACTGTCCGGCAGCATGGTCCACCCGAGGCCCACGGAGGCCATCATTCTAATGGTCTCCAGGTAGTTGGTCGCCAGCGACACATCCAGGTCCAGGTGGTGATCGTCAAACAGTTTTTTGACAATTTGGCCGGTGTAGGTGTTGAGCCCGGGCAGTACGGCGGGCGCCTTGCTCAGCCGCTCCAGGCTGCACTCTTTAGCGTCGGCCAGCGGGTGTTGTGGTGCCACCATAAACTGCAGCGCGTCCCGCCACAGCGGTAGCGTGATGAAGCTGGCCTCACTGCTTGGTGCCAGCGTTACGACAGCCAGTTCAATCTTACCCTGCATGATAAGTTCATAGGCCTGCTCCGAGTCCATAAAGTCTATGTCGATGTGTACCTGTTTGTACTGGCGACTGAATTGACTCAGTACCGGCGGCAGGCGATGTAGACCGATATGATGGCTGGTCGCGAGACGCAGTGAGCCGCGCACCGCGCCGGAGAGATCACGCACTGATTGTTCCGCCGCCAGGAGCTGTTGTTCTATCAGCTCCGCGTGGGGTAACAGCGCGCGACCGGCCTCGGTCAAACTCACATGACGACCGATGCGGTCAAACAGCTCGCGGCCGAGCTGTTGTTCCAGCAGTGCGACGCGCTTGCTCACAGCGGGCTGCGTCAGGTGTAACTTTTCCGCGGCCTGTGAAAACGACCCGACACGAGCAACCAGGGCGAAGGCACGAAGGTTTTGCGTTTCCATAAAATACATTCCTAACAGGAATTCAAACTATAAAAATAATAAATTTGAGTTATTTTAAGGTCAAGCCTAAACTGCCCGCCTGATCGAGGGAAAACCGACCTGGGAGGTGTCCGATGGCCGGACAAACACTGTACGACAAACTGTGGCAGAACCACCTCGTTGAATTGCGAGACGATGGCACTGCGCTGATCTATATCGACCGCCACCTTATCCATGAGGTGACGTCACCCCAGGCTTTCGAGGGCTTGCGCCTGGCCGGTCGTCAGCCCTGGCGGCGAGACGCCAACCTGGCAGTACCTGACCACAACGTGCCAACCGAGGCACAGGAGCGCAGTGGTGGTGTTGCGGGTATACGCGACGAGGTCTCACGCCTGCAGGTCCAGACTCTCGACGAGAACTGTGAAGACTTCGATATCGTGGAAATCCCCATCAATGACATTCGCCAGGGGATTGTTCACGTGGTGGGTCCTGAGCAGGGTGCTACCTTGCCGGGCATGACCGTGGTCTGTGGTGACTCACACACATCGACCCACGGCGCGCTGGGTGCACTGGCCCACGGGATCGGCACCTCGGAGGTCGAGCACGTTTTGGCCACGCAGTGCCTGATCCAACGCAAGATGAAAAATATGTTGATTCGCGTAGATGGCCACCTGGCCCCCGGCGTGACAGCAAAGGATATCGCCCTGGAAGTGATTGGCAGAATTGGTACCGCCGGAGGTACCGGCTACGCTATCGAATACGGCGGTGAGGCCATTCGCAACCTGACCATGGAAGGCCGGATGACCCTGTGTAACATGTCGATCGAGAGTGGTGCCCGCATGGGTATGATTGCTGTCGATGATGTCACGCTGGACTATGTCCGGGGCCGAACGTATGCCCCGTCGGGTGAGCAGTGGGCACAGGCCGAAGCTGCCTGGCGAGATCTGCACAGCGACGATGATGCTGTTTTTGATCGGGTCATTGAGTTACGCGGGGAGGACATCAAGCCGCAGGTCTCCTGGGGTACCTCGCCGGAAATGGTGTTACCCGTTGACGGCATATTGCCAGATCCCGCCCAGATCGAGGACGCCACGCGCCGTGAGGCCACGCGGCGGGCACTGGAGTACATGGGCTTGCGGGCTGGCATGCCGGTGACCGACATTCGGCCCGACCGGGTTTTCATCGGCTCCTGTACCAATTCCCGTATTGAGGACCTGCGGGCTGCCGCAGATGTTGTGCGCGGCAAGCGGATAGCAGACACCATCAAGCAGGCCCTTGTGGTACCGGGTTCTGGAAAGGTGAAGGCCCAGGCCGAGGCCGAGGGACTGGACGAGGTATTCCTGGCAGCGGGCATGGAGTGGCGCGAGCCTGGCTGCTCCATGTGCCTGGCGATGAATGCCGACAAGCTCGGCGCTGGGGAGCATTGTGCATCAACGTCCAACCGAAATTTCGAAGGCAGGCAGGGTTTCGGAGGCCGAACGCACCTCGTCAGTCCTGCCATGGCTGCCGCAGCGGCGGTGGCGGGGCACTTTGTCGATGTTCGCGATGTTTAGGGGAGACAAGTCATGAAGAGCTTTACTGTAATGAAGGGATTGGTTGCCCCGATGGATCGGGCCAACGTCGATACCGACCTGATCATTCCCAAACAGTTTCTGAAGTCAATCAAGCGCAGTGGCTTCGGTCCCAACCTGTTTGATGAATTGCGCTACCTCGACGAGGGGCAGCCGGGCCAGGATAACAGCCAGCGGCCGCTGAACCCTGACTTCCCACTTAACGACGCGCGCTACCAGGGTGCTTCCGTGTTACTGGCGAGGGAGAACTTTGGCTGCGGTTCGAGTCGTGAGCACGCGCCATGGGCACTCGAGGACTATGGGTTCCGGTGCATCATAGCGCCGAGTTTTGCAGACATATTTTTCAACAATTGCTTCAAGAACGGCGTGCTGCCCATCGCGCTGCCTGAGGAAACGGTGAACGTGTTGTTTGAGGCAATGTACGCCCAGGAAGGTTATGAGTTGGAAATCGACCTCGACGCCCAGCGCGTCCGAACGCCAGCGGGAGAGGACATTGCCTTTGAGGTAGACAGCTTCCGCAAACACTGCCTGCTGAACGGCCTCGATGATATCGGTATCACCCTGCAGAGTGCGGATGCCATCCGCAGTTTTGAACAGCGCTGGCAGCAACAGTCTCCCTGGCTGTTCGGCAGCATCAAGTAAAGGCGACGTCTTATGGCTGGCAAGATACTGATACTCCCCGGCGATTATATTGGCCCGGAAATCATGGCCGAGGCGGAAAAAATCCTGGCGATCGTCGACCAGCGCTTTGGCCTCGAGTTGGAGATCGAGCATGGACTGCTGGGTGGCGCGGCCCTCGACGTGCACGGTGTCCCGCTGCCCGACGAAACGCTTGAGCGTGCGCGGGCCGTCGACGCGATTTTATTGGGCGCGGTCGGTGGCCCCAAGTGGGACGCGGTAGAACGTCACCTGCGCCCCGAGCGGGGCCTGTTGGCGATACGTTCGGAACTGCAGCTATTTGGCAACTTGCGGCCGGCGATCTTGTACCCGCAGCTTGCTGACGCATCCAGCCTGAAGCCCGAAATCGTTTCCGGGCTGGATATCCTGATCGTGAGGGAGCTAACCGGGGGCATCTATTTTGGTGAGCCGCGGGGCATTCGCACCCTCGAGAATGGCGAGCGTGAAGGTTTTAATACCTACGTGTATCGCGAGTCCGAAATTGAACGCATTGCGCACCTGGCCTTTGATCTCGCCGGAAAGCGCGACGGCCGTGTGTGTTCGGTGGACAAGTCCAATGTGCTGGAGGCCACTGTCCTGTGGCGAGAGGTGATGGAAGAGGTGGCCAAGGGTTATCCGGATATCGAGTTGTCTCACCTGTACGTGGATAACGCCGCGATGCAGTTGGTGATGGCGCCGAAGCAGTTCGACGTCGTGGTTACCGGCAACATGTTCGGTGACATCCTGTCTGATGCGGCGGCCATGCTGACCGGCTCCATAGGTATGCTGCCCTCGGCGTCACTCGATAAAGAGGGGCGTGGTATGTATGAGCCCTGTCACGGTTCCGCTCCGGACATTGCTGGTCAGGGCAAGGCCAACCCTCTGGCGACGATACTGTCGGTCGCCATGATGCTGCGCTATACCCTGGCGGCGCCTGAGGCGGCCGATGCCATAGAGTCAGCCGTCAGCTCAGTGCTGGACCAGGGGCTCAGAACGCCGGATATTTTCAGCGAGGGTCAGCGGGCGGTTAGCACCGTCGAAATGGGCGACGCGGTCGCCAGTGCGCTCTCGGCCTGAGCCGGGGGTTATCCAGAAAACATAGAGAAGTGACGATGAGCGAAGTGTATGACGTGGCTGTGGTCGGAGCGACCGGAGCCGTCGGTGAAACCATGATCAGTATCCTCGAAGAGAGAGGATTTCCGGTGGGTGAGCTCTATCCGCTGGCCAGCAGTCGCTCCGCGGGTAAAACCGTGATGTTTCGCGGTAAGCCGGTGACCATAACTGACCTGGCTGAATTTGACTTCAGCAAGGCCCGGATCGGCTTGTTCTCGGCCGGAGGCAGCGTGTCAGAAGAATACGCACCGCAGGCGGCCGCTGCCGGTTGCGTGGTGATCGACAATACCTCCCATTTTCGTCGTGACGAAGACATTCCGCTGGTGGTCCCCGAGGTTAACCCCGAGGCACTGGCGGAATACGGAGGCCGCAATATTATTGCCAACCCCAACTGCTCGACCATCCAGATGTTGGTGGCGCTCAAACCTATCTACGACGCCGTCGGAATCGAGCGGATAAATGTGGCGACCTACCAGGCAGTATCCGGTACCGGCAAGGAAGCGGTTGAGGAGTTGGCAGGCCAGACAGCCCGGCTGCTGAATGGCCAGGCTATCGAGTGCGATGTGTACCCCAAGCAGATCGCTTTTAACGCGCTGCCGCATATCGATACTTTCCAGGACAACGGCTATACCCGGGAAGAGATGAAGATGGTCTGGGAAACCCAGAAAATCTTTGATGATTATGCGATACAGGTCAATCCGACCTGCGTTCGCGTTCCGGTCTTTTATGGCCATTCCGAGGCGGTACATATAGAAACTGTCGATAAAGTCACCGCAGAAGGGGCGATGGCTTTGTTGCAGCAGGCCCCCGGGGTGGTTGTCCTGGATTCACGTGAGGACGGCGGTTATGCCACTGCTGTGACCGAATCGGCAGGAAATGACCCGGTTTTCGTCAGTCGTATCCGCGAGGATATCTCCCATCCAAGAGGCCTGAACCTGTGGATTGTCAGCGATAATGTCCGTAAAGGGGCGGCCTTGAATAGTGTGCAAATTGCCGAGAGCTTGATTGCTACTTACCTTGATTAATACCCGGGTATAAAACATACTTGGGGTAAGTCTGGGGTATCATAAGTGCAAGGATGTACTTGGAGCACTACTTTGAGCTTGTAGTGCAAGTGCTTGTAGGGGCTAGTTTTTTATCCAGGCACTGTCCAGTGATATTCCGGTAAGTGGGTTGACCCAGGGGAGGTCGGTCCGTGGTATCAGGGGAAACAATAATAAGGACGATCGGTATGGCTCGGAAGCGTAAGTTAGCGGCAGTTCTGTTCTCATTGGGGTGTATGCAGGCCGGTTCGGTATGGGGCCTGGGTCTGGGAGAGCTAACCCTGGAGTCCTTCCTCAATGAACCTTTGAAGGCGAAAGTAGACCTGCTAAATACCGGCGGTTTGCATTCCGACGAAATCCGGGTGCGACTGGCTACGGCCGAAGACTTCGATCGCATGGGCGTGGATCGCGCTTATTTCCTCACTGGAATTAAATTTGAGGTCACTGTCGACAGTGACGGTCGCGGTGTCATCCTGCTTTCTTCCGATGACCCGGTACTGGAACCTTACCTCGATCTCATTGTAGAGACGCGCTGGCCATCCGGTCGTTTGCTGCGTGAGTACACTGTACTGATAGACCCGCCTGCGTTCGATGACAGCAACCCGGTAATTTCTGCTTCGGAGCGTGTCTACGAGGTAGAGGGAATCCCCGCCGAGCCGGTGAAAAAAAAAGAGGAACCCGCCACTAGCGGTACGCGAGTAGACGTCAAAAAGTCGGATCTCGCCCCGGGGGAAATGCCTCAACGAGATTTTAGTGCCGACACCAGCGCCTACCCGCAAGCCGGTAGCCGCTACATGATCAAGCGGGACGAGACGCTCTGGAACATCGCCCTGGCGGGAAAGCCGGATGGGGTGTCTGTCCATCAAGCTATGCTGGATATCCAACGAATGAACCCTGATGCGTTTATAGATGGCAACATCAATCGCATCAAGGCCGGCTACATCATCTATCTTCCGACCGAGAGCGATATCAGTTCGGATGACCTGGCCAGTGCGTTGGCCGAGGTGAAACAGCAAAACGAAGACTGGCGGGCGGGTCGCGCGTCGGAACCGTCTTACGGTGGTGGTCCATCGCTGAGAATTTCCGCCGATGAAGAGACGGACGACGGGGCTGGTGAGACCGATGCCACCGATCGCGATAGCGCTGCATCTGCCAACGCCGACATGGATGACGCAGGCATGGGCGCTATCGAAAGTGGTGACACCCAGGCGCAGCTGAACGCCATGTCGGCGCAGGTTGAAACGCTTGAACGTATTGTCAGTGTTAAAGATGAGCAGATAGCAGCACTGCAGGCGGCATTGGAAGAGGCGCGGGCAGGTGACGCTTCGGGCGCGGAAGGTGAAGCCGACGACGCCGGGGTCAGTGAACTGATTGCAGATGATGGTGCCGCTGATGAGGCAGGCGACAGCGAGTCGACCTTAGAGGAAGATGCGGGTGAGACGGCTGCCCAGGCACCAGCGGCGGAGCCAGAACCCGCTGCTGCGACCCCCGCACCCGCGCCGGCGCCTGCGGCTCCGGTACGCCAGGCACCTGTAGAAGAGAGCGGTGGTTTGTTCGGGAACCTTTTCTATGTAGTAGGTGGTTTGATTCTGGCTGCGCTGGCCGGCCTGTTTTTCTGGCGCCGCCGCAATGCCGACGCGGAAGTAGAGACGGTTGCCAGCGCCGCTGCAGCGCGACCGCGCGCACGCGACGCGTTTGAGGGTGTTGAACTCAAGGAGCAGGAAGTCGAAGTCGCGGCGGAGGTAGAGCCAGAACTCGAAGAGCCTGCGCCTGAGACGCCCACCAACCGCGGCTATGGTGAAGAGAAACACGATACTTACGCCAGTGATACCGATACCGGTGATGCACTGGCGGAAGCCGACATTTATATTGCCTACGGACGTTACCCACAGGCTGCCGACCTGTTGAAAACCGCCATAAACAGCGAGCCAGACAACGCTGAGTATCGATTGAAGTTGTTGGAGCTGAGTCTGGAGATGGGAGAGCCCGGCGAGGCGGAACAGCAGTTGGCAGAATTGCAGAGGATCGGTGACGCCAGCGCCCTGGGCAAGGCAGAAGCCCTGATGTCTGGCGGCGCTGAGCCAGCAGTGGCCAATGACGTGCTGGGAGACTTGTCAGCCGGGGCCGAGGAAGCCCCCGTAGAGGCGCTGGAAGCTGATTTCGGCGAACTGGAGCTTGATGATGGAAGCGGCGCGGCAGAGGCAGAAGACCTGGACCTGACCGAAGATTTTGTCGACCAGCAAAACGGCGATGACGAGATGGTTTTCGCTACCGAAGGAAATACGATGTCAACCAAGCTGGACCTGGCTCGAGCGTACATGGATATGGGTGATGAAGACGGTGCCCGTCAGATCCTGAACGAAGTCGCCGCGGATGGCGACGCTGAGCAACAGCAGGAAGCCCGGGAACTCCTGGAACGGCTTGGCTGAAACCCCACCGCGTTTTTCAACTGACCCGCTGCCGCAGGGTAGCCGGGTAGCCTGCCGTATCGAATACGACGGCAGCTGTTTCAATGGCTGGCAGTCACAGCCCCATCCCAATGTCACCACAGTCCAACAGACGCTCGAGGCTGCCCTGGCCAGCGTGGCCTGCCGGCCCATCCGCGTGCACTGCGCAGGGCGTACCGATACCGGCGTGCACGGACTCGCCCAGGTGGTGCACTTTGATGACCCGGTTGGAAGAAGCTGTAAGAACTGGGTTTACGGCAGCAATGCCTACCTGCCGCCATCGGTCAGGGTGCACTGGGCAGTCCCTGTTTCGGGCGATTTCCACGCGCGATTTTCGGCCTTGTCCCGGCGTTATCGCTATGTCATAGCGAACACCGCGATCCGACCGGCATTGCTTGCCGGAAAAGTGAGTTGGCAGCGTCGCCCATTGGACGCCCGAATCATGCACAGCGCTGCGCAATCCTTACTGGGCGAACAGGACTTCTCGGCATTTCAGGCAGCGAGCTGCCAGTCTCCAACCGCGATGCGCAATGTTCAGAATGTATCAGTGGAGCGCTTTGGCGACCTCGTGCTTATTGATATCCAGGCTAATGCCTTTCTGCACCACATGGTGCGCAATATCGCCGGATCACTCATGGCCGTTGGCACGGGCCGTTATCCCGCGCAGTGGATAGCCGATATCCTCAAGGGCAGGGATCGAGCCGAAGCAGCTGACACAGCACCTCCTGATGGTCTTTACCTCGTGGCTGTTGAATACCCCGAAAGCTTTGGATTGCCGACCCCATTGCAAGGGTCCATATTGCCGCCGCTTTGAAGACACCCGCGCGTTGATTCTGCTATCATTGCGCCCTCTTTATTTCCTGTTAAGTAATCGAGCCAGTGGCTTATACGCGTATCAAAATTTGCGGTATCACCAGGCCGGAAGATGCGCAGAGTGCTGCCGCCAATGGTGCTGATGCTATAGGGCTCGTCTTTTACAGCAATAGTCCCCGTGCGGTCGACGTTGTACAGGCGGCAGAGATCGTTGCGGCATTGCCGCCGTTTGTGTCGGTGGTAGCGCTTTTTGTCGACGAGCAGGAGACTACCGTGAGCGAGGTGCTTTCCGCCGTACCCATCGACGTGCTGCAGTTTCATGGGCAGGAAAGCGCGACATTTTGTGAACAGTTCCAGCGCCCTTACCTGAAGGCGGTGCGGATGAGGCCGGGCCTCGACCTGGTTGAAGCGGTGAGCCCTTATGGCAATGCCCGGGCGGTGTTGCTGGATAGCTGGCAAGAGGGTGTGCCGGGCGGGACTGGCAAGACGTTTGACTGGCAGCTTGCCGAGGCAGAGCTTACCAATGCTTCGGTGCTGGCTGGTGGCCTCAATGCCGATAACGTGGCCTCGGCGATTAAGCAGCTCCGGCCAGCCGGGGTAGACGTCAGTGGTGGGGTGGAAACCTCTCCCGGGATAAAGTGCCCCGAGCGCATTACGGACTTCGTGCGTGCGGTCAGGGCAGCAGATTTAACCAAGAGTGAAGACGAGACATGACAACAGAGATTGATAGCGGGTTGTTTTCCACCGTGCCAGATGAACACGGTCGCTTTGGAGTCTACGGCGGCAAGTTTGTCGCCGAAACCCTGATGGCGGCCCTGGCCGACCTGGAGGCTCTTTACCATCGGCTGGCGCAGGACGAGGAGTTCCAGCGCGAGCTGGATGCCGACCTGGCGCACTATGTAGGGCGCCCGTCACCCTTGTACGAGGCGAAGCGCTGGTCTGATCGTGTTGGCGGAGCGCGGATCCATTTAAAGCGTGAAGACCTCAATCACACCGGCGCACACAAGGTAAACAATACGGTCGGGCAGGCCCTGCTGGCGAAGCACATGGGTAAGAAGCGGGTAATCGCTGAGACTGGCGCCGGGCAACACGGTGTTGCCAGCGCCACCATCGCCGCTCGCCTGGGATTGGAATGCCACGTATTCATGGGCGAGGAAGATATCCGAAGACAGGCCCTTAACGTCTATCGAATGAAGTTACTGGGTGCGACAGTCGTACCGGTCACTTCCGGCTCTAGAACACTCAAGGACGCCATGAATGAGGCGATGAGAGACTGGGTGACTAACGTTGACGATACGTTTTATATCATTGGAACGGTAGCGGGCCCGCATCCCTACCCAATGCTCGTGCGTGACTTCCAGGCCGTGATCGGTCGTGAGGCCAGGGCGCAGTCCCTGGCGCAAACCGGCGGTTTGCCCGATGCGCTGGTGGCTTGTGTCGGCGGCGGATCCAATGCCATTGGCCTGTTTCATCCTTTCCTCGGTGACGAGAGTGTGGCGATGTATGGCGTGGAGGCGGGCGGTCACGGTGTGGCCACCAGCCAGCATGCAGCGCCGCTGACAGCCGGTACGCCTGGTGTTCTTCACGGCAATCGCACTTATCTCATGCAGGATGCTGACGGCCAGATAATGCATACCCACTCGGTGTCTGCCGGTCTGGATTATCCAGGCGTCGGCCCCGAGCACGCCTGGTTGAAAGATATAGGCCGGGTCAATTACGTCGTCGCCGATGACGACGAGGCGCTGGCTGCCTTTCATAACCTGACCCGCATAGAGGGCATTATGCCGGCACTTGAATCTGCCCACGCACTTGCCTACGCCGAAAAGCTCGCGGCGCAAATGTCGCCAGAACAAAACATTATCGTCAATTTATCCGGGCGGGGTGACAAGGACATCCACACTGTCGCCCAGATTGACGGGCTGGACATGTAAGGGGATTTTGGTGAGTCGTATAGCGGGACGTTTCCAGTCCCTGGCAGAACAGGGGCGCAAGGCATTGGTGCCCTATATTGTGGCCGGTGACCCCGGAATAGAAGCGACAGTACCGATGATGCACAGGCTGGTGGAAGCCGGTGCTGATATCATCGAACTGGGTGTTCCTTTCTCTGACCCCATGTCGGAGGGTCCCGTAATTCAGCTGGCACACGAGCGCGCATTGGCCAACGGTGTGAGCCTCAGCAACGCTATCGACATGGTTCGCGAGTTCCGAACCCGCGATCAGGATACACCGGTGCTGCTGATGGGCTATGCCAATCCCGTGGAACACATGGGGTATGCAAAGTTCGCCGATGCCGCCGCTACCGCCGGGCTCGACGCGTTGTTAACGGTTGATATCCCTCCCGAGGAGGTCGCCGCCGTTAATGAGCAGTTGCATCGTGTAGGAATGGACAACATATTTCTGGTGGCGCCCACGACCCCAGACGACCGGGTGGGCGTGATAGCCGGTCAGGCCAGCGGGTTCATCTACTACGTTTCTTTGAAGGGTGTTACCGGAGCTGCCAATATTGACGCCGGCTATGTAGAGCAAAACGTGGCCCGCATCCGCGCCCATACCAGTTTGCCGGTAGCGGTGGGATTTGGCATCAAGGACGCTGAATCAGCTGCAGCTATAGCGACCTTCTGCGATGGTGTGGTTGTCGGTAGTGCTCTGGTTAATCTCGTCGCCGGGCAAATCGAGTCGGGCGCCAGCAACCAGCGCGCAATGGACGCCGCCGCGGCATTGCTGGGCGAAATCCGACAGGGAATCGACGCCGTCACTTCCTAGTTGTGCCGGGCGGCGTTTATAATGGCCGCAGGCAACAGGGGATAGCCATGAGCTGGATTGACAAGATCCTACCCACGGGAGTGCGTAAGGACGAAGGACCTCGGCGCGCCAGTGTGCCTGAGGGGCTGTGGAAAAAGTGCGTCAAGTGCGACGCGGTGCTGTATCGACCAGACGTAGAGCGCAACGACGATGTCTGTCCCAAGTGTGATCACCATATGCGGATCGGCGCCCGCCGCCGCCTCGACATATTCCTCGATCCCGATGATCGTGAAGAAATATTTACCGACGTGGAACCGGTGGACCGATTGCGCTTCAAAGACAAGAAGCGCTACCGCGATCGCCTCGCCGCTGCACAGAAGTCGACGGGTGAGAAAGACGCGCTCGTCGCAATGCGCGGTCACCTCATGGGCCTGCCCATCGTAGCTGTTGCTTTCGAGTTTGAGTTTCACGGTGGATCCATGGGCTATGCGGTGGGCGAGAAATTCACCCGCGCGGCTCAATTGGCGCTGGATGAGGGTATGCCGCTGGTGTGCTTCTCAGCCTCCGGTGGGGCCCGTATGCAGGAAGCGCTTATTTCCCTGATGCAGATGGCGAAGACCAGTGCGGTCATCGAGCGGATGAAGCTTGCCGGAGTACCCTATATCTCGGTAATGACCGATCCAATTTACGGCGGCGTCTCGGCCTCGCTGGCGTTACTCGGCGACATTAATATCGCGG
Organism: uncultured Alteromonadaceae bacterium; assembly: GCA_964590005.1. Taxonomy (GTDB): domain Bacteria; phylum Pseudomonadota; class Gammaproteobacteria; order Pseudomonadales; family Halieaceae; genus CALJFL01. The sequence continues at coordinate 13,488 of CAZPVJ010000081.1, read as the reverse complement.
AACCCGATGCTCGTGCAGGATTTGCCGGCCCCAATATTATTGAGCAGACCATCCGCCAAAAGCTTCCCAAGGGCTTTCAGCGCAGTGAATTCCTGCTGGAACATGGCGCGATCGATATGATCACGCACCGCAACGAAATGCGAGCGACGATCGCCCGGCTGCTCTCCAAGATGACCGGTTTCGACCTGCCTGAGCGAGACGAGCCCGAATTCGCACCGGACGCAGTTTACGAGGACGTAGAGACTGAATCTCCAGAAGGGGATGAGTAAGCCCACGCTGGAGCATTGGCTGAGGCGACTGGAGCAACTGCACCCGCAGGAGATAGAGCTGGGACTGCAGCGGTGTCGCGATGTTGCCATCAACCTGGAATTACTCCCGGTTGCCTGCCCCGTACTCACTATCGCTGGAACCAATGGCAAGGGCTCGACTGCAGCCGTGGCCGAAGCCGTGGCCTGTGCTGATGGCAGGCGCACAGGCCTGTATACATCGCCACACTTTTTACGCTTTAACGAGCGAATTCGTGTCGCTGGCCGTGAGGTTGAGAGTGCGGAGATCGTGGCAGCTTTCGAGCGCATAGATGCGGCGCGCAATGCTATTTCCCTGACGTATTTTGAGTTTGCCACGTTGGCCGCGCTGTTGATCTTCCGGGAGCGCAATGTAGAGCTGGCCATCCTGGAAGTCGGTTTGGGTGGACGCCTGGATGCGGTGAATATTGTAGACCCGACAGTAGCGGTCGTGACGTCGATTGGTCTCGATCACCAGGAATGGCTGGGCGAGGACCTCGATAGCATAGGTCGCGAGAAAGCCGGCATATTGCGTCCGGGCATCGCCGCGGTAATTGCTGACCCAGTACCACCCGAGGGCTTGTGCCAGGCAGTCGCCGATAGCGGTGCCAGGCCGTTTTATCTCGGCAGGGATTACGGCTACACGGCGAGGGCCGGTGGTCTCGAGATGGCATTACAGGATCACGCAGGCAATGCGCTGCAGCTGGCGCTGCCATCTGCCCCGACAGTGCAGCCCGGTAACGCCTGTGCCGCACTGCAGGCAATGTCTCTGCTTGGTGTCGATCTGCCGTCACTGGACGGCCTGGGTGGGGTGGTGCTCTCTGTTAAGCCAACGGGGCGCCTGCAGCGGTTTGAGCTGGGCGGCCAGCAGTTGATACTGGACGTTGCACACAACCCGGATTCAGTTGATAAACTAATTGAGAATATTGACGCAACTAATTGTAATAAAAAGACTATTGCGCTATTTTCAGTAATGAAAGACAAGGATGTTCGTGGCATCATAAGCCGGAGTCTGGCATCCTTCGACGCGTGGTTCCTGGCTGACCAGGAAGAGCTGCCCCGGGCTGCACCGGCCGCCGATATCGCGGCGTTGCTGCACGAATACGGCTGCGGCATGATCAGTGTCAGCAAGAATATCCGCCAGGCCTACCGGCGCGCGAGGTCCCTTCTGGGGGAGGGAGACAGGCTGGTAGTGTTTGGATCGTTTCACACGGTGGCGGCGGTGTTGCCCCTGGTAGAAAAAGACCTTAGGAAAGAACAACGTGGATAATATTCTCAAGCAGCGACTCATTGGTGCCCTTATTCTGGTGGCGCTGGGCGTTGTCTTCTGGCCGATTATTTTTGTCGAGCCTGAGGGGCCGGGGGGCCTGCCCGGGTCGCGAATGCCGCCACCGCCGGAAGTGAACACCACGCCGATTGAACCCCCTGACACAGCTGGCCTGCGACAGGCTCCCGCGGTGGTGGCGCAACAGGAGGCCCGAGCCGAAGAGGCTGCAGCGATAGAGCGTGCGCCAGAACCCGTCGTGGAGGAGGCCCCGATCGAGCCCGATGTTGTTGAACCCGAAACCGATGCGGAGGCGCCGACAGTCGAACCCCAGCGCAGCACCCGCACAGTCTCACCGGAGTCGCCCCAATTGGATGAGCAGGGCGTGCCTGTTGCCTGGATATTGCAGGTTGTGAGCCTCAGTAATAAGTCTCGCGCGGAGAGTATTCGCGATGACCTCATTGCCGATGGCCATAAGGCCTACGTGAAGCCAATTACCTCGGGCGAAAGAACGCTATACCGCGTCTACATAGGGCCGAAATTTGAGCGCGCGCAGCTCGACAAGATCAAGGCCAGTATTGATCGCCAGCTGGGCGTCAAATCGATGGTGGCGCGGTACGTGCCTTGACGCAGTCAATGAGTTCGGCCCGCTCGCCCGGTGCGGCTCTGGTAAACTTCATGTTCCTTACGAGTGGACAACATAGTGCAGCAATTCTGGCCTGAATGGTCGCAGCTAAATGGACTGGACTGGTTCATTATCGTTGTCATAACGCTGTCTATCATGATCAGCTTGTGGCGCGGGTTCGCCCGTGAGGCAATGTCACTTGCCGGCTGGATCCTGGCGTTTATGGTCGCCAATTTGTTTGCCAGCCTACTGGCGTCCTATCTTGCCGGATTCATCGCTAACCTGACGGGGCGCTATATCGTCGCCTGGGCGCTGTTGTTCGTCCTGATTCTGGTAGTATGCGGTCTGCTGGCGCGTCTGGTGGCAAAGCTTATGAGAGCCTCCGGACTGGGCCTGTTGGACCGCCTTCTGGGTACGGTATTCGGTTTTGCGCGCGGTATGCTGATTATCATGGCGCTGGTGTTTATTGTCCGTCAGGTGGTGCCGCCGCGCGATCAACAGTGGCTTTACGAGTCGCAATTCATGCCTGGCATCGACGTCCTCATGGATTGGACGCAGCAGCAATTTGACCGGTTCAAGCCCGACTCCTGGTCAGGGATAAACGTGTAAGTGGAGCATGTAAGTGAAAGCCATTGAGGTGACTGCCTGATGTGTGGATTGGTTGGCCTGGTGGGGCAGGGCAACATAGCCCCCGATATCTATGACGCGCTGACGGTACTGCAGCACCGTGGCCAGGACGCTGCGGGAATCATGACGTGTAATGGCGGCAAATTTAGCCAGCGCAAGAGTGAGGGATTAGTGCGGGATGTATTCCGGCAGCACCACATGCAGCGCATGGAAGGCAGCGCAGGGATTGGCCACGTGCGTTATCCGACAGCGGGCAGCTCCGGGCCCGCACTGGCGCAGCCGTTTTATGTCAACTCTCCCTATGGCATCGCGCTGGCTCACAACGGTAATCTGACCAATGCCGAAAAGTTGACGCGCGAGCTCTTCCAGGATGACCTGCGCCACCTGAATACAGACTCTGACTCTGAGGTCTTGCTTAATGTGTTTGCCCACGAGATGCAAACCCTCGGCAAACTGAACCCCGAGCCCGCAGATATTTTCAAGGCGGTAGGAGCGGTCCACCGCCGGTGCCTGGGGGGTTATGCCGCGGTAGCCCTGCTGGTGAACTATGGTGTCGTAGCCTTTAGAGACCCCCACGGCATCCGCCCTCTGGTTGTGGGTGTTCGCGACACCGAGCGTGGCCAGGAGCACATGGTGGCCTCCGAAAGCGTTGCCTTGGACGTACTCGGATTTCGCCTGTTGGGCGACGTGGTGCCTGGCGAAGCGGTGTTCATCGACATGGAGGGCCGCCTGCATCGGCAGCAATGTGCGACCCAGGCAAGTCTGCGGCCCTGTATTTTCGAGCACGTTTATTTTGCCCGGCCGGATTCACTGATGGACGGGATCTCAGTGTATAAAACACGGATGCGTCAGGGTGAGGCTCTCGGTCGAAAAATCATGGCCCAGCGCCCGGATCATGACATTGACGTTATCATCCCGATTCCTGATACCAGCCGAATTGCCGGGCAGGCCCTCGCCACCGAGCTTGGAATCAAATTCCGCGAAGGCTTTATGAAAAACCGCTACATCGGCCGCACCTTTATCATGCCCGGGCAGAGTGAACGCAAGAAGTCAGTGCGGCAGAAACTGAATCCGGTGCCATTGGAGTTTGAAGGCAAGAACGTGATGTTGGTGGACGATTCGATTGTGCGTGGCACCACTTGCCGACAGATTATTGACATGGCACGTGATGCCGGCGCGGCGAAAGTATATTTTGCCTCCGCCGCACCGCCTGTGCGATATCCCAATGTCTACGGAATCGACATGCCATCGGCAACCGAACTTATTGCCCATGGCCGGAGCGTGGACGAGATTTGTGAATTGATTGGTGCGGACTGGTTGGTATACCAGGACCTTGAGGATCTTGTAGAGTGTTCCCGCGAGGGTAATCCGTCTGTCGCCGGGTTCGATTGTTCTGTGTTCGATGGTAAATATGTCACTGGCGATGTCGACCAGAATTACCTAGATTGGGTTGAATCGCTGCGCAACGACGAAGCGCAAACAAAACGCAGGGCACAGTTACAGGCCGAGGGCGCTGTGGTTGGCCTGCACAACGACGCGTAAAGACCATGAGTAGAGATAATGACGACAGCGCTCTCGAGGGTGCGCAACTGGATACGCTTGCCGTGCGGGCCGGCATTGCCCGTACCGCGGAAGGCGAGCACTCTGAGCCTATTTTTGCCACGTCGAGTTATGTGTTTGGCACCGCGGAAGAGGCGGCGGCCCGATTTGCCGGCGAAGAGCAGGGTAATGTCTATTCCCGTTACACCAATCCGACTGTGCGAACCTTCGAGCAACGCATTGCCGCACTTGAGGGCGGGGAGCAGGCCGTAGGTACGGCCTCGGGGATGGCCGCCATACTCAGTACCTGTATGGCATTGTTAAAGTCTGGCGATCACGTCATTTGCTCGCGCGATGTTTTTGGCACTACGACCAACCTGTTCGGCAAATACCTGAGTAAATTCGGTATCGAAGTGAGTTTCGTACCGCTGCTGGATGCGCAACAGTGGCGCTCCAGCATCCGGGCCAACACGGCCATGCTCTTTATGGAGTCTCCTTCGAACCCCTTATGTGAGGTCGCTGACCTGACAGCGATGGCCGAACTCGCTAGTGCAAATGATTGCCTGCTGGTCGTTGATAACTGTTTTTGTACACCGGCCTTGCAAACGCCGCTGGCATTCGGGGCTGACATTGTTATTCACTCTGCGACCAAGTACCTGGACGGGCAGGGGCGTTGTGTTGGTGGTGCGGTTGTGGGTTCACATGCTTTGATGGAGGAAGTGGTGACTTTCCTGCGCACCTGCGGGCCCACGATGAGCGCCTTCAATGCCTGGGTGTTCCTCAAGGGACTGGAGACGCTGCGTCTGCGCATGGACGCACACAGTCGTTCAGCACTGGAGTTGGCCCGTTGGTTGCAGTCCCAGGAGGTCGTGGAGAAAGTGTATTACGCCGGTCTCGACGATCACCCCGGGCATGAGCTTGCAAGGCGGCAACAACGCGCTTTTGGCGGCGTATTATCCTTTGAGGTGCGCGGTGGCAAGGCGGCCGCCTGGCAGTGCATTGATGCCACCCGAATCATGTCTCACACGGCCAACCTGGGTGACGCCAAGACCACCATTGTTCATCCCGCTACCACGACGCATGGCAGGCTGACGCCCGAACAACGAGTCGAGGCGGGAATCGCCGACGGCCTGGTCAGGGTGGCGGTAGGGCTGGAGGATGTCGTGGACCTGAAGGCCGACCTGCAGCGTGGACTGGCCGAGCTCGCCTGACAGGGGCGGTGGCAAACAGGCCGGGATAGCAACGTATGAATCTACAGAGTGTCATCGATAAAGCTGTCGCCGATGTCGGCCAGGTTCTGCTGGGCAAGGAACAGCAAATCCGCCTGGCCCTGTGTTGTCTCTTCGCGCGCGGGCACCTGCTGATAGAGGATTTGCCTGGAATGGGCAAGACCACACTGTCGCACGCCTTGGCTGACGTGTTGGGTTTGTCCTATAGCCGCGTGCAGTTTACCAGCGACCTTCTGCCCGCTGACATTCTCGGAGTGTCGATCTACGACCGCAATGATGGCAGCTTTTCTTTTAACCCTGGTCCTATCTTCACCCAGGTTCTGCTGGCCGACGAGATCAACCGGACCACGCCGCGTACGCAGAGCGCCTTGCTGGAGGCGATGGCCGAGAGGCAGGTCACGGTTGAGGGAAAAACCCGTCCACTGCCAGAGCCCTTCTTTGTTATAGCCACCCAGAACCCGGTGCATCAGTCGGGAACCTATCCATTGCCCGAGTCGCAGCTCGATCGCTTCCTGATGAGGTTGGAGCTCGGTTATCCGCACCCCAGGGCGGAGCGTGAGCTACTGCTGAGGTCCCAGGTGAGCGATGAGCAGCGTCCAGGGCTGACCCAGACTGTCAGTGCTGAACAGCTGACCCTGATCAGAAATACGGTGGCGGATGTGCAGGCCTCAGAGAATCTACTCGACTACCTGCAGCGGCTGGTCGCCTATACGCGACAATCCCCCGAGTTCGCCGTGGGGCTGTCGCCCCGTGGCGCCATGGCTCTCCTGGACTGCGCTCGCACCTGGGCAGTTATGAACAGTCGTGGTCATGTGGTGCCCGAGGACATACAAACGGTACTGCCGGCGGTAGCGGGTCACCGTCTGGTGCCCAGTGGCGACTACTCAGGAGATGGTGATGCCCTTGTGGCCCTGCTGCAGCGCAATGTGGATGTTATCAAACCCTGAGGCTAGCCCCCGATGGGTGCGCTGACAGCAACGGGCAGCTTGTCGGCCCTCAGGCAGCGAGCCCGCGAACGTTTCCGAAAATTCATTAATCGCAGAATTCCCCCCGCGCGTTCCGTAACGCTGGATCAGAAGAGGATCTTTATCTTTCCGTCGCGGGTTGGTTTCTTCTTCATTCTGTGTCTGTTATTGATGCTGATGACGGCCATCAACTACGAAAATAATTTGAGCTTCGCCCTCACGTTTCTGTTGGCCACGTTGTTTGTGGTGGCGGTGTTGCATACCTACGCCAACCTGTCGGGCCTGACGGTACATGCGGTCAGGGCGCAATCGGCATTTCCGGGCCAGCAATCCGAGTTCGAGTTGTTGATAGAACGTGGTAAGCGGCGCGATCATTACGCGCTGTACCTGCGTTGGCCTGATAGCAGCGAGGAACTGGTGAATCTCACTGACGCAGACAATATCACCGTTAAGCTACACGCAGCCGTGGGTGAGCGAGGCTGGTACAACCCGGGCAGGCTCTTGCTGGAATCAACCTATCCGCTGGGCTTGTTGCGCTGCTGGACATGGTTGGACCTTGACCTGCACGCGCTGGTTTACCCCCGACCATTGGCCTCGCAGGATTTACCCGGCCTCGCCAGCGATCAGCCTGAAGGTACTTCGGTGCCGGTTGCAGGCAGTGACGATTTTTATGGGTTTCGCGACTATCGCCCTGGCGATTCCTTGCGCCACGTGTATTGGAAAGGATTGGCCAGGGGGCAGAGCTTACAGAGCAAACAATACGCGGCCTACGCTGATCGCAGCGTTTGGCTGGACTGGGATATGTTTGCGGGGCTGGGTACGGAACAGCGCCTGTCGCATCTGTGTTACTGGGCCTTGGAATTTGACGGTGGCAATCTCGAATACGGGTTGCGGCTGCCAGGAGTGAGTGTGCAACCGGGTTGGGGTGAGAAACACCGCGATGAGGTGTTGAAGCAGTTGGCCATTTACGGACACGGCGCCGATCATGCTTGAACAGCGAATTCCGCGCAATGCCCTGGCCTGGATAATCATCGGCCTTTTCACGTTGGTAGCACCCCACGCAGGTCGTTTACCGGTCTGGGTCTTGCTGGTTTATGTCGTGGCGGTGGTCTGGCGCATCCAGGTTTATCGCGGACGCTGGTCTTTTCCGAATCGATGGATCAAGGTAGCTCTCACTGTCAGTGCCTGTCTCGGTATTTTTCTCAGCTACGGCTCGCTCATAGGGCTGGAGCCAACCGTGGCGCTATTGCTCACCGCTTTTGCTCTCAAGCTGACTGAGCTGGTTTCGCGTAAAGATGCTTATGTACTGATCTTTCTCGGTTATTTTATATGTATCACCGAGTTCCTGTTTAGCCAGGATATCCTGATTGTCATCTACTCAATGCTCAATGTTGTGCTGGTGACCACCGCGCTGGTGGCCTTGCACCAGCCCGGGCAACAACGCTTTACCGGTCGACCACTGAAGCAGGCCAGCATCATGTTGCTGCAGGCTTTTCCCCTGATGGTGGTCCTGTTTTTCCTTTTTCCCCGTATCGGTCCTCTGTGGACCGTGCCCGTCAAAAGCCATTCTGCCAAAACGGGCGTCAGCGACTTTTTGAAACCCGGGGATATATCCAATCTCAGCCAATCCGCCGAGGTGGCCTTCAGGGTCAAGTTTGAGGGTGAGATCCCGGTCGCCTCCGAGCTGTATTGGCGCGGCCTGGTAATGAGCAAACTGGAGGAGGGGGCATGGCGGACGCTTGGCTTCTATGACGTCCCAGCGGGTGAGCGTCGACAGCCGCCGGTCGCCAAGCTGGGCGAGCCCATGCGCTACTCAGTGCTGATGGAGCCCACCCAGCAACGTTGGTTGTACAGCCTGCGCTACGCCAGCTCTCCCAGCCCCGGCGTGATCAAGACACCTGATTATCGCCTTTTTACGCTGGTGCAATTGGAGGATGAGTACCAGTACCAGGTGGAAACCTGGCCTCAGACAGTATTGGACGAGGGCTTGTCAGAATGGCGTAAAAAAATGGAGCTGGCCCTGCCCGCTTCCGCGGGAAACCCCCAGACCCAGCAGCTCGCTCGTGAATTGCGGGCCGGGTCGAGTTCAGATGAAGCATTCGTCGGCACAGTGATGAACTACTTTGCCGAGCAGCCCTTTTACTACACCCTGCAACCGCCCCTGCTGGATGATGAAGACTCGATGGATCAGTTTCTGTTCGAAACCCGGCGTGGCTTCTGTGAGCATTATGCCTATGCCTTTGTCATGATGATGCGTAGCGCCGGAGTGCCTGCGCGTATTGTGGCCGGCTACATGGGGGGCGAAGTCAATCCGGTAAACCGGACGGTGATAGTTCACCAGTTTGATGCGCACGCCTGGGCGGAGGTCTGGCTGGAAGGGCGGGGCTGGGTGCGTGCCGATCCGACCGCAGCTGTTGCTCCGGATCGTATCGAGCTGGGTCTGGAGGCTGCCGTAGCGCAGGAGGGGTCATTTTTATCTTCCTCGCCGTTATCGCCGTTGCGCTACCGCAGCATCGACTGGCTGAATGCGGCTCGCCTGCGCTACGACGCGTTGACCTACCAATGGCAGGCCTGGGTGGTCAACTTCAATAGCGACCAGCAGTACAAGTTGCTGAGTGACGTATTTGGCGAGGTGAGTCCACGCAAGTTTGTGTTTGCATTACTGGGCACCTGGGCGCTGGTACTGCTGCCTGTAGGCTTATCGCTATTGATGCGCCGTCCGATTCACACACTGTCATTGCCGGACAAGTACTATCTGAGATTTTGTGAGCGCCTGGCGGCCATGGGCGTAGCTCGCGATCCGGGTGAGGCGCCGGCGGACTTCGCCCAGCGCGTTATTCGGAAACTTCCGGGTCTTGAACAACAGGTCCTGGATATCACGCAACGTTATCAGGCATTAGCTTACGAACCGGTTGCGGTTGATAGTGAAGCGGACACAGGTGCCAAGGAGTTCGTCCGTCGCGTGAGACGCTTCCAATTTACAGCCCCTTGAATCCTGTTTGCCACCAACAAAAAGCCCCGCACAAGCGGGGCTGATTGGCTATTGCAGTTTGCTGTGCGTCAGGCGCTGAGCTCGGTGATCTCCACCGCGGCGATACGCGCGCCTTCTTCGGCAGACTTCTGGAATTCCACGATCTGGTCAAAATTCATGTAGCGGTAGATTTCCGCAGACATGGCGTCCAGGTTTTGCGCGTACTCCATGTATTCCGCGGGCGTGGGCAGCTTGCCCAGTACCGCACCGACCGCCGCCAGCTCCGCTGACGTGAGGTAGACATTGGCGCCATCCCCCAGTCGGTTGGGGAAGTTGCGTGTTGAGGTAGACAATACCGTCGAGTTCGCTGCCACGCGTGCCTGGTTACCCATGCACAGTGAACAGCCCGGCATCTCGGTTCTCGCGCCCGCCTTGCCAAAGATATTGTAGTAGCCCTCTTCCATGAGCAGGTGCTCGTCCATTCGGGTTGGTGGGACAATCCACATCCTCGTTGAAATGGTACCTTTGTGTTGCTCAAGCAATTTTCCGGCAGCGCGGAAGTGGCCGATATTGGTCATACAGCTGCCGATAAAAACCTCGTCGACCGAGTCTCCGGCTACCTGTGACAGCAGCCTGGCATCGTCCGGATCATTTGGCGCACACACAATGGGTTCTGTGACCTCTGCCAGGTCGATTTCGATAACCGCGGTGTACTCGGCATCCTTGTCCGCTTCCAGAAGCTCGGGGTCGGCGAGCCATTCTTCCATCTTGCGGGCACGGCGTTCCAGGGTACGCGCATCACCGTAGCCTTCGGCGATCATGGATCGCAGCAACACAACATTGGATCTCAGGTATTCGGCGATGGTGTCTTCGTCAAGGGCAATGGTGCAGCCTGCCGCAGACCGCTCAGCAGAGGCGTCTGACAGCTCAAATGCCTGCTCAACGGTAAGACCTTTCAGTCCTTCAATCTCCAGGATGCGGCCAGAGAAGATATTCTTCTTACCTTTTTTCTCGACTGTCAGCAGGCCTTGCTGAATGGCGTAGTAGGGGATGGCGTGCACCAGGTCACGCAAGGTAACGCCAGGCTGCATGTCTCCCTTGAAGCGAACCAAAACCGATTCAGGCATATCCAAAGGCATCACGCCGGTGGCAGCGGCGAAAGCAACCAGACCGGAACCGGCGGGGAATGAAATGCCCATAGGGAAGCGGGTGTGCGAGTCACCGCCGGTACCGACGGTGTCCGGTAGCAACATACGATTGAGCCACGAGTGGATAATGCCATCGCCCGGTCGTAGTGATACGCCGCCGCGCGTCATGATGAAGTCTGGCAATGAGTGCTGGGTGTCGATGTCTACGGGCTTGGGATAGGCCGCAGTATGGCAAAAGGATTGCATTGTCAGGTCAGCGGAAAAGCCCAGGCATGCCAGGTCTTTCAACTCGTCCCGCGTCATGGGTCCCGTGGTGTCCTGTGAGCCTACCGTGGTCATGCGTGGTTCGCAGTAAGTACCCGGACGAATACCGTCCGTGCCACAGGCGCGCCCCACCATTTTCTGGGCCAGGGTGTACCCCTTGTCGCTGGCAGCGGGTTCCTCGGGAACACGGAACAGGGAAGAGGGTGCCAGCCCCAATGCCTCGCGAGCCCGGGTGGTCAAGCCCCGGCCAATGATCAGGTTGATACGCCCACCGGCGCGGACTTCGTCAAGCAAGACCTCGGACTTGAGTTCGAACTCGCTCAGTACGTCTCCGGATTCCGCCAGGATTTTGCCGTCGTAGGGGCGAATTTCAATGACGTCGCCCATTTTCAGGTCATCGACGGGGGCTTCGAATACCAGAGCGCCGGCATCTTCCATGGTGTTGTAGAAGATAGGCGCTACTTTGCCACCAATACAGATGCCGCCACCTTTTTTGTTGGGTACTCCATCGATGTCTTCACCGAAAAACCAAAGCACGGAGTTGGTTGCGGATTTTCGAGAGGAGCCGGTGCCGACCACGTCACCGACAAAAGCCACAGGCAATCCCTGCGACTGGATATCGGCAATTTGCTGCATTGGCCCCTTGACGCCGTGTTCTTCAGGATCCAGCCCATCACGAGTCATTTTGTACATGGCCAGCGCGTGCAGCGGAATATCGGGTCGCGACCAGGCGTCAGGCGCGGGAGAGAGGTCATCCGTGTTGGTTTCTCCGGTTACCTTAAAAACTGCCACCTTGATGGATTCTGGAACCGCGTCTCGGCTGGTGAACCAGTCACCCTCCGCCCAGCTCTGCATAACGGCCTGGGCATTGTCATTTCCACCTTCGGCCAATTCGGCCACGTCGTGGAAAGCATCGAACATCAACAAGGTGTGCTTGAGTTCCTCGGCAGCGAGTTCACTCAGTTCGCTGTCAGACAACAGGCCAACCAGCGTTTCAATATTGTAGCCGCCATGCATGTTGCCCAGTAACTTGACGGCGTGGGCACGGTCTATGAGGGGGCATGCCTCCTCGCCGCGTGCCACTGCAGACAGGAAGCCCGCCTTTACATAGGCTGCTTCATCCACGCCTGGGGGTACACGCGTGCTGATCAATTCAAGCAGAAAATCTTCCTCCCCGGCGGGTGGGTTCTTAAGCAGCTCAACCAGCCCGGCCACCTGCTCGGGACTGAGTGGTTTGGGCGGGATATTCTGGCTGGCGCGTTCGGCCACGTGTTCGCGATAAGCTTCAAGCACGGTGTGCTCCTCTGGTTACGTCGATCGCCGAGGCAAGCCACGGGACCCACATGGAAGGGACAAAATCGGGGCCGAAGTATAGCCCACAAGGAGATTAAGATAAATAAATCAACCGCTTATATCGTGCATTCACAAGGTCGATAACGTACACTTCCGGCGAGAAGAGACCCCAGACAGTAAACCCGTCGCATATGCTTGACCAACCTGTAAAAACCCCCTGCATCGGTGTGTGTTCCACCGGCATTGGCGATACGGTCTGTCGCGGGTGTAAGCGCTTTGCCCACGAAGTGATTCATTGGAACAGTTACAGCCTCGAACAAAAGCGGGTTATAGATCAACGCCTGTCAGGCTTTCTGTCCCAGTGTGTTAGTAACAAACTGCAGGTGACAGACAAGCCGCTGCTGCGCTGGCAGCTGGAAGTACAGCAAATCCAGTTTACCGCGCACCATGATGAATACTGCTGGGCTTACAGCCTGATCAAGGCCGGCGCGAGCCAGATAGATACGCCCGATGCGTTCGGCTTTAACGTCGATCTCGCCTATCGGCAACTGCCTCTCGCGGAGCTGCGGGAGTTGATCGATCAGGAGTTTTATACGCTGTCACAGGCACACTACGATCGTTACATGAAGACTCCCGACCTCTTCACCGAGGGGCAGAGCGCTAGCTGATCGGCCCACACCTGACGTTTCTATCGCCATACCAGTGACCATGCCAACGAACATCGATCATATTTTGGAGTTCCTTCCTTGCGCGACGCCGCGCGGTTGGATAGAGGCGGCGGCCCGGCCAGAGAATTTACCGGTGCTACTGGCAGATCACGCCAATTGCGAAAAAAAGGCCGCGTCAACAGCACTCAACCTGATCTACCGCTACGTAGAGCATCAAGAACTGTTGGGCAAGATGTCCCGACTGGCCCGCGAGGAGCTGAGACACTTCGAACAGGTCCTGGCATTGATGGCCCGGCGAGACATCCCTTATCCGCAGTTGTCGGCCTCGCGCTACGCGGGAGAGTTACACAAACTGGTACGCAAACAGGAGCCCGAGCGGTTGGTGGATACGCTGTTGGTGGGTGCGGTAATAGAGGCCCGCTCCTGTGAGCGATTTGCGGCCCTGGTACCTGAGCTGGACGGAGCGCTGGCCGAGTTTTATGCGTCGCTACTGAAATCGGAGTCACGTCACTTCATGGATTATCTCAAGCTGGCCCGCCAACGGGCTGGTGAGACCGAAATCTCGGAGCGTCTCCAGCAAATACTGGGAGTGGAGCGTGAGCTAGTGGAGT
>CAZPVJ010000080.1:0-5131 GCA_964590005.1 uncultured Alteromonadaceae bacterium | reverse complement strand
AGCTGGTGGTTGACCGTGACATGCCATGGTTGGACCCCGACTCACAACAGGCACGGGATATCGAGCGCTTTCGCTGGTTCAGTAACGGCTATATCGCTCGCGATCCGATCTACAGTAACCGGGTGATGGATATCCGCTATTCACTGCTGCCCAATGAGATAGATCCCCTGTGGAGTATTGAATTACAGCCGGGGGCAGGGCGTTGGGATCACGCCCTCTACCGCACGCACCGGGAAGGTGGCGCGGACAGGGCGTCGGTGTTGTGGGAAATGCTGACTAGCCGTTAAAGATGGCCTGAGCGGCGGGCAGTGCCGCGCCGGTGTTGATATCGGCACCCTCGCCGGACAATACCGCTTCCAGGGCCGTCAGGCAGCTAAGCACATTGCGCTCGTTACTGGCGAAGCCCATCAGGCCGATGCGCCAGGTCTTGCCCGCCAGGGCGCCCAGGCCAGCGCCGATTTCCAGGTCATAATCATTGAGTAGTGCTGAACGCACCGCGGCATCATCTACACCCGCGGGAATGTTGACAGCATTGAGCTGGGGCAGGCGATGCTCTGCGGCCACCGCCATGCTTAACCCCATGGCTTCCAGACCTGCAACCAGGGCGCGGTGGTTGCGCAGATGACGCGCAAATGCATTTTCCAGCCCTTCTTCGCGCAACATCAGCAGGGATTCGTGCAATGCATACAAATCGTTGACCGGTGCCGTATGGTGATAGGCGCGCTTGGCGTTTCCGCCCCAGTATCCCATCACCAGTTGCATGTCCAGGAACCAGCTCTGGACCTTGTGCTCACGGTTTTGAATCCGCTCCACAGCCTTCGCACTGAAGGTAACGGGGGAAATTCCGGGAATACAGGACAGGCATTTCTGGGTGCCTGAATAAACCGCATCTGCACCCCATTCATCAACCCTGAGTTCAATCCCTCCCAGAGAAGTGACAGTGTCGACAATGGACAGGGCGTTATTGTCGTGCGCCAGCGCGCACAGGGCCGCGGCATCGGAGCGCGCGCCGGTAGAAGTCTCGGCATGCACAAAGGCCAGGGTAGTCGCCTCCGGGTGGTCGGCAAAAGCCTGGGCGACTTTATTCACGTCGACCGGTTGGCCCCAGTCGTCCTGGACCATGACGGCTGTAGCACCGCAGCGCTCCACATTCTCTTTCATTCGCCCGCCGAAAACGCCGTTTTGGCAGACGATTACGGTGTCGCCCGGAGAGACCAGGTTGACGAAGCAGGCTTCCATGCCGGCGGAGCCGGGGGCCGAAATAGGCAGGGTCAGTTCGTTGTCGGTCTGGAAGGCGTATTGCAGTAAGCCCTTTATTTCATCCATCAACTGTACGAACAGTGGGTCCAGGTGGCCAATCGTGGGTCGGGAGAGAGCGCCCAGAACCCGTGGTGAGACATCGGAGGGGCCGGGGCCCATCAGGGTGCGCTGAGGTGGGAAAAAGCTGCTGGTCATGGCCGGAGTTCCGTGGCTGAAAAATCGAGGCGCAAAGGTAGCAGGTTTTGCGCTGCAGCTTAATAGCGCGCCCCAAATACCCCCCATTGATGCCGGCAATGGGGGCAAAACTGTCCCGCGAATGTTGAGGATCACATTGATCCGTGGTTCACTTCTCGGCCCAGAATAAAACTCGAAGAGGACCCTACCGTGAATCGACCTGGTATCGAACCCAACTTCGCCGGCACAATGCTGCGCCGCGCCGATCTTAACCCGGAACGCACCGCATTGATTTTCGAGGGAGAGAAGCTTCTTTACAGCGACTTTGCTGACAGGGTCAGGCGCCAGGCCCAGCTGTTACGTGAGGCCGGGGTCTGCGTTGGCGACCGGGTTGGCTACCTGGGTTTTAATCATCCCGCACTGCTGGAGACGCTCTTCGCAGCGCAAACTTTGGGGGCGGTGTTTGTTCCCTTGAACTTTCGCCTTACTGCCGAAGAGCTGACCTTTATTATCAATGACGCAGGCATTCACACCCTGGTGGTGGACGATGCACTGCGACCCGTTCTGGAGCCCGCCCGGGAGAACCTCTGCTGCCGTCAGTACTTCAGCTCTGAGAGCGAAGCCGAAGGCTGGCGTCACCTGTCCAGCGAGAGCGCGGCGGCTAAGCCCATAGGGGGCGCCGTGTCTGTGGATCAGCACGACCTGGCGGTAATCATGTATACCTCGGGTACCACCGGATTGCCCAAGGGTGCCATGCTGACCCACGGCAACCTGCTGTGGAACAACATCAATGCCAGCATGGCTTTTGGTGCCAGCCGCGACGATGTGGTGTTGACTGCAGCGCCACTGTTCCATATTGGCGGGCTCAACGTCATGACGCTGCACTCATTTCATGTGGGCTCCTGTGTCGTGCTGCTGCGTAACTTTGATCCGGCGCTGGTGTTGGAGAATTTCGAAAAGCACCGGGTCACTCACATGTTTGGTGCACCAGCGATGTTCCTGTTCATGTCGCAGCAGCCGCAGTTCGCGGATACCGATCTCAGCTCCATTGAGACCATAGTCTGTGGTGCAGCGCCTGTCCCGGAGTCACTCATCGAGCTATGGGGTGCCCGCGGAGTGTCTTTCTGCCAGGGCTACGGTCTTACCGAGACCGCGCCTTTCTCAGCATTCCTGACCCCCGAGTGGGCTGTGGAAAAGCTGGGCTCAGCCGGTCAGCCCCCCATATTCAGCGATACCCGAATTGTTGATGCCGAAAACCAGCCCCTGCCTGTCGGGGAGCGCGGAGAAATCTGCCTTCGTGGCCCTAACATCATGAAGGGTTACTGGAATCGTCCCGATGCCACGGCGGATGCCATCGATAGTGAAGGCTGGTTCCATTCCGGTGACATCGGTTACCTGGATGAAGACGGCTTCCTGTTCATTTGCGATCGTCTCAAGGACATGGTGATTTCAGGGGGCGAGAATGTTTACCCGGCCGAAGTAGAGGGCGTGTTGTACAAACACGATGCCATTGCCGAGGTGGCGGTGATCGGTACCCCGGACGAGAAGTGGGGCGAAGCGGTGACTGCAGTTGTCGCGCTGCACGAGGGCCAGAGCCTGACGTTGGAGGAGTTGCGCGAATTTGCTGATCCACACCTGGCCCGCTACAAATTGCCTATCCGCCTGGAAATTGTGGATGCGCTACCCCGCAACCCGGCTGGCAAGGTGCTCAAATTTGTATTGAAAGAGCAGGTGACCACTTAAAGCTCATGGCCGGTGGCGTGCCCACCGGCCAAAAGCGCTCTCGATGAAAATGCCTGCGGGCAGTCAGTCGTCCTGGGCGCCTTCAACATGGGCCTGTGCTGCCGCGATACGCGCAATGGGTACGCGGAACGGGCTGCAGGAAACGTAGTCCAGGCCAAGATTGTGACAGAAACGGATAGAGCGCGGGTCACCGCCGTGTTCGCCGCAGATGCCGTACTTGATGCCTTTCTTCTCCCTGCGACTTTCCTGCACAGCCATTTCCATCAGGCGACCGACGGCACGCTGATCCAGGGTTACGAAGGGATCCGCGTCCACCAGTTTCTTTTCCATGTAGCGGGGAATGAATTTGCCCACATCATCACGGGAAAAACCGTAGGTCATTTGTGTCAGGTCGTTGGTGCCAAAGCTCATGAATTCCACTTCCGGCGCCAGGCGGTCTGCGCCCAGGGTGGCCCTGGGTGTTTCCATCATGGTGCCGACCTTATAGGGTACGGAGACCTGGCGGTCGCGCAGTACTTGTTGCACACCGCGGTCAATGATCTCATTGATCATCCGAATTTCGCGTACGTTAACGACCAGCGGGATCATTATTTCTGGCAGCGGTTTTATGCCTTGCTCAACGGCATCTACGGCGGCGGTCATGATCGCGCGCACCTGCATTTCGGTAATCTCCGGATATACGATGGACAGACGGCAACCGCGGAAACCCAGCATGGGATTGACCTCGGAAAGCCCCTCCGTGATCTCGCGAATTTTTTCCACTGGCTTGCCTACGGCTTGCGCCAACGCGGCCATATCTTCTTCTTCGTGGGGTAGAAATTCATGCAGGGGTGGATCCAGCAAGCGGATAGTTACTGGCAGTCCGTCCATCGCCCTGAACAGTTCCAGCATGTCAGCGCGCTGGAACTCCAATAATGCGTCCAGGTACTGCTGCCTTTCCTCTTTTGTCTCGGAGAGAATCATCGCGCGCATTTTCTCAATGCGCTTGGCTTCGAAGAACATATGTTCCGTACGGCACAGACCAATGCCTTCAGCGCCCAGTTCCCTGGCTTTGGCGGCGTCTTCGGGAGTTTCTGCGTTGGCTCTCACCTTGAGTCTACGGTGCGTGTCCGCCCAACCCAGCAAGGTCTGGAAGTCGTCGGAGGAGCTGGCCTCGGTTTTGGGGATGTCACCGAGCATAACCTCGCCGGAGGTGCCGTCCAGGGTGATCGTTTCACCGCGTTTCATCACCACGCCCTCAGCGGTTTGAGCTGTGCCTTGGGCGTAATTGATACTCAGCGTGCCGCAGCCGGTAATAGCGCACACCCCCATTCCCCGGGCGACTACAGCCGCGTGGGAGGTCATGCCGCCCAGTTCGGTGAGGATGCCTGCGGCAACCTTCATCCCATGAATATCCTCGGGCGTTGTCTCCCTGCGGACCAGAATAACTGAGCGTCCCTGGGCAGCCACATCTTCCGCTTCCTCGGCTGAGAATACGATTTCGCCAGTGGCACCCCCGGGGCTCGCAGGCAGACCGGTAGCGACAATGTCTTTCTTGGCCTTGGGATCGACGGTCGGGTGCAGGAATGCCTCAACGTGATCGGGGGAAACGCGCATCAGCGCTTCGCTTTCGCTGATCAGTTCCTCTCCCACCATGTCTACAGCGATCTTTACCGCCGCGCGACCGGTGCGTTTGCCGCTGCGGGTTTGCAGCATGTAGAAGCGACCTTCCTGGACTGTAAACTCCAGGTCCTGCATGTCGCGGTAATGTTTCTCCAGCAGGGCCTGGGTTTTGTAGAGCTCGTCATAAACCTCCGGTTGTCGCTCTTGCAGCGCTTCCACAGGCAGGGGCGTGCGAATACCGGCCACCACATCTTCCCCCGCGGCATTGAACAGAAATTCGCCGAAGAACATTTTCTCACCGGTGGACGGGTTGCGGGTGAAGGCAACACCGGAGCCCGAGTCATCGCCAAAG
>CAZPVJ010000079.1:0-44152 GCA_964590005.1 uncultured Alteromonadaceae bacterium | reverse complement strand
GGAGAAGACGATGAATAGGGCTGAAATAAGAATAGTCTGCGCTTTGGTTAAATTCTTGCCTGCAAGGTATGCCACCAGTAAATATCCACCGACAACCGATATGAATGTTGTCATGGCATCTCCAGCGTTCCCCAAATTGGTGTTGACCACCTCCGCAGTTGCGAGAATCTGTTCCACGTCCGCTTTCATAAGAGTTTCTGCTCCAATCATTGGTTTGCGCTTGAGAATAGACCAAAGGCAGCTTTTAGGCGAAAGCCGACGCTTTAGGGCCTGAGTCAGCCCAGACGAGTTAGATGTCCGCTTTCACCTCATGGCGGACATGGTTCAGCAGATCTATATGGGCCCTGGGTGCTTGTCGTGTATCATCAAGGTTCTTGGGACCACCTTCCCGCCGCCACCTCAGCCTCGATGACCAAATTCGCATCTTCAATGATCATCTGAGGACCATATGGAAGTGCTGATTTATTGAGAATGTCCTGGAGGATAGTTGTAGCGCTTGTGTCGCTGTCCTCTCGTCTGGCTATCAATGCCGCCGAAACGGGTTCATGGTGAAGGGAATTACTGCATAGCGACCACTTTGCAAGGGCTGCTGTGTAGAAAATGTCTGGGTCTATCCTTTGGTTGTATAGCAAGGCTGCATCAATAATGTTATCCACATACTTAACATCACCGGATGCAAAAAATGCGCCCCATTGTAAGTCGAGTTCTCCTGGTACTTCCGGTGTTAGATTCACGGGGACTGGAGGAGCGCTGGACAAATAGGAATTCAGTTCCTCGATCGCTTCCACCTTCTCGTTTTCGATCTTTGATCGAAAGTACTCAGTACCAGCGGTGAGGTTTGCCATCCATAGCGCTTTCCAAAACACCCGCCGACTATCTACATTTTCCATGCCATCTATAGTGTCAATCCACGCCCAAATTTCGTCGGGATTCTGCCTAAAAACTTCACTATAAAACCCAACAATAGAGCTGTGAGTTGATTCATCATCAACAAGATTTGATGAATCTATGAACTCCATAGAACGAGAGATCAGACCTGACTGCCTAGTCTCGTAATAGTATGCCGTGTACGCATCCAATTCCTCGGAGCTTGAAATATCCGTCACTATCAAGGGCGCTGTTGTGAATGTAATCATCTCGAAACTGATGATTGCCACAGCCAGAATCATAGCCATGTTCACCCATAGAAGCGGAGAGGCTAGTCCAATACCGGGCTTCCCCGACTGACCAATTGATTCTTGCTCTAACAGGTTTCGCAGAGCTGTGTATCCACTAACCATGAAGAAAAGTGCGAGTACGTGAAACCCAATACTCGTCCAATCTTCTACCAGAAGGAAAATCAAGCCGTCACCCAGGTAGAGGGCCATACCTGTTACATAAGCTATCGAATTCCTGCGGTTGGAAAGCCAACCAAAAACAAGAAAGACAACGGATGCGAGAAGATCGACTACAAGCGATAAAGTCTTAAAATAGTTGCCTTCCTCGGGGTATATTTCCGCCAGCTGCATCGCAGTGCTGTCTGTGAGCTGAGTAATACCCAAGCCGATAATAAATACCCAGTCAGTTCCAGCGTACACCGAAATGGAATTTACAATCGAAAGTCCCGCTATCCAGTAGAACCAATTTGCTCCCGATCGAAATTTTCCTCGGTTGTCTTCTATTGCTTGATTTTGAAAGTCTGCTGGGACCTGGTTTGCTGGATCACTCATGCCTGCTCAGACCGCGTTGTGTTTGAAACCGCACTCCCCGCCCTCTACAGTTTGAGAACGGGACAACTTCACTATTTCACTCTAGGTTCCAGTGGATAGCCTTACATTGATGCGAGTCAATTCCATATATAAATTATGGATATATTCCGCTAGTTTCGTGTGCGCGCCTCAATGATTAACCAATGTGGCACATACGAACAGCCGCTATCAGGCGAAAGCGGACATTGTGGCCCTGGGCAGAGCTATGAGTGGAGAGGGTCCGATTTCACCTCCTGGGGGTCACTCGGCTTTTGGATGCCTAACATCCCACATAAACTTAAAACTGGCTAGAAGAGCCAAACTGAAGGCAGAAATAATAGCAACAGCAACGTCCCCTCGGGCGTACAGTTCACTGACCGGACCTGTTGCCATGCCGTATGCAGTATCCTCGAATATAGCTGCTCTGAGCGCCATTTCTCGACATGCCCAAATGAGAAACGCACTCATCGTCACATAGAGAACGTTGATTAGCGTAACCTGGGGTCGTGTCATCTTTGCGCCCGCAATATAAGCGACTACCAAATAGCCACTAATTATGGTGATTAGAAGTGCAAGCAGCGAGATCACATTACCCCAAGCGACAAACGACGCTTCCAAAAGTCCATCGACACCCATTACCGTTTTTCCTCTCGAAATTTTGCTGTTCGCGATTCAGATTCCACAACGGATCTGAAAGTTGGGGAAAAGAAGTACTGACCCACTGATTCCCACCAGTCCTGGGTGCCCTTGGCACCCGACCAATACCTTAGGATGGCTCGGTACTCGTGCCAACCTTCCTCATCTAGAACTCCCTGGGAGTACTGAAAATAGGCTGACGAAATATTAGAGTAAGTTTGCAAAGCGAGATTAGTGAAGCGAGCCCGTTCTTCCTCGGTCAGTGCAGAAAAGTCTTTGCGGCCACGCTTGTACATCTCGTCCAATTTCGGGTCAGCAATTAGTTGGCCTAGAAATTCTGAATAGCTGCGCTGATTGGATACCCTGGACTCGATTGCAGATGTGCGACTGCTTGTCTTAACCTGTCGGGCGAGATATACCAGCGTTGCTACTACGGCCACCGCTCCAACGAGTTCCCCAAGCGCCCCAACTGCTTCCCAGTTCATCAGATTTTATTCCTTAGACAACTTGACCAGACAGAAGGATAGACCGATGCCCACTATTACGCGAAAGCGGACATTATCACGCTCAATAAGCCGGGGACGAGATGCGTCTGCAGTCTGCACATGGGCGTAGCGATAGCTTGTGCGTAAACCCAAAGGTTTCTGCGCCAATAACGGGTGCATAGAGCATAGGCTTTCTATGTCGTGCTTGATATATATGCATAGCGCATATATTATTCCTAATTCGATGATTTGGCAGTGGAGATATGAAAATGCCTGACACAAACCTTTCCCGTGAGCACAGCGATTTCTACGAGCGTTTCCAATCTTTCTGGGCAGCACCATCCGGTGAACGAGTGCCGGAATTAATTGCACCTGATGCAAAAATCCACTTTACGGGCGCGGGGGTTATGTCTGGCGTCGAATACGAGAAGTGGATGGCGGAGACACTGTCCGCAATGGAAAACATGACCGTTACACCTCTAGACTGTGCGGGCAATGGCGACATGCTTTACATAGCCTGGGAAACATCTGCGGTGATTCATGGATCAAGCCGCACGTATAGGGGCGTTGATCGCTTCCGCTTAAAAAATGGCATGGCCATCGAGGAGCATGTGATATTCGATTCAGCGGCACTTACACCAGAAGGTGCAGTAGCCTAAAACAGCGACTACACAGATTCTGAATATTGATGTTTAATCGACTTAGCCAGCATGACCAAAGCAAATGATCCCTCTCGTCATGAATGTTAAGGTGGGAGCCCTACTGCACAACTAGAGGTGGGTAACAACTTTGGACAGCACGACTAATCTCCTTGGCGCCTTGACGCGAGCGCTTTCTGATCGGGTTGAAGCTGGATTACAAGAGAATATTAACCGGTCTGGTGAAGCTGCATCGGCAGTTGTATTTCTTGGGTATACCCCGGGAATATCGGTTGAGATTCTTCGGCAAGTGCTTTCGCTTTCACACCCGGGAACAGTTCGTCTTATAGATCGGCTGGTTGACGATGGTCTTGTCGAGCGGCGAAAAACAAAAGATGGGCGTGCTGTCGCGTTACACCTCACTCGCAATGGCGAAAGATTACGCACCGGATTGTTAAACGTGCGCAATGATGTATTGGAAGCGACACTTAGCGGTCTTTCGAAAGAAGAACGGGGTACCTTTGGTCGACTGATCGCAAAAGTGCTATCGGCGCTGCCTCAATCAGAATTGGATAAGCACCATATCTGTCGACAGTGTTCCGTGAGTCTCTGCAGTAGCGACTGCCCTATTCCCGGACACGCCGAGATACTAGATCCATACAGGCCCGACAAAGAAGTGGGCAATAGCTAAATGCTTACTACCCACGTGCCCCTAGCGCCGGGAGCTCGTGACCAGGAACTCTTGGCGATCAATGACCTTATCAAGGAATCCGAGCATCTGTCCCGAAAGCTGACTTTCACCTTCGAGTTCATTCAGCCAATAATGGCCACCAGGGCTCTCGAGTATTGACTTTAACGAACCGAGATAGCGCCGCGCTACTTCCGTGTCGAGAATTTCATAGTCGTTGTGCATCAGGGCGGTCAGCAGAACATTCACCAGTCGGGCCATGAACAGACTGAAAACGGCAATATCTTGTTCGTTTAGTGCCTTTGGGTCGGATATTCCGGTGGTCCAGATATGTATGTTTCGATCGTTATTATAAATTGGGTCAAAGGCTTCGTTTATCAGATGGTTGAGCCCGATAGCGGAGCCCAACCTGACTTGCACCGAGTTCTCTTTTACCTGTATTGCCAAGTAGATCAATGTGGCAAATACCGCCACCGCCCCGCCCAGCTCTGCCAATGCCCCGACCGCATCCCAATCCATATCTTTTACACCTCTACCTACTGGCCCTTTCTCTCATTGCTTCTTTCCCGATTTCCGCTCAGATTTTCTTCAGTCTAGTCGTATTGCAGTGAGGTGCCAGCCGTGTAAGAAGCGTCTTTGCACAGGTGATAACTGAGGGCATTGCTGCCCCCACAATAGCTTCTGTGGATACTGCTGCCCGGAGCCGATGTCGTGTCGCCCGCGGCCATGAAAACGGCGTAATTGGCAATCCTTTGTCGACCCGCTTAGGCGCAAGCTATTGCTGTCAGATAACAGACAGCAGGAGATAGGGAAATGAACGTCGTAGATCTCAACAAGTACATTGTGGAAGAAATCTCAGACGCGGACTATATGTCGCCCATGCTTGATATGAGTCCACTTTCCGAGGATCTGGAAATCGAGCTGGTCGCGGCTGAGCCCCGCTACAAGGTTGCAGACCTGGTTTCTGATCTCCTGGCGGCTTGATCTGAGCCGGCCTTAAATCAGCCCAGCGCAGGCTAGAGGTTAAAGCAGATTCTAGCTCGCTGCTAATATAGTCCCAATATATTATTTATTTTCAATGAGATAGGAACTATTTTTTATCCTCATTCTTGAAAATAGTAGGTTTTGTGCCCCTATCACTGGGCTGTTAAAATGCGCAGCTCGCTGGTGGTCGCTGCTAGCAAGCAAAACCAGCGTGGAAGGTGTCATCTCTTTGGATCCGATCTACCACGTATGAGCCTGAATTCTGCGAGCAAGGTCATCGTCGGCATGTCCGGCGGTGTCGATTCCTCGGTCTCTGCCCTTCTTTTGAAGGAGCAGGGCTACCGCGTGGAAGGCCTGTTCATGAAGAACTGGGACGAAGACGACGGCACTGAATACTGCACGGCCAAGGAAGATTATGCCGATGCTCAGGCAGTTGCCGACCGGCTAGGCATTGCCCTGCACGGGGCTAATTTTGCCGCAGAGTACTGGGACAATGTCTTTGAGCACTTCCTCGCCGAGTACAAGGCCGGCAGAACACCCAACCCCGATATCCTCTGTAACAGGGAAATCAAGTTTAAAGCGTTCCTCGACTACGCGTTGCAGTTGGGGGCTGATTATATCGCCACCGGACATTACACGCGCCGGGGTGAAGTCGGCGGTAAAGCCACGCTATTGAAGGGCCTGGACCCAAACAAGGACCAGAGCTATTTCCTGCATGCCGTGGGCCACAGCGAGCTGGAGAAGAGCCTCTTCCCCATCGGTGATATCGAGAAACCCGAAGTTCGGCAGTTGGCGCATTCCCAGGGACTGGTTACACACGACAAAAAGGATTCCACTGGCATCTGCTTTATCGGCGAGCGGCGCTTCAAGGATTTTCTTCAGCAATATCTGCCCGCCCAACCTGGTGAGATATACAGTCTGGAAGGCGAGCACCTGGGCCAACACCATGGACTCATGTACCACACTATCGGCCAACGCCAGGGCCTGGGAATTGGCGGCCTGGCAAATCACGGTGACCAGCCCTGGTATGTTGTAGGTAAGGACCTGGAAAGCAATGTTCTGCACGTAGCCCAGGGCAACGATAACCCGGCACTTTTTAGCTCACAATTGAGTACCGGCGAGGTGTACTGGGTCTCCGGAGAGCCTCCCGCGACACCGCTGAGATGCAGCGCCAAGGTACGGTACCGCCAGTCCGACCAGGCCTGCGAGCTCGCGCCCGAAGGCGCTGGCTATCGGGTGGTCTTTGAGCAACCACAAAGGGCGGTAACCCCAGGACAATCCGTCGTGTTCTATGACGGCGATCGCTGCCTGGGTGGTGGCGTGATCGAGCAGACTCACGTATGAGCCAGCGGCCATTGAACAGTCTGCAGCAACAGGCTATCGCACTGGCTGGTGTAGCACAGGCTGCACGCATGGTCGACCAGGTTTCGAAGAGCGGCACCTACCCCCTGGAATTTCTCGAGCCCTCTATACACAGTCTCTTCGAGTTCGAGCCGAAGTCAGCAGAAGATGTGTTTGGCAGTATTGCCGGGGTGAAGTTGGGCCTGCAAAACCTGAGCGCGATGCTGGCTACCCGCCAGGGCGAGGAGAACCGTGATGTTGTGCGCTATGTGTTCAATATCCTTTACCTTGAGCGAAAGTTTGCCGCCAATGGCGATATGATGTCTGTCGTCCGGTCTCGCCTGGAGCATGCCAGCTTTAACGCTGAGCATTTCGCCGGCCATGTCGATGATGTATGTCACAGTGTGTCGGGTATCTACCAAGACACGCTCAGTAAACTTAAATTCAGGATAAAAGTGACCGGCAGCGCCCAGCACCTGAATGACGAGCGCAATGCGGATATTGTCCGGGCGCTTTTACTGGCCGGCATTCGCTCAGCTTTCCTCTGGCGACAAATGGGCGGTCGGCGCTGGAAGCTGCTTTTCCAGCGCAAGCAGCTGCTGAGATTATCTCAGCAGCTGTCGCGCGGTCTAACCGTGGTGTAAAATCACGGTCCCTCACGATGGAGTAAAGCATGGACCTGTCGGCATTATCTGCGGTTTCCCCTATTGACGGGCGCTACGGAAACAAAACGAAGGCACTGCGTGACGTGTTCAGCGAATATGGCCTCATCAAAAGGCGGGTGTTGGTTGAAGTTCGCTGGCTGCAGTGCCTTGCGCAGCACCCCGATATCGTCGAAGTGCCCGCCCTCTCCCCCTCCTCCACTGCTGTACTGGAGGATCTTTTGACCAACTTCAGCGAGGTCGATGCCCGACGTATCAAGGACATAGAGAGTACGACCAACCACGACGTCAAGGCTGTGGAATACTTTATCAAGGAGCGCTTTGCGGGCCACGCAGAGTTGGAGGCGATTGGCGAGTTTGTTCACTTTGCCTGCACCTCCGAGGACATCAATAATTTGTCGCATGCGTTGATGCTGCAAGACGGAGTGGCGAAAGTTATTTTGCCGGCGATGGAGCGTATTATTCAGTCACTGGTTGGTCTTGCCAAGGACAGCGCAGACGCACCAATGCTGTCCCGTACTCACGGACAGACCGCCAGTCCAACCACCATGGGTAAAGAGCTTGCCAATGTGGTGGCCCGGTTGCGGCGACAAGTCGAGCAACTTTCTGCCATGCAGTACCTGGGCAAAATCAATGGCGCCGTAGGCAATTATAATGCGCACCTGTCGGCCTATCCCGACGTGGACTGGCAAGCCAATGCCGAGCGCTTTGTGACCTCTCTGGGACTGGACTGGAATCCCTACACAACGCAGATAGAACCACACGATTACATCGCTGAGCTCTTCGACGGCATCGCCCGTTTCAACACAATACTGATCGATTTTGACCGCGATATCTGGGCCTATATTTCACTGGGATACTTTAAGCAGCGCACCGTCGAGGGCGAGGTTGGCTCATCGACCATGCCCCACAAAGTGAACCCGATTGATTTCGAAAACTCGGAAGGGAATCTTGGCCTCGCCAATGCCCTCCTCGACCATCTCGCAAGCAAACTGCCTATCAGTCGCTGGCAGCGCGACCTCACCGACAGCACCGTGTTGCGCAATATGGGTGTCGGCCTCGGTTATAGTCTTATTGCCTACGAAGCGAGCCTCAAGGGTATCGACAAGCTGGAACTTAATCGAGCTCGCCTGGGCGAAGACCTGGACAACAGCTGGGAAGTACTGGCGGAGCCGATCCAGACCGTCATGCGTCGCCACGGCATTGAGCAGCCCTACGAGAAACTCAAAGCGCTTACCCGCGGCCAGGCGATGACAAGGGAGTTGATACAGGCCTTCGTCAGTGACCTTGACCTGCCTCAACAGGCCAGGGACGAGCTGCTGGAGCTGACTCCCGCCAGTTATATCGGCAATGCCGTTGCGCAGGCCCGAGCCATAGAGAAATAACACCGTGGCGACGAGTGAGTTGGTGCTCAACCGGGACCTTTTCCTGGCGGAGCACTGGCAGCAAAAGCCGCTGCTTATTCCCGCGGCGATTCCTGATTTCAAGCCCCCCATCAGTCCAGATGAAATTGCCGGCCTGGCTTTGGAAGAGGATGTCGAGTCACGCATTATCGAATTTGCAGAGCAACGATGGCAGTTACATCACGGTCCCTTCGCCAGCACCGATTTCGACCGCGGCACGCCCTGGACCTTGCTGGTTCAGGCTGTAGACCATCATCTGCCTGCGGTCGCCGCATTGCGCCAGTTGATCGATTTTTTACCTCAGTGGCGGGTAGATGACGTCATGGTAAGTTACGCGGTCGACGGCGGCAGCGTCGGCCCTCACTTTGATAATTACGACGTATTTCTCTTGCAGGGACAAGGCCAGCGCCACTGGCGCCTGGGCCAGTGGTGCGATGGCGATTCAACGCTCCTGCCTGACTCCGAACTGGGTATCCTGGCAGATTTCAGGGAAGAACAGAGTTACCTGCTCAATCCTGGCGACATCCTCTATCTACCGCCAGGGCTGGCACATTGGGGAGTCGCCCAGGGCGAGTGCACCACCTTCTCTATTGGCTTCCGTGCACCCAAGATCAACGATATGGTTTCGCGCTGGGCAGACACCGCGTTGGAGCAACTTTCCGGCGATATGTTTTACAGTGACCCGGGGAGCTCTCGCGCTACCCGCGCCGGCGAGATTCGTCCTGAAGACCTCAAGCGCGCGAGCAAGCAATTGCATGATGCACTGAAGGATTTCGATAGAAAGCCCCCCCTATGGTTCGGCGAATTGGTCACGGAGCCACGTGGCGAACCCCAGCCTGGCCTGGCAAACGAAGATACACTGGCCGCGTTAACAAGACCGGGGGAAACACTGATGCTGTGTCCCGAATCAAAGCTGGCGTGGCAGATGATGGAACCGGATATCGCCGTATTCGCCAACGGTCAGTCAGAGGTGTTTGGGGGCCCGGTGTTGGGGACTCTGCTAACCTTGTGTGAAGACTGGCAATTGACGGAAGCAGCACTGGTGCACGCCCTGGCAGAGCCTGAGTCCCGACGTTTGCTTTGTTTTCTGATAAATACCGGGGCCGTTTATGGGTAAGGAATTGCAAGTCAGGCGAGTTAACTGGTCGGATAGCGAGGACGCGCTTACGCAATTGCGTACCGCCGTATTCGTCGAGGAACAGGGTGTGCCGGCTAACATTACTTTCGATGGTAATGATATCGATGCACAGCACCTGTTGGTGACACAAGAAAATAAGCCGGTAGCTTGCGCACGGCTGATGCCCGACGGCAAGATCACCCGGATGGCGGTCCTGGACGATTATCGTGGGCAGGGAGTCGGCCGGATAATGCTTGACGAACTATTGACCATTGCAAGGGAAAAGGCGCTATCAGAGGTATATCTCCACGCCCAAACTCAGGCTACAGACTTCTATGCCAAGAGCGGTTTCATCGCCGAGGGCCCCGAGTTTACTGAAGGCGGTTTGCCACACATCAAGATGACTCGCACCGTTGATTACGAGGACTTTCAACAGTTCGTGACCGGTGTTCACTACCCCCAGCCCTTTGATCGCCTGGCTGTCGAGTTGGCGCGTTCCGCGTCCCGGCAGGTCTGTATTCTTAGCCCCCGACTGGATCACGCGGCATTTGATAATCGGGAACTGAGCGAGGCCCTCAGCGCCCTGGCCCGCCGGGGCCGTCAATCCTTGATCCGAATACTGGTCAGCGACGCCAGACCGATCGTCCAACGTGGCCATCGGCTACTTGAGTTGGCTCGTCGCCTGCCAACAGCTGTCAAGTTGCAGCGGCTCGCTGAACACCCGGATTGGAAGGGGCAAACCGTCGTTACCCGCGATAGGGATGGGGTTCTTTATAAACCCGGAGATTCGGATCATGAGGGGTTTTACGAGCCCGACTCACGGGCCTCCACCCAGAGACACCTGGACTTGTTCGAGGATCTGTGGCGACACAGTGCCCAGGATATCGAGTTCAGGTCCCTCAGTTTATAAGCGGCTCGTCATCCAGCATTAAGCCAAGCTCATTACCCTCGTACACAATGTCATAGACTTTGAGCGGCCTGCAGGTCTCCTGTTCCGCGCGTATTAGCGCACCGTTCACTGTTGAGAAGCAATAACCATGCAAGGGGCATTCAATCGTGTCGTTGGCCAACGTTCCAGTCGTCAGCGGGTGGCCGCGGTGTGGGCAGTGGCTCTCTGTGAGGCACAAACGACCAGACTCCTGCCTCAACAGAAGCTGTAAATTATCAATCTTGAAAGACCGGGCATAACCATCGTGGAGATTGATCAGCTTTTCGAGTGGCTGAAATCGCATGAGACAGCTCGTTACAATGCCGCGATGATCTCGCGGGCGGCGGCGTAGGCTGTTTTGCTCTGGTTCTCGACAGCGTTTTCCAGGGCAGGCATCATCGCTTTGATTTTCGGGTTACCGGTAAGCCTCAGGCGCAGCATTTCGTTGACCAGGTGATGCATCCAATCCCGATTCTGCTGTGCGCGCTTGCTGCGAAACGTATCGTTGTCACGAGCCTGCGACGCATAATCGATCACCATACCCCAGATCGAATCAATGTTTATGCACTTCAATGCGGAGCACGTCATCACCCGCGGCGTCCAGAACGTTGTATGTCTCAACAAATTCATTGCGCTGGTATAGTGAGTTCGGGAGATGTCAGCCAGCTTCTCACTGTCACCGTCAGCCTTATTGATTACCAGGGCATCAGCGAGCTCAAGAATGCCCTTCTTAATACCCTGCAACTCATCGCCGCCACCCGGGAGCATCAGGACCATAAAAAAGTCCACCATGGCAGCCACCTGGTACTCTGATTGGCCAACGCCTACGGTTTCGACCAATATCACGTCGTAGCCGGCAGCCTCACACAACAGCATGGTTTCCCGTGTTTTTTGCGCGACGCCTCCCAGCGCGCCCTCAGAGGGCGATGGCCTGATAAAGGCCTCTTCGCGGCGCGAGAGCTCCTCCATGCGCGTTTTATCGCCCAGTATCGAGCCGCCGGCAATAGGCGAGCTGGGGTCCACGGCAAGTACCGCCACTCGCTTGCCCTGTTCTATAAGGTGCAGGCCAAACGCTTCAATGAATGTTGACTTACCCACACCCGGGACCCCGGTAATGCCGATGCGAATGCTGTTGCCAGCGTGCGGGAGCACCTGCTCCAGAATGTCCTGGGCCTGTTCCCGATGGGAGTCGAGCTTGCTTTCGACAAGGGTAATGGCCTTCGCCAGGGAGCGACGATTGCCAGTCAATAATGTCTCGAGAGAGAAGTCACCCATGACGGTTCAGATATTGGCCAGGTTGGACAAGCACCATACCAGGGGCTGCCTAAGGACGCCCCGGCAATCGGAGCAAGCCTTCAGGCCTGGGCCTCATTGACCGCAGTAAGGACGTCGCGAGCACAAACCGGGATCGGGGTGCCCGGGCCAAAAATGCATTTCACGCCAGCATTGTACAGATGATCGTAGTCTTGCTTGGGGATGACCCCGCCGGCGATAACCACGATATCGTTGGCGCCCTGTTTCTTGAGCTCCTCGACCAGTTGCGGCACCAGTGTCTTGTGACCAGCAGCCAGTGACGACGCACCGACTACGTGAACATCATTTTCGATTGCCTGGCGGGCCACCTCCTCGGGGGTTGAAAACATCGGCGACAGATCGACGTCAAAACCGACGTCGGCAAACGCTGTGGCCACTACCTTGGCGCCACGATCGTGTCCGTCCTGACCCATCTTGCAAACCAGCATGCGTGGACGACGGCCATGCTGCGCCACAAACGCGTCGATATCGGAGCTGATAGCCTGCCAGTCTTCGTCTTCCTGGAAAGCAGACCCGT
Source organism: uncultured Alteromonadaceae bacterium (assembly GCA_964590005.1). Taxonomy (GTDB): domain Bacteria; phylum Pseudomonadota; class Gammaproteobacteria; order Pseudomonadales; family Halieaceae; genus CALJFL01. Next base: position 31,712 of record CAZPVJ010000079.1, on the reverse strand, counting down.
AGACTCCAGAGACCGTTTGGGCCTGGGCGCTGAAACGACCGAACTCACGTTCCATGGCGAATGATATCTCCCCCACTGTCGCCCTGCGACGGGTGGCTTCGACGGCCAGCGCAAGCAGGTTGCCCTCGCCACTAACCGCGCACTGATAGATGTCCTCCAGTATACTCTCCACCGCCGCTTCGTCACGACCCGCGCGCACACTGGCCAGGCGCGCCAGTTGTGACTCTCGGACGGCGTCATTATCAATCTCGAGAACGTCGACCTCATCTTCCTCATCAATCGTATACTTGTTGACACCAACGATCACATCATCACCACGATCAATTCGAGCTTGCTTGCGCGCTGCCGCCTCTTCAATCCGCAGTTTGGGCATACCCGTCTCAATGGCCTTGGCCATACCCCCGGCGTGCTCAATCTCTTCGATCAGTTCCCAGGCCTTGTCGGCGATATCCTGGGTCAGGCTTTCCATCATGTAGGAGCCGCCCCAGGGGTCGACTACCTTGGTAATACCGGTTTCTTCCTGAATAACCAATTGCGTATTGCGCGCGATGCGCGCGGCAAACTCCGAAGGCAAGGCGATCGCCTCGTCCAGCGCGTTAGTGTGCAGAGACTGGGTGCCGCCAAACACCGCCGCCATCGCCTCGATCGTAGTGCGCACCACGTTGTTGTAGGGATCCTGCTCCGTCAGCGACCAGCCCGATGTCTGGCTATGCGTGCGCAGCATGGAGCTCTTCGGGTTCTCGGGCTTAAACTCTGACACGATCCTGGCCCACAGTAACCGCGCGGCGCGCATCTTGGCGATTTCCATATAGAAATTCATGCCGATGCCCCAGAAAAAAGACAGGCGCGGCGCAAAATCGTCGATGCCCAGACCCGCTGCTATAGCAGTGCGGATATACTCCTTGCCGTCGGCCAGGGTATAGGCCAGCTCAAGGGCGGCATTAGCTCCCGCCTCCTGAATGTGATAGCCGGAGATAGAGATGGTATTAAAGCGCGGCATGTTGTTTGAACAGTAGGCAATAATATCGCCAATAATTTTCATGCTAGGCGCAGGCGGGTAAATGTAGGTATTACGCACCATGAATTCTTTGAGAATGTCATTCTGTATGGTGCCCGCCAATTGATCCTGGCTGACGCCCTGCTCCTCAGCCGCCACGATATAGCCGGCCAGCACTGGCAGAACCGCGCCATTCATCGTCATTGAGACTGACACCTTGTCGAGCGGAATTTCATCAAAGAGAATCTTCATGTCTTCGACGGAATCGATCGCCACGCCCGCTTTACCGACATCACCCGATACACGGGGGTGATCAGAGTCATAACCGCGGTGGGTGGCCAAATCAAAAGCTACTGATACGCCCTGCCCGCCCGCCGCCAGCGCCTTGCGGTAAAATGCGTTAGACTCTTCCGCGGTAGAAAAACCAGCATACTGTCGGATCGTCCAGGGTCGACCGGCATACATCGTCGCTTGCGGACCGCGAATATAAGGCGATATACCGGGCATGGTGTCGGTAAATTCCAGGCCCTCGATGTCGGCAGCGGTGTACAAAGCGCGGACGTCTATATCTTCTGCAGTGTTCCAGGTCAGATCATCGGGACTCTTGCCCTTGAGTTGCTTGGTCGCCAGTTCACGCCACTGCTCTGGCGTGCTGTCATCCCTGTTGTATATCTTGTCGCTCATGCGAACCTCTTATCAATGCTCGTCAGCGGGCTGATTAATTTCAATCAGTACACCGTCACAACTCTTGGGGTGTATGAAAATGACCTTCGATCCATGTGCTCCCGGAGCCGGTGCATCACCCAGGAACTGGTAGCCTTTTTCCTTCAGGCGCGCCACATCTTCTTCGATGTTATCGGATCGAAAGCAAAGGTGGTGCAAGCCGCCACCGCGCTTATCGAGGTAACCGGCTATGGGACCCTGACCATCCAGGGGGTGAACGAGCTCAATATTGGTCGGCGGAAGCGGGAAAAAAGCCGTAGATGTTTGCGCGGCCGGCACATCTTCAATGCCATCAAACGGCAGGCCAAAGTCATCCATGAACCGTTTAATGGATTTCTTGAGATCGGGAACGGCAATGGCTATGTGGTCGAGCGCGGTGATCATGGGCGATTCCTCTATAAAACCTGTTGTAGAACTTCGTCAGTTACCGATCGGCGGCGCGCGGCGACCTCCTCCGGTGATTCCACCACGATTTTCTCATCCGGCGTAATCCTGAAGATAGGCTGCCCTTTACGGATAATCACGCCATCGGTGTCGACCAGAACCTCGTCGACAGTTCCGGAGAACGGGGCATACACCTTGTTGAACATCTTCATGACCTCAACAATGAAAAGCGGGTCGCCGGTGTTGAAGTGATCGCCCTCCTGCACATAGAGATCGTGCTCCGGAGTCTCTCGACCATAAAACATGCCCCCGCTTTCCGCGATAATCTCGTCGGACTTGGCAACCGGGGGAGGCACCAGCACCTTGGCCATGGCTTCTTGCAGTTCCTCGTCCAGGAGTCGCTCCGGAATATGGATACTGAGATCGTCATTAACAGTCAGGTCATAGTAGCCAGTGGCTTCCGCGATACTTGGCAACAGGGCCAGGATTTCAGTCCCCGCCTGGAAACCTTTATGCGATGCCCTCACCTGCTCCCATACTGAGGAATCTATGCCCTCTGGGGCAGTCTCACTGGCCAGTATCGATTGAGTTTCCTCCCAATCCTGGGCAGAGAGCACGTTGTTGAGCTGGTCGTAGAATGCGACTGCCTGCTGCAAAATCTCATTATCATGCTGCCAGATCATGCTGGAGGCCGGGGCACCGTGCAGGTAGTCCATATTCAGGAAATGGTAGGTATCGGCCAGCAGACCCACCGGGTTCTCGTTCCAGCTTACCGCGCCGTCGATCATCGTGTAGCAATCGCGGTTGACGCTGAGCCAGCCACTCAATACATGAGGTTCGGCCATCAGGCGCTCCAGCGGGCGCAGGAGCAGTGTCTGTTTAAGATCAAGAGACTCCAGCAAGGCTCTGGCTGCTTCTCCGTCATGCCCATCTGACAGCTGTTTGCAGATTTGTGCCCAGGCATATTGCAGATCAATATCGTTGGCACGCTGTTTGAGCTCACCGACAGCGGTCAGATAAGGCACTATGAAGCGCGTGGTAGGTCGCGCGTTGATATTTTGCCCAATGAACCAGTTCACCAGCCCGTAGTGGAATTCGAGGTTGGTGGCGAGGTCGGCGCCGCGCATGCGAGTGACCCTGATGGTTTCCGCCATCCGCTCATAAGTGTCCAGGCGGGTATCGCCGACGGTCAGCAGCAGCGCTATATTCGAGTCATAAGCGCCTGCCAGGGTATATTTCATAAAGACATCGGTATCAGGGTTATGCAGGCTGATGCCCTGGTCATCCCGAATCTCGCCCTCCTGGGCGTCACTCCAGTATTCAATGACCCCACCTGCACTCGGTTGGAGCGCCTGGTTGGTGGCATTGAGTCGAGCTTCAACACTGTCGTTAAAGCGTGGCTGGCGCTCCGGTCGAGGCAGCTTGGGCCCGTGCGCAGCCAGGAGAACCATCAGTTCTACCAGCGACTCAACCACGAAGTTATCATCAGGGTTATCGGGATTGCTGAACTTCAGTGAATAGCACAGCTCCGTAACCCGGTGTTCAACCTGGATTCGCGTATTCATCTCCATGAAGAAGTGCTTATCGCGGTCGACGATACATTCGAAGGTAGACACTGAGTCCAGGCCTACAGCGAGCCCAAAGCGCTCTGACTCAGCTTCCATGGCCTCCAGCGTAGCCAGGTCCTCGCGCAGCACCCTGGCCTCTTCAGCGGCTCCCGACGCTTCCGCCTGCTCTATGGCCGCCTGCAGTGACTCAACCGTCACAGAGACTTCGAGCAGCTTCTGTTCATGCATCTGTAAAGAGCAATCCCGGCCGCCCATACTCAAAGACCAGACACCGTTACCGACCGACTGGATCTCCTGGTGGCGGGTTGTTTCTATGTTGAGCTCTACCAATACGTTTTTGTTGTCGCCGACTCCGGTGGTTTTTACCTCGTTGAGGATTTCTCGGACCAGCTCCGGCGTGCGATCCGCCGCACCAATAGGCAGGATGCGTTGTCCCTTACCACCGCCGCCACTGATAGCTTTCAGTCGAATGCGGTTCTGGGGGTACTCGGCAGCCATTTCTTTAACGGCTTCGGTGAGCGTATCGCAGAGCTCGTCGACGGTATAAAGATCAACACCCTTGCGATAAGAGGCGGCCAGCACGATATCGGCTTTGTCCTCGAGACTGACCTCGGAGTCAGCCAACTGCTGCGGTGATACCTCGAGGTCATGCTCGTCAACCAATGTCTGGAGTGCGGCGACGTCCGGGTACTTTTTCAGCAGCGTTAACGCGGTACCGTTGTCTATACCCGGGGTTACCGACACGCCCGATTTTAACGCGGTCCTCTTTGCCTCATCCTTTAGCCCGGCATCATGCACAGTACGGGAACAGGGTCCGATGAAGTTAAGGCCGGCAGCCTCCATCGCCGCCACCATGGTTTCATCTTCAGCCATGAACCCGTAGCCTGCGAAGACCGAGTTATATCCGTTATCTTTCGCAATGCCGATTATCTGGGCAATACGCTGGTCGCGCTCTTCCTTGTTGGCGCCGGTATAGTCGGGCACCCGGTGAACCCTGTCGGGATCGGTCAGTGAACGCAGCTCCGGCGCGAGCGCATCCTGGTAAACAATGGAATCTTTTTCAGAGAGCAATATGCCGAAGTGGCTAATGCCCATTTCGCTGAATACATCCATCGCTTCCTTGCGGATAGGTCCACGACAGATGATCAGTGGGCACATATGTGTGCAATCGAACTGGCTGACCCACTCACTATGTCTTCGACCGAGACGACGGTCGCGGTGAATCAGTTCGTTGCGCAAATAATATTCGTTGGACACGCGGGCTTCCTTACAGTGATGGCGGCGATGGGCGTATGCTTAGTGAAACTCTCGCTGAACAGATTGCAGCGGCGACGGCTCGTAGTGGCGAAGACAGAAATTCATGTGCTCTGCGAGCACCTGCCTTAAATCTGAGGGCATGACAATCTGAGAAATTGAGCCCAGGCTCAGCGCCTCATTGGGGTTCATCAGCTCGCGCTCATACCGTTGGGCGAGCAACTGCTCTTCAGCCTTGACCCAATCACCAACCAGTGCGGCGGCGGCGCTGCTGGCCTCCTCGTCACTTAGTCCGGCAGCTTTCTGTGCCTTGGTTTCTTCGACGGCGCGGGTTTTTGCTTCGCTGCGAATCTTCTTCAGCTCGTCTTTGTAGACATATTCAACACCAGCCGGGCCCATGACCGCCACCCTGGTAGTGGGCAAGGCAACAACAAAGTCTGCGCCCGTGGGGTAATTGTTATAGGAGGCATAGGCGCCGCCAAAGGCGTTACGAACCAACACCAGGAAACGTGGCGTACGCAGGTCAACGATCGCATCAAGCATCGCACGGCCCGCCTGAACAATGCCGCCAGACTCCTGCTCTTTGCCGGGCAGGAACCCGGTGGTGTCTTCAAGAAAGATGATAGGAATGTTATAGAGATTACAAAAACGGATGAACCGGGCATTTTTGTACGCTGCGGCGATATCGATTTGGCCCGACGATACAGCTGAATTGTTTGCCACAAATCCAATCACGTTGCCCGCCATGCGGCCCAACGCAGTAATCGTGTTGCGGGCTCGGTCAGGCTGTATTTCGAGAAAATCGCCATGATCGCAAAGTTGCTGGATCATAATGCTGATGTCGATGGGCGTGTTGAACCCTGTTGGCGAGTTAAAGGCCTTTTTCAACAGGATATCGATGTCCCAGGTGCGTCTGTTGATCGGGTCGGAAGAAGGCTGGTGCGGCGGCGACTCGCCGTTGTAGCTGGGGATATAGTTCAGCAACTGCCTGACTTTGCGTAGCGCCGCCACTTCGTCGGGCACGACAAAGTCCGTGACACCGCTCTGGCTATGCACGCTTGGGCCGCCTAGCTCTTCTGGAGTGACATCTTCGCCAAGCACAGATTTGACCACGCCCGGGCCGGTCAGGCCAAAGAACGTCTCATTGGGCTGAATCATGAAACTGCCCTGCCTTGGCAGGTAGGAGCCGCCACCCGCATTAAACCCGAACATGCACATAATACTGGGCACCACCCCGCTGATTTTGCGCAGGGCGGTAAAGGCATCCGCGTAACCATCGAGCCCGCCGACACCCGCTGGAATGTAAGCGCCAGCGGAGTCATTCAGTCCAACCAGGGGCACCTTGCTCTTGGCGGCGAGTTCAAACAACCGTGCTAGCTTCTTGCCATTAGTGGCATCCATTGAGCCTGCACGCACTGTAAAGTCGTGTCCGTAAATGGCCACGTCGCGACCATCTACTGTAATCAATGCGGTCACCAGGGAAGCGCCGTCGAGATTCGGGCCCCAGTTCTGGAACAAGACCCGCGGCTCATCGTCGGAAAGAAACTCGATTCTTTCCCAGATGGTCATCCGTTTCTTGAGATGCTGGCGCTGAACGCTTTTTACCCCGGCGGCATTGTACGGCCGCTGCTGCAACTCCCAGCCTTTCTTCAGCGCCTCTTCATAGAGACCCGGTTCGGCGGCAACCTGCCCCGGCACGGTAAACTCCTTTTCAACGCTGTCATCAAACGGGTTGACCAGGGATGCGATCAATTCGTTGCTGCTTTTTGTCATAGTTTTTTTATCCAAACTCTGATCTGCTGGCTTGGGTGCCAGCCAGGCTTCCGTTGTCCTCTTCCGAGGCGCTGAAATTTGCATCTCGAGACGGTCAGGCTTACGATGCAAGCCTGCCTTTAAAACGGTGACATACCTTAATGTCCCGGCCCCTTAAAGTCAATTTAAACAAGACCTTACGTCACTCGCTTCACGAATGGCCGAGGTCCTCTGGAAGGCATCGCAATGTGATCTCAGTAAACATTTGGCCACTTGAACCGGCGTCCCCGACCAGGGCGGCCGGTCTACCCACAGGCACGCTGCGGAGTTGCACGGCGGGATGAGTGATACGCTTCATCTCGATGACATCCCGTACTCGCCGGACGTCTGCGCAGTGTTCGATAGAATTCGGGATCTGCCGGGAGCGGCACTACTGGACAGCAGCTTTCCGCATGCCACCAGCGGTCGCTATGACATCGTTACCGCCGGCGGCGACGTAGGCGGCCTACCTGCGCTGCCCGCCAATGCGACCGAGCACCAGACCCGCGTTTATTTTGATCATCTGACGGAATGGCATGCCGAAGCCTACCGCGATATCCAGCCGGCCTCACAGGACCTGCCGTTCTGCGGCGGACTGCTGGGATACCTTTCCTACGATGCCGGCAAGAGCCTCCACAAATTATCGGCCACCAAAAAGGAAGCCCACCAGCTTCCCGCGATTCATATCACTGCCTATGACTGGGCAATCATCCAGGATCACCTGTTGAAGAAATCGGTACTCGTTTGTTTGCCGGGTATCCGCGAATCTGTGAGAACAGATGTCCTGCAGCGGCTGCGGGGCGTGAACGGGCGCGAGCGCGGCGACTTTGCCCTGACCGGCCAGTTTCAATCGAACATGGATATAGACAGTTATCGAGATGCTTTCGAGAAAATTCAGGCCTATATCCGCGCAGGCGATTGCTACCAGGTCAATCTTGCGCAGCGCTTCGCGGCGACCTATGAAGGCGATCCATGGGCCGCCTACTGCGCTCTGAGGAGTATCGCGGCGGCGCCATTTTCAGCGTACCTGGAGCGCCCCGGCGGTCAGGCGGTACTCAGCCTGTCCCCCGAGCGATTTCTCTCGCTGCATGGCCGGCGGGTTGAAACCAGTCCGATCAAGGGCACGCGGCCCCGCTACCCCGATAGCCGCGCGGACGAGCTCGCCGCCGCGGAGTTACATCGGTCGGATAAAGATCGTGCTGAGAATCTGATGATCGTCGACCTCCTCAGGAATGACCTGGGGCGTAGCTGCCTCCCGGGAAGTATTCATGTCGACCGCCTGTTTGAATTGCAGAGCTTTCCCACCGTGCATCACCTGGTAAGTACCATCAGCGGTGAGTTAAGCGAGGGAGCCAGCGCAGCGACCTTGATTCGTGACAGCTTCCCGGGAGGCTCGATTACCGGCGCACCAAAACGGCGGGCAATGGAAATCATAGATGAGCTTGAGCCCAACCAGAGACAACTTTACTGCGGCTCACTGTTTTATATCAGCGCCGATGGCCGCATGGATAGCAACATAGCCATTCGCACACTGCTCTGCCAGGGCGGCGAGATAAGCTGCTGGGGTGGTGGCGGTATAGTCGCGGACTCACAGTGGCAACAGGAGTACCAGGAGACCTACGACAAAGTCGGTAAGTTTCTGAGGGTACTGGAGCAAGGCATCCCCCGCTGAGCGTTTCAGAGCTTTAGCGGCCTGTCACTGGCGTCGATAAAGGCGGCTCGCAGATCATCGAAGGTATGGACCGCTCGAAACTGGGGAAACTCGTCAATGACGTTTTGTGGCGCATGGAAAAGAATGCCCACGTCGGCCTCTGCAAGCATGGTTGTATCGTTATAAGAGTCGCCCGCCGCGACAACCCGGTAATTGAGGCTGTGCAGCGCCTTGACTGAAGCGCGCTTCGGGTCAGTCTGGCGCAACTTGTAATCTGTCACCCTGCCCCGCTCATCGGTAATCAGCCGATGGCAAAAAAGTGTCGGCCAACCCAACTGTCGCATTAGCGGCGCCGAAAATTCGTAAAAGGTATCCGAGAGGATGATGACCTGGAAGCGCTCCCGTAACCAGTCTAGAAAGTCCGCGGCGCCGGGCAGGGGCGCCAGCGTGGCGATCACTTCCTGAATGTCATCGATCTTCAAGCCGTGCTGGTCAAGCAGGCCAAGGCGTTGCTTCATGAGGACGTCGTAGTCGGGAATATCCCGGGTTGTCGCGCGCAGTTCTTCGATGCCGGTTTTCTCGGCGAAGGCGATCCAAATCTCGGGAATTAGGACCCCTTCAAGGTCCAGGCAGGCCAGTTCCAACGTCAATCTCCTCAGGGTAATGCAGTGCGAGCCACAATCTAACCAGTTGGCTGAGAGGAAACAAGCCCGATTAGTAAACCGGTAGCGCCAGGTGAGAAAACAGCTCGTCCAATTCAGAACGCGAGTGCCGACCAAAGGCTTCCTGCACTACTTCCCGGGTCAAGTGTGGGGCAAAATCCTCAATGAAATCGTACATATAACCCCGCAGGAACGTACCGCGACGCACACCAATACGTGTCACGCTACTGGCAAACAAGTGGCTGGCGTCGAGGGTCACCAGGTCGGAGTCAACCTCCTCGTCATGAGCCATGGCCGCAACGATACCGATACCCAGGCCGAGCCTGACATAGGTCTTGATTACATCGGCGTCGGCTGCCGTAAACACGACCCTGGGAATCAGGCCCTTTTCGACAAAGGCCTCGTCGAGCTTGGAGCGTCCAGTAAAGCCGAAGACATAGGTCACGATGGGGTGAGCTGCAACGTCCTCCAGGCTTAACTTGGAGACCTGAGTTAAAGGGTGATCACGCGGCACCAGTATGCAACGGTTCCATCGGTAACAGGGCATCATGATCAGATCACTGAATAACTCCAGGGCTTCCGTTGCGATGGCGAAGTCGACGGTGCCGTCGGCGGCCATTTCGGATATTTGCATCGGTGTTCCCTGGTGCATATGCAGGGAGACATCGGGATAGCGTTCAATAAACGACTTGATGACCCCTGGAAGCGCGTACCGGGCCTGGGTATGGGTGGTTGCTATCGACAGGGCACCCTTCTTTTCGTTGGAATACTCCTGGGCCACCTGCTTAATGCTTTCAACTTTACGCAGGACTTCACCCGCTGCCTCGAGAATGGCTTCCCCGGCGGGCGTAACGTGGGTCAGGTGTTTGCCGCTGCGCGCAAATACTTCCACACCCAGTTCATCTTCAAGCAACCTGATCTGCTTACTGATCCCGGGCTGTGAGGTGTACAAGCTCTGCGCCGTGGCAGAGACGTTCAAGTCGTGGTGCGCCACTTCCCATATGTAGCGCAGCTGCTGCAACTTCCTTCCAGCCTCCCTAAGAAACCACCTGATCAAATTCTGAACAGCGATGGCTCTTATGAAGAATAGCCATTACCCGAGGGAATTGCCAACTTAAAAAGGAATAACGAGCCCGACCGTCAAACGTCAGGTATTTGCCACGCCGTGAGGGACGTGACCGGTAGCGATATGTGGGCTGGCGGACTCACAGTGCGCCTGCTGATCATCAAAAAACACATCGGCCTGATAGGCCTTGAGAAACTCGGTCTTGTTCAGCCCCCCGAGAAAAATCGATTCATCGATACGAATATTCCAGGCTCGCAGGGTCCGAATTACGCGCTCGTGCGCCGGCGCTGATCGTGCGGTTACCAAAGCCGTACGGATCGGCGCCTCGGTTGCCGGGAAAGCCTGCTGCAGCTGGTGCAGGGCGGCAAGAAAGGATTTGAAGGGTCCGCCGCTCAGCGGCTTACGTGCTGCCGCCTGTTCACTGGCCGTAAACGCCTCTAGCCCCTCGGTTTTATAGACCCGCTCGGCCTCGTCGGAAAAAATCACCGCGTCACCATCGAAAGCAAAACGCAGTTCGTCGTTGTCACTGCTCGCGCCTTTATTGGAAACCAGCGTCGCCGCGGCGACTCCGCAATCAAGCGCGTAACGAACATCTTCTGCCTCATTGGAGAGAAACAGCTGGCAGCCAAAGGCATTGATGTAGCGCCACGGGCTCTCGCCACCACAAAAGGCGGCGCGGCTGATGCTCAAATCGTAGTGCTGAATCGAATTGAAGACACGCAGGCCGGTATCGGCGCTATTGCGCGACAATAACACCACCTCGACCTGCGACTCGCCGCCCAGGCGCTCGTTCAGTCGCAGCAGCTTGTTGACAAGAGGAAAGGCCTCACCGGGCTGCAGTGGCTCATCCTCGCGCGCAACCTGGTAATCGGAGTAGGCCTGCAGCCCGTCCTTTTCATAGACCGCGTGGCTCTCGTCGAGGTTAAACAGCGCCCGGGAGGAGATGGCAATTACGAGTTTATTTTCGAGTTTGACCGACATTTGCCTAGCATACTCGCAGCATGATGCTAGCGGAAGTAGTGTTCAGATAGGCAATCCAGGATTGCCCCGGCCGGCTATCCGTTAATCTGATCTCGCGAAAACCGCCCCACCCTCGGCTTACCCGGCTTTCAGCAATCCGCGTTCTTCCAATTCCAGCATAAGCAACTGCTGGATAAGGAATTCCTTGCTGGTATCGGGGTGCTCCAGGTGGATACGCTCCAGCCACGGCTTCGCGGCCTCGTCGTGGTGATGATGGAGCAGTGCCTTGAACAGCCTGGGAATGAAATGGGTGGGCTCCTCGGCCAGCGCCTTAATCTTACGCAAACTAGCGGCCAGCGCGATCTCCTGATCGGTCAGCGCAGTACCAAATGGATAGTCGGGCAGTAATCCGGATTTCACATGGGGCGCTAACACCGAGGCTATTTTCTCCGGAGTGTTGTTACGTGCAAACCCGGGAATCCGATAATCCGCTTCCACCTTCTGGTGCTCCTTGGCAAACTCGAGGAGCTCTTCCTGAAAGCGGGAGTCCGCAATATTGATTAATCGCTTGATGATCTCGGAGTCACTCTGTCCTCGCAGATCCGCCACGCCATATTCGGTCACGATAATGTCGCGCAGGTGTTTGGGAATCGTTATATGACCGTAGTAAGGCAGTATATTGGACTGCAGGGTTTTGCCGCTGCCGCGGGTACTACGCACACACAGCACCGATCGTGCGCCGGGAAGATCATGGGCCATGGCAACAAAGTTGTACTGGCCACCTACCCCGCTGACAATTTCGCCGGTCTCGAGGGCATCGGACACCACCGCACCAGCCAGGGTGACCATCATGCCCGTATTGATAAACCGCGCGTTTTTACGTTGCGCACAGTACAGCGGATAATCGAGTAACAACTGGTTAGTCCGCAGCACACTGGTCATGCAGATTTTTTCGTGACCCGCATCGTCCAGGTCTCGCAGCTTGCCGTAAAAATCACGCGGCCCCAGAAAGAACCCCCCGTGAAGCACCCTGCCATGGCGCAATGTGGTCCCTTCCACGCCTTTAAGTAGCCGTGTGCGTGTATCGATATCGGTGGTGTCGTTAGGAGCGCCACTGCCTGCGATGACAAGTTTCTCGCCATCGACACGCACATCATCAGCGATGATTCCCCAATACTTGAGAGCCGCAAGCGAGTCTTCGTCGAGGCATCGGGGTATCACACCCTGCGCAATCGCGTAATCATAAAAGGTCTCGTCAAGCTGCTCAGTAATCTCACCATTGTTCAGGCCAAGTTGTATCTCCAACTGGTCATACACACGCCGTTTAACAATATCCTTCTCCATCAGGTGCATCATTCCGTTGACGAACATTTCCGTCGACACGTAAAGGCCTTTATCAAAAGGATTTCCGTCCGATGCCAGCGGGCATTCGTCATTGGAAAGGCCTGACAGCATCTCACTGTAGGAAACGTTGTCCTGGTGCCTGACGATACAGGCGTGCGCCACCGCATCGCCGAGTGAGCCGATACCTATCTGGAGCGTGCCATCATCTACTATCAGGCTGCTGGCGTGAATCGCGGTTGCATAGTCCTTGAGTGGTACCGCCGCGTTCGGCACGGCGAACAGTGTCTTATCGTACTCCGGGTTGCGCACAAGAAGATCGAAAAACCCGTCGGGCACTTCGGCATCATGCTGCATGTAAGGCATGTCACTGTGCGCCTGGGCGATGCTGAAACATGAGTCAGGCCGCTCTGCTAGCAGGCGGGCCGCCACGTCAAGACCCGTATCCGGGTTACCTGAGAGACTAATTTTGACCCCGTCATCGCTATCTTCCACTGCGACCATCTGAACCAGCACGTTAATGCCCCGATCAACCAGGTCGCGGGCAATATGGGTGTAATTACTGGAGATATAATTCTGTTGCGCACTTGCCAGGCCCTTCATGGAGCCGGCCTTGAAGTACAACTCGCTGACCTGGATATTATCCGGCAAGGTGCCAGCACGCAGCGCCCGCATGTAATCGAGCTCTTCATAATCGCCGAAGAGACGCTCTACGATGGGGCCAGCCAGATTTGCTTCGATATGACTGCCGGGAGTTGGTAGTTCCAGTGACAGTGCGGTGTAGATATGCAGGCTGATTTCGGGGTCTCTCAGGGCCCGCTGGAAAAAAGCGTTCATGACCTGTACCGGCTTGCCTAGCCCAAGCGGCGCACCCAGCACAATATCATGGCCCACTGCGGCAATCGCGTGGTCAACACTCTCATCAACCGAGCTAATAATATCGGTCACTTTCATCGTTTTGCACCTGAACCTGTCGTAAACATCGACGCTATAAGATCATAGCGCAAAGCTGTCGCCATTGATCTCGCGCAATAAGTCGCCGTATGGGGTTGGCGCAGTCTACCTGTCAAAATATTCGCGGCTGACTGAGAACACCACCGGTGCCAGTAGTATCAGCGCGATAAGATTTGGTATCGCCATAAAAGCGTTCAGTGTATCGGCTATCAACCAGACCAGTTCCAGCTCCACTACGGTGCCTACCGGTATCGCTATGACCCAGGCCAGCCGAAAAGGCAGGATACCGCGGGTACCCAACAGGAAAACCACGCAGCGTTCGCCATAAAATGACCAGCCAATCATGGTGGTGAAAGCGAAGAGGCACAGGCCCAGCGTCACGATGTACTCTCCACCGGGAAATGCCTGGGCAAACGCCATTGATGTCAGGCTCGCTCCGCTGACGCCACTGGGCAGTACATCCATGATAACGATGACCAAACCGGTCATGGTGCAGACCACAAGCGTGTCGATAAACGTGCCCAGCATGGCGATCATGCCCTGCTGTACCGGCTCGTCTGTGCGCGCGGCCGCGTGCGCAATCGGCGCACTACCCAGTCCGGCTTCATTGGAGAATATTCCCCGCGCCACACCAAAGCGCAACGCCGCCCAGACGGTGGCTCCGGCGAAGCCCCCGGCGGCGGCAGAGCCGGTCATGGCGGAACTGACGATGGTAGCGATCGCCGCGGGAACCTCAGCCATATGCACAAAAATGACCACCAGGCTCATCAGGATGTAGCTCAGCGCCATCATCGGCACCAGCCAGCTGGCTACACTCGCTATCCGTCGTATTCCGCCGAGCACAACGGCTGCCACCAACAGCATCAGTACAATGCCAGTGGCCAGCGGTGGCACCGAAAAGGCATCCTGCATAACCTGCGAGACCGAATTGGATTGCACCGTATTGGCGATACCGAAGCCTGCGATACTGCCAAACAGCGCGAACGCTACGCCCAACCAGTGCCAGCGCTTATGGAGTCCGTTGCGGATGTAGTACATCGGACCTCCGCTGTAATTGCCTTTAGCATCCTTCTCCCGGTAGCGGACTGCACAGACGGCCTCCGCGTACTTCGTCGCCATTCCGACCAGGGCGGTGATCCACATCCAGAACAGCGCCCCAGGGCCGCCCAGGGCAATCGCCGTGGCCACCCCGGCTATGTTGCCGGTCCCGATAGTTGCCGATAGCGAGGTCATCAACGCGCTGAAGGGCGAAATATCGCCTGAGCCTGTCCCGGTTCTTCCCTGCAACAACAGGCGCAGCGCTACCGGAATCTTCCGAACTGTAAGAAAACGGAGGCCGGCACTCAGGTAAACGCCGGTTCCCAGGAGTAGGACCAGCATGACAGGGCCCCAGGCCCAACCATTAATGGTATTAATGAATTCCGTCATGTCTGCGCCCTACCCGCTTGTTTTTATTGTTGTGTCTGCTTCTTTTTTTACCAGCGAAACCCTGCACTTTGCGGAAATAGTCCGAACAGGCCACCGGTATGCATAAAGACAATATCCCTGCAGCCGCTGAACCGGCCCGCTTCTATCTCCGCCAACAGACCCTGGAACGCCTTGCCCGTGTAAACGGGATCCAGTACGACGCCCTCCAGCTGGGCCAGGTCCCTGATAATATCGAACACCGCGGGGCTGGCGATACCGTAGCCCTCGCCCACATAGCCATCGAGCACCCTTGGCGACAAAACGACGTCAGGCACGTCGGGGTAGCGCGCTTGCCAGTCCGCTGCATCGGCGGCCACCTTATCCAAAAAGTAGCGCTCATTGTCGCATACGTTAACGCCCCAGACGGTGGCTGGCAGCTCGTGCAGACTCGCCCCCAGGGTCAACCCTGCCTGGGTGCCCCCGGATCCGGTAGCGCTCACGATATGAGCTTCCTCGATACCGGACTGAATAAAATCGCCACGCAATTCTTCGCAGGCCGCGATATAGCCCCAGGCCCCCAAGCCATCGCTGCCACCGGTTGGTATAACAAGCGCCTTACGCCCGACCTGCGCGTAGTGATCTCGCCAATGCTCAAACAGTGCATCTATTTCCCGAAAAAAACGTTTTGCCGGATAACAGTCAATGCTTGCGCCGGCCAGGCGGTCGAGAAAGAAATTACCTTCCTGCGTTTTTGGGGTTTCTCCGCGCAGTAGCAAATGCACCTTGAGGCCCAACTGCGCACCTACAAAGGCGGTGGCTCGGCAATGGTTGCTCTGCAGACCGCCACAGGTGATTAAGGTGTCATAGCCGTTATCCAGGGCGTGGGCCGCGATAAACTCGAGCTTGCGGACCTTATTGCCGCTGAGTGTGGAGCCGGTAAGGTCGTCCCGCTTGACCCAGATCCGGTGTCCGTGGCCCCAGCGCTCAGACGCGCGGGACAGGTATTGTAACGGGGTGGGCGTACGAGCGAGTTCAACCCGCCGTGGATAGTTCAGGCTCATCCTAGCCTATGGATTTGAGCGTTCCCTTGGGCAGAACGGCGTGGATGTGTACTCGCTGAAACTTCATTTCTACCTTGTCAGACACATTGAGCACAATGTAATTGTCGTCCAGGGCCGAGATTTTGCCGAGAATTCCCGATGTGGTGACGACTTCATCCCCCTTGTTCAGGGCAGAAACCATCTCCGCATGCTCTTTCTGGCGCTTTCGCTGTGGCCTGATTGCAATGAAATAGAACAGGACAAACAGGCCCACCAGAAAGAATATCTGAAACATTTCACCGCCCTGCGGTGCGCCTCCGGCGGCTTGTGCGTGGGCGTTGGCGATAAACAAACTCATAGGGTTATTCCTGCTCTGTTCGCGGTAGTTTAAGGATTAAAAAGCGGGCGGGTAATGTACAAGGTTTGACCTCGGCTCGCAATCAACCAGCGGCTAGGGTTCGATATCCAGTGCATAATCCATGATCTGGGGAGCATGGTCCGAAAAGCGTTCGTCTTTGTAGATTGAGGCGCCCTGCACCGCCTCTGCGAGGCCGGGCGTAATCATCTGGTAGTCCAGGCGCCAGCCCACGTTCTTCGCCCAGGCCTGGCCGCGGTTTGACCACCAGGTATATTGCTCCGCCTCCTGATTGACCAGTCGAAACGAGTCGATAAAGCCGACCTCGCTGTAAACCGTATCCAGCCAGGCGCGCTCCTCAGGCAGGAAACCCGAGTTTTTGCGATTAGCGCGCCAATTCTTGAGGTCGATTTCCTTATGGCAAATGTTCCAGTCGGCGCAGATGATGAACTCCCTTCGCTTACGCCGCAACGCCCGCAGGTGCTCGACGGAGGCGTCCAAAAACAGGTATTTGCGCGCCTGGGCCTGTTCGCTACTGGATCCCGATGGTACATACAATGAAATGACGCTAAGCCCCTTGTAATCAGCTTGCAGGTAGCGCCCCTCGGAGTCCAGAGGATCCCAACCCAGAGATGTCGTCACCTTACGCGGCTTGATACGGCTGTAGAGCGCCGTCCCACTGTAACCCTTCTTTTGGGCATCATTGTAGAAGCAGTGGTATCCCGCGGGAGAGAACATGTCGTCAGCCAACTGGTGAACCTGGGCCTTGGTTTCCTGAATACAGACAACATCGGCATCCTGGGTTGGCAACCAGTCAAAAAAGCCCTTGCGGGCCGCCGCCCTGATGCCATTGGTATTGCAACTGATTATTCTTGCCATTGCGGTCTCGCTGATTCGGGGACGCCGCAGTGTAGCCGAAGCCGCGCAAGCCTCCAAATATCACAATATCTTGAACCTGACCGCAGCATTATTGAGGCATAAACAGGGAAAAATCTGCTATCTTTGGCGACCGGTTTCAGACCGTGACACTAGCGATAATTATAAATTCCACGGACACGTCACAGTGAACAAAACAACGGCCCAAACAAACCAGGAAATTGCTTACCAACTCTCTAACAACCTGTCGAGACTGCTGCGCGAATTCTCCAAGGACTTTGAAAACCGTATCCGAAAATTGTTGAACGAACGAGGCCACCCGGATATCCGCCCTTCCCACAGCGCTGTATTTGCCAATCTGGGGCTTGGCGCTGTCAGGGTGACAGAGCTCGCTGAACGCGCACAGGTAACCCAGCAGGCAATGGGCAAAATGCTGAAGGAATTAGAGCGTATCGGCTATGTTGCACGAGCCATCGATAAAGAGGACAAACGGGCCAAGGAAATCAAATTGACCGACCGGGGTATTCAACTCGTCAGCGACAGCATGAGCGTGATGACTGAAGTTCGGGATTATTACGCACAGCAAATCGGCGCCGAAGAACTCGACGCCCTGGAGACAGCGATGCGCAGCGCCGTACGAAAGCTGAATCTCGAATACCTGCCCGAGTCCTGGGTTGAAGACAACAAAAGGTAGAGTAAAGACCTATGTCAGAACTAACTGAAGTACTTGATCTACAGCGCCAGGCTATTGATCAATTGACCGGCGAAGGCGCACCCTTTGAGCTTGTTGACCGCCAGGTCAACGGAGTGCCATTGCGATGCTTCAAACAAGCACCGACTACCCTGCGGGAGGCGCTTGCAGAGGGCCGGCAATACGGCGACAAAACCAGTGTAACCTACGAGGATGAGCGGTTTACCTTCGATGACTTGTTCGCGATAGCAGATAAGTTGGGTAAGCACCTGGTGGAGCACTACCAGGTTGGCAAAGGGGATCGCGTAGCGATTGCGATGCGGAACTACCCTGAATGGATGGCAAGCTACATTGCCATAGTGTCCATAGGTGCAATCGTGGTGCCGCTAAACAGTTGGGCACAGCCCGATGAACTGGAGTACTTGATCAGTGATGCGGGTGCCCGACTCGTGTTCACGGACCAGCAGAGAGCCACCTACCTGCAAGGCCGCCTGGAGCAGCTCCAATGCACGGCTGTAGTGGTCCGGGGCGATGCCGACGCGCTCGGTAAAGGCTTTGACAGCTTTGAGTCTACCCAGCAGGGGGCCGCCGAAATGCCTGATGTGGATATTGCTGCAGGCGACCTGGCGATGATCATGTACACCTCGGGCACCACCGGCAAGCCCAAGGGCGCAGTATCCACCCATTTCGCCATATGCCAGGCCCTATACAATATGGAGATGAATGCCTACGCGTCGGCTATGGCCAATCCCGACACCGTGGGCAAGATGATGGCGAGCGGCTTTGATCCGTCCACGCTCCTCGCGGTACCGCTGTTTCATGTGTCAGGCTGTTACGCGGTATTCATGCTCAATGTCAGGGGTGGTCGCAAGACGTCAATCATGTACAAATGGAACCCGGAAGAGGCATTGCGCATCATCGAAGCTGAGCGCATCAGTGTCTTCAATGGGGTGCCCGCTATGACCATCGCCATGCTGGAGTCCCCCGCGTTTGAATCTACCGACACCTCCAGCCTGTTCTCGATTGGCGCAGGGGGAACCGCCTGCCCTCCTCACCTGAAGGACCTGATCTACGACAAGGTACCCGACGCTTATCCCGGAACCGGTTACGGCATGACTGAAACCAATGCGACCTGCTCCAGCTTTACCGGACAGGCCTACCAGCTCAAGCCGGACGCGTCGGGACTGGTCTCGGTGATAGTCGACTGCAAAACCGTTGACGAAAGTGGCAACGACTTACCACAGGGCAGCACCGGTGAATTTTATGTGCGCAGTCCAACCAATGTGCAGCAGTACTGGAACCTGCCGGAAGCCACCGCTGAGACATTTCGAGACGGTTGGGTGGCGACCGGCGACGTAGGTTATATCGACGACCAGGGTTTCCTCTATGTAGTCGACCGGATCAAGGATATGGTGATTCGCGGTGGCGAAAACATTTACCCAATCGAAGTGGAAGGTGTCTTGCTAACCCACCCAGCGGTGAGAGAAGCAGCCGTCTATGGCGTGCCCCACGATACCTGGGGCGAGGAGCTGGCAGCTACCGTATTTGCCGAACCGGGAACAACGATCGATGAACTCAAGGCCTATATGGCGCCCAAGTTGGCGGCATTCAAAATTCCCGAGTACATCACCATTAGCGGTGATCCGCTGGCCAAAAACGCCACAGGGAAGCTGATCAAGAAAGAGATCCGTCAGGCGTACCTGGACAGCCTTTCGGCCTAGAAACGATACTGAAGTGCAGCACCGTACAGGTCAAAATCGCTGCCTATACGCGTTACAACGCCAGTGCTGTAGTTAAGCTTCAGTGACAGGCGCTGGCTGAGCGGCGTCGAAAAGGTCACGCCCCAGCGTGAGTTTTCCACACGGTCATCGAGATCCTCACCGTTCTGGGTGGTTTCGCCACCGCCATAGAAATTACCGTTAAGCGAAAGCCAGCGGCCGCGGGCCAGGTAGTAAATCAGGTGCCCCTGCAATGAGTAGAGGGGGTCTGACTCGACCTTGTTGCCATTGAAGAAATCGTCATTGTCCTCATAGAAGCGCACGGAAGCTGAGAGGTCATAATGCCAGCGGCCGGTTTTATAAGACATGCCGAGCCCCGGGCGCAACATCCACCGATTGGAGCCCGCATTAATGAGATTGTCTGAATCGTAGGTGCCCACCGGTATGCGCACGAGGACACTCGTACCAACCACCAGTCCCGGATCCCACTTGACGAATTCGGTGAACTTGAGGGCCGGCGCTCCGTAAAAATTCCAGGTCAGGCGCACCGTCGGGTCAATGTATTCACAGCGCCTCCCCTCAACAAACTCACCCTGGAAGATTGCCGAGCCCTCATAACAGGTACGCCCGGCTACGAAATCAATCTTTGCTGAGTCATCGCCAAGGGCAAAAGAATGCGCCAACGCGACCAGGCCAGTATCAATAGTCAGCTCGAGATCCTTGATCACCGTGCTGTTAGCCGGTGAGATATCGCCCTCGGAGCGCGCTCCTGCCACCACCATGAAGGTCTCCCCGACAGGCACGTTGGTGTATGAGCGCGGCTCGAGTTCCTGCGCGTACGAGCTGGACACAAGCGTAACAATGCCGGTCAACCAGACGATCAGCGATGCAAGGTGACGGTGACGTGAGGGTCTGCGCAAGACGGTTACTCGGTTGCGGACTTGGCCCCTACCACCATGGAGCGGGCGTTGCGGGAGAATTCTTCGGCATCTTCCTGCCGCTTGGCATCCATCAGTTCAGCAATATCCACAGGGACCTTGACCCCGCGCTGTGCGCCCGGGCGCTCGACGATAGTGCCTATCCAGCGTGAGAGATTGTCCAGCCCCTCGATGGAGACGCCTGACCAGTTGTGGGTCCGAACCCAGGCCCAGTTAGCCATGTCGGCGATACTGTAATCACCGGCGAGATATTCATTTTCAGCCAGGTGGCCGTCAAGCACTTCGAACAGGCGCCGCCCTTCTGTCTGGTAGCGGTCAATAGCGGGCTGTATTTTCTCTGGAAAGTAGCGGTAAAAAACATTGGCCTGGCCCATCATTGGCCCAATACCACCCATTTGAAACATCAACCACTGGATCACCCTGGAGCGACCCCTGGCGTCCGAAGGCAGGAATTTACCGCATTTCTCGGCGAGGTAAATCATGATCGCGCCAGACTCGAACACCGCGAAATCGTCCGCGTCCCTGTCGACAATCGCCGGAATTCTTCCGTTGGGGCAAATCGCCAGGAATTCGGGCTGCTTCTGGTCGCCCGACATCAGGTCAATAGTATGGGTGTTATACGGAATTTCCATCTCTTCCAAAGCGATGGAAGCCTTGTAGCCATTTGGCGTTGGCGCGGTATAGAGCTCGATCATCAGGGCGCGAATCTCAAAAATTCATAAAGTCGGGGACGTTGAACACCCAGCTCTTCTCCTCCACACGCTTGCTAATACGCCAGCCGTCTTCGGTGCGACGGTATTCATCCACGTACCAGAGCCCTAAAAAGTAAGTCTGGGTCCCGCCATCCGGCATGGACATTTCCATAGGATTAAAGCACATCACGCGACCTTTTGCCGCATCGCCGTCAAGCTCAACCTGGACATTGGCGTTGAGGTGTTGGGAATTGGGAAACAACTCGCGGGTCAGCGCATTTTTCAAGAACTCCAGCGTGGTTTCCAGGTCTCCGACACTGCCACCGAACACGCTGTAGTCGATAAATGCGTCCTCGGTAAATACGCTGCGCAGCTCATCGACCTGCTGCTGATCAACCAGGTGCGCGTACCTGTAGACCAGGTCCTGGATTTCAAAGCGGTCTGAGATCTCCTGTTGCGATAGCATTTACCCAGCCCTCAGAACTGCAGGGGCAGCGCTATGTGCCGCTCAAACATCCGGTCACGCAGCGCCACCAGGCGTGGGGTAAAGGCGTCTTTGGTAGGCGTATCAGCAGATTCGTACTGCTCACGCAACCAACCCGGCATCGGGTTGTCCCGCTCACCAAGCGGCTTGATGAGTCCGGCGAAATGCGCCAGGTAAAAATCAGGCGCACTCACTGATTCGCCCACCAGGTATTCGCTGCCCGCCGCTTCCTGCTCTGCCATAACCTGATCCAGGTAACTCAGTTGCGCCACCAGGATATCGGATGCCTGCTGGGCGTGTTGCTGTGAATAGCCGTATTTACGCGCCATTCTTTTTACCTGTTCCGGCGGCTCGTCCAGCGCGAAACTTGGCTGGAAGAGTTGCAGGCGGCGATTCCAGCCAATACCGTCAGCCCCCGCAATTAACGCAGACAGGCCAGTCGCCCGGGCGCGCGCCGCCATATCCCGTGGCAGCAATAAGTTCTCGTCATGGAGCCGGTCGACGAAGTGCAATTGATCAAGCCAATGACTGACAGGGGGCAAATCGTCCTGAACCAGAACCGGAGCGGAGGTCTGCCCGGTCCATGCCTCAAGCGCCTCATTGGCACCACCACCCACCTGTGCAACAGGGGCAAACTCAATGCCCTTGTGAACCAGCAGCGCCTTGATAGATTCGCCCCAGGGACCCGGCACACCCGCCGTTAAAACTACCCGAAGACCGGTTGCGGGAATGGCTTCCTCTACGGTTAAATAATCCATATCACTCATCCAGCTTGAATACACGCACCGCGTTATCACGCAGAAACTTGGGCCAGACCTCATCGCGGAATGGTACATCCGGCATCTCGCTGAAGATACGCTCCAACGAAAGGCCCATCGGAAAATAGCCCGCATACATCACCTGGTCTGAGCCCCGCGTATTGGCAAAGTGCACAATATCCTTGGGGTAATGCTTGGGGGCAAAGGCACTGGTCATGTAGTGCAGATTCGGGTATTTGAGCATCATTTTCCAGGCCAGGTCCGTCCAGGGCTCGCAGCCATGCCGGGTCACCACCCGTAATTCGGGGAAGAACCACAGTACCTCGTCCAGCAGCTCAACTTTTTGCGGACCAAAGGGCACCCGCGGACCGGGCACGCCCATGCAGGGGCAAAAAGGAATGTCCAGCTCGACCAGCTTACCGTAAATCGGATACCACTTTTTATCGTTGACCGGCACCGGCGGACAAATCATAGCGGGCGATGCTGTCACCGCCTTGATGTCGAACTCCTCGTGCAGTTCCATGATGGTCCGTACCTCGTCCATCCCGTTGTTCGGGTTAGCCTCGTAGGAGGCAAAGAAACGGTCCGGATGTTTGCGCAACGCTACGGCCTGGATCTCACTGAACTTGCCCACACCGATCATGGCGCGCTCGATTCCGTGCTTATCCATCTGGTCGATGGTGTAGGCGATATAATCATCCTGCTTGGGGGTGTCCGGGATGTCCTTGAACATATACTGCGCGGGCATCTTGAACATCTCATGGCTCTCCTTGTCCATGAGCATGGGCTTTATCCACTCATAAAAGTGACTGGTGTCATCGCCAGGTATAGCCAGCATCAGGTCTATCACACCGATATCGGTGGGCATTGGCATAGTGTTTTCCTCGTCAATTTACAGTGCGGCGCCTATTGTCGTGGCTGCGTGCAACCATTTCCACGATCTTGGCAGGAAGCGCGGGACTTAGTTAATCGGGGCACAATACGGTGAACCGCAGCCTATTCCTCTACCCGCATTGCGTAGGCTCGCTTGCTAAGGCGCTCCGCCATCGCTTCAAGCTCCAGCGGGTCTCCAGGGATTCGCGAGTGCAGCGCCAGGTCCTGACCCTCCATTCGTGGCACGACATGCATGTGATAATGAAACACGGTTTGCCCGGCTGCGGCACCATTGAGCTGGTAGATGCCAACGCCATCGCAGTTCAGTTCATCCTTGACTGTGTGGGCGATCAGCGTCGATACGTGGCCGACCATGCCAATGGCTTCCGGGGTGGCCTCAAGTATGTCGGTAAAGTGTTTCTTGGTGACGATGAGGCAATGGCCGGGAGAAGTGGGAAACACGTCCAGGAAGGTTTTGGTATAGCGGGTTTCGTGGACACTGTAGCAAGGCGCTTTGCCTTCCAGGATCTGACAAAAAATACAATCAGCGGACACCCGAATACCCTCTTCTACTCAGCCTGCCTCTGCCTCCACGACATCGAAGACGATTGGCATGCTCTTGATCCCATTGATGAAGTTGGATCGCAACCAATTGATATCTCCGTCGTACCTGGGATTGCGAATCCGTTTTACGATCTCTTCAAATATAACCTGTAATTCCAATCGCGCCAGATGTGAACCCAGGCAAAAGTGTTGGCCTATGCCAAAAGCTCGGTGTTTGTTGTGCACGTCCTCCCGGCTATTGCGCGTGATATCGAAGACATCGGGGTTGGTGAAATTTGCCTCATCGGCGCTGGCAGAGCCATAGTACATCTGTATTTTATCGCCTTTGCGGATCTGCTTGCCGCACAGCTCTACATCTTCCATCGCGGTTCGCCGAAACGCGATAACGGCCGGGTTGTATCGCAGGAATTCCTCGATCGCATCGCTTATCTTGCTGGGATCATCCACCAGGGCCTGGTATTGATCGGGGTTATCGATCAACAGCCGCATCCCATGACTGGTGACGGTCCGCGTCGTTTCATTTCCCGCCACCATCAGCATCAGGAAGAAGTTGCAGAACTCCTCCTCGGACAGGGGCTCGTCCTCTACAGTGCCAGTAAGCAACACGTTGACGATATCGTTCTGGGGGTTTTCTTTGTGGGACTGGGCAACCTCCATCGCCATCATGAACATTTCGATCATTGCATTGGTGCCGTCTTCCTCGGTAGTCGACAACTCGGGATCATCCATACCCAACATGATATTGGTAAGCTCGAACAGGCGCTTGCGTTTATCCAGCGGCACCCCCATCAGCTCGCAGATAGCGATCAAGGGCAGCTCGGCAGAGACATCCTCAACGAACTCGCAATGCCCTCCCTCCACTGCGCGATTGACGATTTCGCTGGCCACAGCCTTGAACCGGTCATGGTAAGAATCTACGGCCTTCGGTGTGAACGCAGTTCGTACCAGGCGCCGGTACTTGAGATGTTGCGGTGGGTCCATGTTGATCAGCTGGGTTTGCATCAGGGCCAGCCGCTCGGGGTCGGACTCCTGCAGCAGGCAAGACCGCTCGTGAGAGGAAAATAGCTGGGGGTTCTTGGAAACGTAGTCCAGTTCCTGCTGGCGCGATACCACCCAGAAGCCCACGCCCTGTGCCGGGTCTTCATGCCAGTAGATGGGCTCGTCGTGGCGAAGGTAACGGAATACCTCCCGCGGCAAGCCGCCTTTGTACGTATCCGGTGCGGTTAGGTCGAAGTGTGGACAAGTGCCCATGGCGGGTGCCTCGCGGTGTTCAGCTAAACTGGCTGATGAACTATTAACTAATAGCTTGTAGTTTACCGAGAATCACTGTCCTGTAAATGGGCTTATTGTCAGAAATACTTCCGAACCCCGAGATTAGACTAGTTCTAGGATTCAATGTGCATTGTATCTAATTGTTTTTAATGCGCATTTACACCTGTATGGGTGCTTCTGCGTTGCGTTCGAAACGCTGCTGTCGCAAGCGCAGCGACAGGGTATCGTCTACGGAATGGTAGTGGTAGCGCCCCTCATCATCTTCAGAGCGCTCGATCTGTCCGCGAGAAATGAGGTAATTGAGATGCGCTATACACTCACCGACCGCTAACCCCAGGCTGTGTTGATCGAGTTCACGCTTGAATAACACGGGCAACAGCTCAATGGCAGTGGGGCTCGCGTCGACGCAGGCCTCCTCCAGCGCCAGCAGATGGTCCTCATGGTGCTCTATCAGGTAGCGTAAACGCCGATGCAGTCCGGTAAACGGGGCATTGTGGGCCGGCAGCACCACGGCATCGTGCGGGAGCTCTTCGAGTAGATGCTCTAGCGAGTGCATCCAGTCGCGCAGAGGGTTCGCCTCTGGCTCAGAACCCAACACACTGATGTTCGAGGTTATCCTGGGAATCACCTGGTCACCCGATATCAGGATGTTCATCGATTCGCAGAACAAGCAGGCGTGTTCAGGGGAATGGCCACGCCCAATAACGATCCGCCAGGTGTGGCCATTAATAGACAGCCTGTCGCCCTCGGACAGGCGCCTGTAGGCATTGGGCATCGGGTAAATAATCGAGCCGAATCCGCCGAAGCCCGTTTTGCTCTGTTCAATCTGGGCCTCGGTATAGCCACTGCGGCGCAAGTGTAGCTCGGACGTCCAGCTGAAGTCGGACTTATCCATTCGACTGAACGAAAGACCGCTGAGGTACTCGGTCTGGGTCATATAAAACGGTACCCGCCAGCGCTCGCAGAGCCAACCAGCCATGCCG
Organism: uncultured Alteromonadaceae bacterium; assembly: GCA_964590005.1. Lineage (GTDB taxonomy): Bacteria > Pseudomonadota > Gammaproteobacteria > Pseudomonadales > Halieaceae > CALJFL01. The sequence goes on along the minus strand of CAZPVJ010000079.1, from coordinate 5,710 downwards.
ACATGGTCTGGGTGAAAGTGCGTCGACAACACCGCCTTTATCGGTTTGTCCCCGAGTTCTGTGGCGAATATCTGTTCCCACAAGGCCTGCGTTTCGCCGACTTTCATACCGGTATCGACGACCCACCAACCGTCGCTATCTTCGATCAGGTAGAGATTTATATGGTCCAGCGCCATCGGCAGGGGCATCTGCAACCACCGCACTCCCGGCGCGATCTCTCGGGTCGTACCGGGCTCCGGTACGCTATCGTACAAGTACTCAGGCACTACTTAGAGCCCGAGTTCCTTGATAAGCGCTATCACGTCGTCGTGGTGCGACTTGGTTTTAACTTTGTCCATCACGTGCTTGAGTCGTCCGTCCTTGCCTATGATAAACGTGGTGCGCAGCACTCCCATGAACTCTCGCCCCATGAATTTCTTCAGCCCCCAGGCGCCATACTTATCAGTGATGGCGTGATCCTCATCGGACAACAAAGTGAAGTTGAGATCCTGCTTGTCAATGAACTTGCCCAGCCTCGCAACAGGATCTGGACTAACGCCAAGCACCACCGTGTCCAACTTGGCCAATTGCTTTTTGCTGTCGCGAATGCCACAGGCCTGAACGGTACAACCAGGCGTCATCGCCTTTGGATAAAAGTAAAGAACCACGTTCTTTTTGTCGCGAAAACTTTTCAAGCTGACTTTTTTTCCGTCTTGGTCCAACAGGGTGAAAGCCGGCGCAAGATTACCTACTTTTGGGAAAGCCATGGATATGATCTCCGTGTATTCAATTGGAAAATAAAAGTGTGCTCACAGCGGTCATTTGCGACGCGGGCCGTACTCCACTGTCGAGACGCGCACCGGGAAGTGATCCTGCTCGACGTCACGAAAGTACTCTTGCAGTGTTTTTTTGACGACCGGAAAGGCGATGTCCTCCCAGGGTATCTCGTCTTCGCTGCACAGGGTGGTTTCCAGGCTTTCCGGACCAACGCCGTACTGGCCATTATCGACGGTGCAACGATAAAACATGTAGACCTGGCTGATATAGGGGACGTCGAAAATACGATAGAGCTCCAGATCGCTGACCCTGGCCCTGGCTTCTTCCCAGGTTTCTCTAGCCGCACCCTCCAGGGTTGTCTCTCCGTTCTCCATAAATCCCGCTGGCAAGGTCCAGAAATTACGCCGTGGCTCGATGGCGCGTTTACACATTAGCACCTTGCCCTGGAAGACCGGTAAGCAGCCTACAATCACCCGTGGGTTGCTATAGTGGATTTCCTCGCAAACCGTGCAGACAAAGCGCTCACGATCATCACCCTCGGGAATGATAAGCGTGACTGACTGGCCACAACTGGTACAAAACTTCATAGTCGCGTGACCAAAGAGTTAGGGACTGCGCATTATAGGACCTTGGAGGCGGCGCGACGAGCGCTCACCCCAGCTCACGATAACCACCGCCGAAAAAGAGTAAGGGATTGCCCTCCTCTCGGGCAGACATTTCGATAACCTTACCCACGATAATCAGGTGGTCACCCCCTTCATGGGTGGCAGCCAATTCACATTCAAAACTGACCAATGCTCCACCGATCACTGGGGAGCCCTTGACTCCGGGGGTGAAGTGACTGGGCTCAAGCTCGTGCTGCCCCTTTCTGGCATAACTGTCGGACAGTGGCTGCTGATCGGCCGCCAGGACATTGATGGCAAAGTAGCGGGACGACGCATAGTGCTCGAAAACATCGGAATTGTTCTGCAGGCTCCACAATACCAACGGGGGGTCCAGGGATACCGACGAAAACGAGTTGGCTGTCAACGCCAGCGAATCGCCCTCTGCGGTTTCGAGCGTAATCAGACACACGCCTGTCGCGAAGCGCCCGAGCGCATTACGCAACTCTCTACCATCAATACTCATTACAATTCCTTATTTTCATGGTGTTGTCTTGGTCAACCCTAATGTTCAATCATTTGCCAGCCAACGGTCCGCCCGCTGTTCGTCGGTCTCCCTGGCGTCTACCCAGTGTTCACCAGCAGGGCCCAATTCTTTCTTCCAGAATGGCGCCCGGGTCTTGAGGTAATCCATTATGAACTCACAAGCCTCAAACGCTTGCGCACGATGCCTGGAGCTCACCCCAACCCAAACGATACGATCCCCTGGGGCGAGTTCACCAATACGGTGCACTGCCATCGCCGCGCCGATCGACCAGCGCTGCGCCGCTTCCTGCAGCGTGGCCTCGATACTCTTTTCGGTCATGCCCGGATAATGCTCCAGCAGCATGCTGTGTACGCCACGATCCTCGTTACTCGCCCGGACGTATCCAGTGAATGTAGCAAGGGCGCCCTCCTCATGATCACCTGAGAGCAGTGATGCCTGCAGTGCACCGGGGTCAAAGTCCTCGGCTTGCACCATCACACGCAGTTGAGTCATGCCTCAGCCTCCGGTCACCGGTGGGAAAAAAGCGACCTCGTCGCCCGCAACCAGCCGCGCCTCAGCTGTAACTACGCTCTGATTGACCGCGCAGATGATATTGTCTTCTTCCAGGACCACCCGCCATGCCTCTCCGCCTTCGGCGATGAGGTGATCGCGAAGCCCATTCACTGTTGCCAGCCCAGCAGCAAAAGGCAACGACATTTCGGCGCATTCCAGCTGCTCTCGCAGCCGCGCGAAGAAAAGAATCTTGAGTATGCCTTCGGTCAATCCTCTGACCTCTGCCAGACGCCGCTTTTGCCACCCTCTTTATGCAGCAGGCCCACCTCGTTGATGGTCATGCCACGATCTACGGCCTTGCACATATCATATATTGTCAGCGCCGCGACCGAGGCCGCAGTCAACGCCTCCATCTCCACCCCGGTTTTGCCACTCACGCGGCAGCGAGCCAAAACGACGATCTGGCTCGTTGACTCCTGCACGTCAAAACTGACATCAACGCTGTCTAGCATCAGCGGATGGCAAAGAGGAATAAGGTCCGAACATTTTTTTGCCGCCTGTATACCCGCGATTCGGGCGACAGCCAGGACGTCCCCTTTCTTATGACCGCCGTCGCTGATCAGGCCCAGTGTCTCGGCCTGCATCGTGACGACCGCCTGGGCTTGAGCGATACGCGTTGTCTCGGCTTTGTCGCCAACATCCACCATTCTGGCCGCGCCGGCTTCATCGAGGTGGGTCAACTTGGTCATCCTGTGCTCCAGGGCCTTGCTTAACAGAGGGTCGGAGTCTATCCAATGCAATGCCCTGTGCCAATCGTATTGATCAGTCCTGCAAGCGAAATTGGCCTCACCGACCGCTTGTTGTCGCGACTGGTTAAAGTAAAGTGACCACACAAAATCGAAAGGCATCCATCATGGCTAAGCTATCTCTGGGATTACAGCTCGGATACTGGGGCGCGCTGGCTCCCGCCAATCATGTCGAGTTGGCCCAGGAAGCCGAAAGGCTGGGCTTTGATTCCGTTTGGACCGCCGAGTCCTGGGGTAATGACTGTTTCACCCCATTAGCGTGGATTGGCGCCCACACCTCGAAGATTCGGCTGGGCACTTCCGTGGCGCAGCTCTCCGCTCGGACACCCACGGCCTGCGCTATGGCCACCTTGGCCCTGGATCATTTATCCGGGGGCAGAATGATATTGGGGCTGGGCGTTTCGGGCCCGCAGGTCGTGGAGGGTTGGTATGGCCAGCCCTATTCAAAACCGGTAACCCGTACCCGGGAGTATGTCGATATTATTCGCCAGGTCCTGGCACGCGAAGCCCCTGTCACCAGTGACGGCGAGTTCTACCCCCTACCCTATTCAGGGCCGGGTGCCTGGGGCATGGGTAAACCACTGAAGCCAATTACCCACCCATTGCGTGCAGACGTTCCAATTTTTATCGGCGCCGAGGGGCCTAAAAACGTGACGCAGACAGCCGAGATCGCCGACGGCTGGCTGCCGCTGTATTACTCCCCCTATCGGCAGGAAGTTTATGCCGACCAGTTGGTTGCCGCCAAGCCCGGCTTTGAAATCGCGCCCACGGTTTTGGTAAACATCAACGACAACCTGGAGGAGGCACTGTATCCAGTGAAGGCCATGCTGGCCTTTTACATCGGTGGCATGGGCTCCAAAAAGCGAAACTTCCACAAGGAATTGATGGCCAGAATGGGCTTTCCCGATGAAGCAGAACAGATTCAGGATCTCTTTTTCGAGGGCAAGCGGGACGAGGGTATTGCGGCCGTACCTGATGCATTTGCGGATGAAATATCGCTGTGCGGACCGCGAGACAGGGTCAGGGATAAATTAGCCGACTGGCAAGACTCACCGATTACCACCCTGTTGATACACGGAGACATCCCGCTGCTGAGGGAGATGGCGGAGCTCGCGCTATAGTGGTTACCCTGCAACTAACGGGAGCTAGAGTAACTCGATAACAGCCTCTTGCGTTACTTCCTCCCCGGGAAGGCGATCGCCAAGACCCAGGGAACGGGCGACTTCTCGCACTACCCGCTTGCCGCTGTCGTAGGCGCCGTGAACAGACTGGTAGTGCGGCGCTGGCGCCGTGGCCTCTCCTGCAAAAAACAGGGTTTCTCCGACTTGCTTACCCAATTCTGCACGCAAGCTATGACCGCCAGGGCCAGTCGCGGAGTAGCTGCCATAGGAGAACGGGTCGGCAACCCAATCTGCCACCGTGTGCCAGGTTAGCTTGTCCTGCAAACTCCCAACTCCCGTCGCCTGTTCCAGCCAGCCCAGCACTTGTAGCAAAGCAGCGTCCGGACCGGCGGCACTCAGCTGTTCCGCGACATCACCGGTGAAGTAGCCGTTAATCGCGTTCCCGCCGCGCTTGGCGTCATGGGGAATCGAAAAGCTGATCCGATGATCGAGGCGGCGCAAGCCACCCGGGTAGGGAATACTTTCACGCCAGAACGGCTCACTAAAAAGCATGGGCACGACAACCGCTCGCCCCATCACAATGGAATCGAGGGCGGCTTGTTTTTCCTTTGGAATCGGTGGGTTGATTTTAACGTCCCCACTCTGGAGCACACCCGCAGGCAACGTTACCACCACCCGCCGGGAAGTCACCGCACTCTCGATACCGCGGTCTTTGTAGATTACCCCGCAAAGCTCCTCCCCCCAAAGAATGTTTGTGACCACACTCTCAAGCCGAATCTTGCCAGAGAGCTCCGCTGCCATTCTCTCAGCGAGGTTACTGTAGCCACCAAACAGAATGTAATCCTCGTCCCAGTAGCTTCGCCAGGCATCCTCGTCTTCCATGGCCGCCTTAAGGCTGAGTTGATCCGGCTCGACCCCCCAGCCAATAGCTTCTGCAGCGACCAGGTCGGCCTCCGCACCTGCGGTAATACCCTGCTGAGCCGCAAATGCGGCCAGGGACAGGTCCGGACCCGAGTAAGCGGCGTAAGCCTTCTGTAATTTCGAGAATAACGCGTCCTTTTGGCCCTGATCCGCTGGAACAGCCTGGGCACCCTCGCGATAGGACAGGTATTTGGGGACACCAAAATGGTGCCTGGGCCGCGTCTGCATGCCATGCTTTTTAACGAGTTCGAAGGTCGAGGCCGCACTGCCGTGGATAAACTGCGCACCCAATTCGACACCGTGCGGTGAGACGTCATCTGGCGAGGTATACATTCTGCCGCCAACCCTGTCTCTTGCCTCCAGCACGAGCACCTTGATCCCGGGCCCCATTTCAGCCAGCAGGCGTGCTGCCGTCATACCGCTCATGCCAGCTCCAATTATGATCACGTCATAATCGATACCAAT